>CAYTIA010000028.1:0-3146 GCA_964437755.1 uncultured Pseudomonadales bacterium | reverse complement strand
CAAAAGAGAGAGTTGGCTGGGTGCTCAAGTGGAGTAGCTATGTCTATGTACTCTTTTGGATCTGTTTTGCAAACAGCGAGTGTGCCAACAACACGATGTCCTTGAAGAGAGTTTTTGCTCCCTATTCCAATAAATTCTCCAAGTTCAGCTAATCCTTGATCAACCCAGTCTTCAGCATTATCAATGGTAGCTCCCAGCTCACCTCGTTTTTTATGAGTGATACTTTGGATAGCAAGGGTCAGAGCACTTGGGAAAATTTGTAAGAAAATATTAACATTTTGGCCAGATACGGCAATGATTTCATTATCAAGATAGAAAAATTGTAACCCCTTTAACTCTTGTGTTGAGACAAAGTCTTGAGGGTTTGTTTTGAGCAGAGTGATGTATTCAGCAAAAACTTTTGTTACCCCATCTGTATCTTGGTGATGTGAAGGAATAAAAAGCTTAGCTGTTTGATGCAAAATATTACTTCTTGGGAATGTTTCTTCAGGAATCACAATTTGTTGGTTACTTCCTTTAAAAGTAATAACTGTCATTGGTTTAACAATTGGTTTGAACTGTTCAGTTAAGTTGACTTCTCGTTTAATAGCCATTCTGCTAATACTGCTGGAGATGGCATCCCTTACTCTTTTTTCATTGGCTGGGTCTGACAACAATAATCTAACTTCATCCTGAGAAACAATTCTAGTTGGATCTATTTGTTGTTGTAGCTGACTAAAAAGAGTTTGAATTTTTTGAAAAATTATCTCGTTATTTAGACTTTTGCGAAGTAGATATAAGCAGATATCGGTGAGCTGTTCTCCAAATAGAGCAATGGTGCTTGATCTATCTCCAAGGCGTTTCTCATCATTCTGAAGAATAAACTCTTCAGGTATCATCGGAAATAAAGCCACAAGCATTGCTTCATGAGCAGCATCAATTATTCCCTGTTTAGAAACCCAGTTAGCCTCCTCAACTTTTTGAGCGATTGAACCTGCCATAAATAAGTGATCGTAGTCGTTAGGCATAAAGCCACTTATGAAAAAGGGTTGCAGTTGTTCGTAATAATACAATGCAAGTTGAACTTGTAAAAAAGCCTCTTGAGGAATGGTTCTTCTTTCAACACAAACTGACCAAGGACAAAACGATGGAAAAAGGCCCACCAAGTCTGGGCATTTACTAATTAACGGCTCAAGTCTTTCAAATAGCTGTCGTGCAAGGTAATCGTTTACTGCCACACCTTCTTCTCTAGCTTTTGCTTGGGCAAATGCCATGCGATGATTAACAGGATGATCATAGTGAAATAAATCCACTTCTTTAGATAATCGTCTGAGTAAATCAGAGATGTTTTGTTTAATTTCTTCTGAACTTCGACCAATATTTCTTAAGAGAACATCAATATCTATGTCTGGCTGAAGGCGGATAATGTCAATTAAAATTCCTGCCAGCTGAGCTTCTCTAGCTAGCTGAAGCTGGTTAATCATGGTGGCCACCTCTTCAGCTGTGGGCTTCTCTCCGCGAATCAGCTTAAGAGTTGTTTCTAAGCCTTGACCATTAAAAGAATCTGTCTCAGCACTTGGAGTGGTGCAACCAGACACTATAGTCATTAGCCACGCAGTAAACAATGCGCCTATTTGCATAAAACTTCTACGAGATAGCGTATTCTTTGAGTTAGCTGATGCCTGCTCTGTCTGAGTAAAAGGACTCATATGAATAAATAATTTGTTTGGAAATGGATTGGCTGTATGTTAATTGAGAACTTGATAGCCTATATATTATTTTGACATAGTTATTGTATAACAAATATATAAAAATTCCAAATTTGAGCGTAAGTTTGGGGGAAAATTAGATCACTATAACCGGCAAATATATCTGAGTTACTTACAATCATTTTTAATGATTGTTTTCATATTTTGATACTGATATATTACACACTAACTAGTGAAAAACTGGTCATTTTCTTCAATTATCAATAAAAAATTTCCAACAAAATCAAAAAATATCAAAAGCCATTATGACAAAAAGAGTCAAACGTCAAATTGCAACCCTGTTATTAGTTACACAACTTGCTTTTGCTCTTTTTGCCCCCTTTGCCCCATTGGCTCACTTGATTCCTCAGGCATTAGCAAATGATGATGCTGAAACTATTGCAGACTCTAAATCATTCTTGTCCTTTTTAACTGAAGACTCGGATCATGCTAATCAATTGGTAGTTAAAACCAATAGCAATAGTAGTGAGGCGTTTCCTTATGCTCTTTACTATTTACATGATCAAACCGCACAAGCGGTTCATGGTGAATTGGTAGCTAATTCTGAAAATGTGCTTTTTATTGGTACGCAGTCAAATGAAGACTTCATTAATCATAATTGGCAAAAGATGGTTTTTAAGGTTCAGGATGGAGATGTAATTCGCAGTTACTATTTACACAAACAAGTAGATGGCGAGTTGGTTGGTAACAGTTTTGAAACCGACTCACTAGAACTTTTGCAAGAAGATACTCAATGGATCAACTGGTTAACAGATGCAGAGAGTAAAACTGCAACTACAGTAGAGTCGGTAGTTGAGAGCAAGGAATTTGTTTTTCCATTTAATGACAAGGTTTCAGTTAAGTTTAATAAACTGCCAGAAAAAACGAGCCCCCTAACCATTCGTCAGGTCGAGTTAAGTGAGGAGATGGCAGAGAAGTTTGGCACAGATTTAGCTTATGACATTACCACCGAGATGGAAAATGGAACTTTTGAGTTTGATTTAAGTTTGCCTAAACCAGAAAGTTTAGAGAATGAAGGGACTAAGGTGGAGGTAGTTTTTGCTGATACAGAGGAGGATTTACTAGATGAGAAAAAGGTGAGTAAGGTAGAGACGGAGCAAGAAGTCACAGTAGATGAAGAAAAAGGAATAGTTAAGGTAGAAGGTGTAGAGCACATGACGGTGTTTGTGGTAACATTCGAAGTACCTCAAGATGAATCTCCAACAAACCCAGGTTATAATGATGTCTGGTTTAATTTCGGAGGTGAAATAAATAGGGTTGCTTCTGGAACAAATGGTATTTTTTCAGCAGGTGGGGATTATCATACCGAGATTACGGGTAGCGTTTTTACTCGCTATGGTGAATATAGACCAGTTTTTCCAAGTCTTGGCTATGATACAAGGATTGATGTTTATTTAG
>CAYTIA010000027.1:0-3780 GCA_964437755.1 uncultured Pseudomonadales bacterium | reverse complement strand
CCATAGACCTCTATCTTATCAGGATAGCGCTCTAACCACCTGAGCTAGTCACCCATGACATTTTGATTAGCAAGATCGATATGAGCTTGTTAACTAGCAGATTCTATCATAAGATTAATTATGATTCTAGATTATTAATTAATCTTATTTTATATGAGTAAGTGTTATATTTTTTCAAACCAAATTCTTAAGAAGATATTTATCATATTGATTATTATCCTGAGCTTTCTTGCTATTTATGATCTAATTTTTAACAAAAAAGTATATGTTAACAAAGAATTATCTAGATCCACTCAAGAAAATAAGGTGAAAATCAAGTCTATTGATTTCTTTTCATTAGCTACACAAGAAAAAATTGGTTCTATAAAAATTAGTAATAATGATGTTGTTCTTGATGATTGTTCTCAGAAAAACGAGTGTGAAATATTGCAAACATTTGTTGACCAAAACCATCAAGATTGGTTAACAAGTGGAATTACTTACTCTGTTGGGGGGTGTGACAAATATTCTTGTTGGGATGGAACTGAAACATCATTAATTAATGATCCAGACTTCATAAACGGATTGTACTCAGTTCTTGATGAGAGCTTTTCTGATCAATACTCGATTTCTGTTACAAAAGAAGAAGTAAGGTAGATAATTAATCTTGCAAGGCAAGACAAAACCGCCGAGGGTTTTACTCCTTGATAAAATGAATTAACTGCCAATAATTATTGGCAGTTAATTCATTTATTGAAATACTATTTCAGCTCAACTTTTTTACCGTTCCAATCAACGGTAACTTTATTATGAGATTTTATTTCTTCTTTGACAAGCTTCATTGCTAAGACGTCAAGTATTTCTTTCTGCATTAATCTTTTGAGAGGTCTAGCTCCATAGACAGGATCAAAGCCAGCTTCTGTAAAATGTTTAACTGCCTCTTGAGTCAAGTTGAGGGTGATTTCTTCAGCCTCTAGTTGGTTATTGAGTTCTTTAACTTGAAGTCTAACAATTTCATGAATTTGATCTTGGGTTAAAGGCTGGAAAATAATGATATCGTCTACTCTATTTATAAACTCTGGTCTAAAGTGGTTCTTGATCTCTGCGTGAATAGCGTCTTCTTGTTTTTGCTTATCTCCTGCAAATTTAGCAACCAGATCACTTCCAAGATTTGAGGTCATGATAATTACCGAGTTTTTGAAATCAACGGTACGACCTTTCGAGTCGGTTAATCTGCCGTCATCAAGCACTTGGAGCAATATATTAAAGACCTCTCCGTGAGCCTTCTCAATCTCATCAAGTAGTATGACGCTATATGGATGACTGCGCACGGCTTCGGTGAGTTGTCCGCCTTCTTCATAGCCTACATATCCTGGTGGCGAGCCGATTAGACGAGCCACAGAATGTTTTTCCATGTACTCGCTCATATCAATGCGGATCATCTTGTTTTCATCATCAAAAAGATACCAAGCTAATGTTTTAGCAAGTTCAGTTTTACCAACACCTGTTGGACCCAAAAAGATAAATGAACCGATGGGACGATTGGGCTGACCGATTCCCACCCGATTGCGACGAACAGCATTCGCCACAGCTTGGATTGCTTCTTCTTGTCCCACTACCCTTTTTGCTAATTCTTCCTCAAGTTTTATTAGTTTTTCTTTTTCTGTTTCGAGCATTTTTTCAACTGGTATGCCTGTCCATCTGGCAACCACACGCGCTACATCTTCTTCAGTAACCTCCTCTTTAAGTAATTTACTATCTTTTTGAATCTTTGAGATTTCCTGTTGCTGTTTGGTGAGTTGTGATTCTA
This sequence comes from uncultured Pseudomonadales bacterium, assembly GCA_964437755.1. Taxonomy (GTDB): domain Bacteria; phylum Patescibacteriota; class Microgenomatia; order UBA1400; family PJMF01; genus DAOLOF01. Next base: position 1,991 of record CAYTIA010000027.1, on the reverse strand, counting down.
ATTCTGGGATGAGTCCATAGTTTATTTCTGCAGCTCTTTGAAGATCATAGTTTCTTTCAGCTTGTTGAGCCTCTTCTTTCAGGTCATCAAGTTTTTTGTTCAGTTCTTTGACAGAGTCAAGAATTTTTTTCTCATTCTGCCAATGAAGGTTGAGTTGTTGGTATTTTTCTTTGAGTTCAGCCAATTGCTGCTCAATTTCTTTAAGTCTTTCCTTACTTGTTTGATCCGATTCTTTTTTAAGCGCCTCTTTTTCGATTTCTAGTTGTCTGATCTGTTTTTCAAGTAAATCAATCTCTTCTGGTTTGCTATCAATCTCGATTCTAATTGCTGAAGCAGCTTCGTCCATTAAATCGATGGCTTTATCTGGTAAAAATCGGTCGCTAATGTATCTATCTGAAAACTGAACTGCTGCCACCAACGCATTATCTCTGATGCGAACTCCATGATGAGCCTCGTATTTATCCTTAATTCCTCTCAAAATAGAAATAGCTTCATCTACTGATGGCTCATCTACTGGTACGGGTTGAAATCTTCTTTCAAGAGCTGCATCTTTTTCAATATATTTTCTATACTCTTTGATGGTAGTGGCACCGATCATTCTCAAAGAGCCTCTGGCAAGAGCTGGTTTGAGCATATTGCCTGCATCGGTGCTTCCTTCAGCTGCTCCAGCACCCACGATTGTATGAAGCTCATCAACAAATAAGATTATTTGGCCATCAGATTTTTCAACTTCTTTGATGACAGCCTTGAGTCTATCCTCGAATTCTCCCCTATATTTTGCTCCTGCCAATAAAGATCCTATTTCTAGATTTAAAACTAATTTATTTTTTAGAGCATCTGGAACTTCACCGTCAATGATTTTTTTTGCTAAGCCTTCAACGATAGCAGTTTTTCCGGTGCCTGGCTCACCAACAAGAACTGGATTATTCTTTGTTCTTCGAGATAAAATTTGAGTGATTCTGCGGATTTCTTCTTCACGTCCGATCACGGGATCTATCTTGCCCTGTTGTGCTAGCTGAGTAAAATCTTGAGTATATTTTTCTAGGGCTTGATATTTGTTTTCTGGATCTCGATCATTAACTTTTTGATTGCCTCTTATTTTTTTAAGAACTGCTGATACTTCTTTAGCATCAGTTTTTAGCAACTCTTGAATTTCTTTTTGATCTAGTAGTCCTAATAAAAGATGTTCTGTACTGATAAACTCGTCCTGTAGTTTTCCTGCCTCTGATTCAGCTTGGCTAAAGATCTTATTTAGTTCTGATGATAAATATGGTTGTGTTTGTTCAGATACTGACGGTTGTTGATCTAACAGTAGTTCAATCTTTGCGGAAATATCCTGAGGGTTAATTTCAAGTTTTTGTAATAAAGACGGCACAATACCATCCGCTTGTGTTACTAGTGCCTGAAGGAGATGGAGTGGGGTGATGGTTGGATGATTATTGTTAATAGCAAGTTGGAGAGCTTCTTGAACTGCCAAGCTTGCTTTGGTAGTAAACTTTTCAGGATTCATAGAAAGATAATAACTTGTAATAATTGTTTTAATGCTTATTTTACCACTTGCTTAAGGAGCTTTTTTTCCACAACTTGGATTCATATTTATATATTAAATTGAGCTTTTGATATTTTTAGATACAAAAAATGACATGTTTAATAACATTAAGATGTTATCAATGTATAAAGTTGATACTTTTTAATATAAAAAATAATCTTTTGATTAATTAAGATTGCTATTAAATTGGAGAAAAAATCTTTGAAGGTATGATTTTCACCTTAACAAAAGAGACAGTAATATGTTGCGCTTACATGTGACACAAACACGGTGGTAAAAATTGACCTAAAAATTTTTAAGGTTTTTAGGATTTTTATTTCACTTGTATTTCTACAAGTATGGAGAGAGGGTCGTGTGCCCCTACCATTCTCCTTAGAAAGGAGGTGGTCCATCCGCACCTTCCAGTACGGATACCTTGTTACGACTTAGTCCTCATCGCCAA
>CAYTIA010000026.1:0-4675 GCA_964437755.1 uncultured Pseudomonadales bacterium | reverse complement strand
GAGTTTTTAGTAAGATGATGATGTCTTGTTTAATCGATTTTTCAGTAGCGTAGCTAGAATCAATTTTAGCACGTTTGATAAAGGGGATCTCGTTTCGACCACTAGTTTGCCATATTCCGGTAATTCCAGGTTTAACAGAAAGAATCTTTTTCCTATACTTTTTTGTTTCTGGAAATTTTTCCATCTGCTCATCGAGCTCTTCTTTTACATAGGCTCGAGGACCTACCATACTCATTTCTCCCTTAAGAACATTGAACAGTTGAGGAAACTCATCAATAGTGAAGGCTCTAATTAGCCTTCCAAGTTTAGTAATACGAGGGTCACTTTTGGCCTCAATTTTCCAATCACCTGCCTTAAACTTTTGATAAAGATCGGGATATTTTAGCTCAAGAACTCTTTGAGCATTAGGAATCATTGACCTAAACTTGTAAATCCAAAACTCTTCGCCGTTTTTTCCTACTCTTTTGTGTTTAAAGATAACAGGTCTACCCGTATCTAGAGTTATTAGGATAGGAATAACTATCCAGAATGGCAGGAAAATAATTATTAGAGTGATGGCTACAAATAAGTCAAGTACTCTTTTTTTTTGACGATATGTCATAAAAATTTTGTTTTTTTATCTTTTTTTAAAGCTTCAACAATTTTCTTAATATCTTGACACTGTTTTTTGGGTACGATTAATAAAATTTCATCAGTATCAATAATTACCATATCATCTACTCCAAGTAAAGCAACTAGTCTATCATTAGTATGAATTAAGTTCTTTTTTGATTCTAGAGCTAGAATTTTATCTTCTTTTTCATCATTTAAGATTACGTTTTTATCTTTATTTTTTTGACCTAGCTCGTATACAACTGTCCATAAACCAACATCGTTCCAGCCAAAATCTCCAGGAATTAAAACTAAATTGTCGGCTTTTTCACTAATGGCATAATCGATTGAGATCTTTTCACTCGATTTGTAGATTTCTGAAAGAGCTTGATGAAATTTATGATGTTTTAAGCCTTCTAGTGTTGAGGCGATCTTAAGCATTTTGGGCATGTATTTTTTAAATGAGGCAATAATGCTCTCAACAGACCAAACATACATGTTTGCATTCCAAAAATATTTGCCAGTAGATATATATTTCTTAGCTGTGGAAACGTCAGGTTTTTCTGTAAAACTTTCAACTTGGTAAAGAGATAAATTCTTAGCAATTTTTTCAATTTCATCTCCTGCTTTGATATAGCCAAAACCAGTATTAGGTTCTGTTGGTGAGATACCAACTGTAACGAGATAATCATTATTTTCTGCAACTTCTAATGCTTTGGTGATTACTCGCTTGTATTCTTTGTCATCGATAACTATATGATCTGAGGCTGCATTCATTACCACAGCTTTTGGATCAAGAGATTTGGCATAAAGAGAACCGACAAGCATTGCGAGGGCAGTATCTTTTTTTTCTGGCTCAGCAATGATGTTTTTAACTGGAATTTCTGGAAGTTGTTCTTTGATATCCTTTTCATAAAGTTTGTTGGTGACTACAATTATTCTGTCCCAGGGTAATATCATCCTGATTCTATCGGCCGCAATTTGGATCATGGTTCTGTTGCCAGCCAACTTTAAGAACTGTTTTGGAGTATCGTTGCGGGATTTTGGCCAAAGCCTTGTTCCTCCTCCTCCAGCTAGGATAACCGCGTAATAGTGTTGAGTTTTTGTCATCTTTTTAAGTTTTTGATAATTATTTTAACAAACTCTTGCTGAAAGTTTTTCACACTTAATATTTTTTTAATAGAATCTATGTTAGCAGATTTTATGCTTTTAGACGATGTTTGTATTATTTTGTTAGCCAGTTCTTTACTTGAATCGCTAATTAACATATCACCAAATCCAAATTTTTTAAACAATGGAGCTACTCCACTCTGTTTATTAATAATTGCTGGAGTGTTAAACAAATTTGCTTGTAGAGGACTTAAACCAAAATCATCTATGCCTGGAGATAAAAAGATTTTTGCCTGTTTCATTAACGAGTTAACAATTGGTTGTGGTTGTGAGGATAAAAAAATAAACTTTGCTTTGGATCTTTTAGATAGTTTTGAAGCTAACTGTTTTAATTTTTTTTCTTCTTCTCCAGAACCGACGATAACTAAATTTTGATCGAGTTTAGCACAAGCTTTTATAGCTAGATCAACTCTTTTATAAAAAACTAGTCTAGAAACAACTAAATAAAATTCTGGAGGTAAGTTAAACTTTTTGAGTGATTGATCATCTATAGAGAGGTTGATCATATTTATTGGCGGGAAAATTGGACTTTCAGTTGTAATTCCATAAGATTTCTTTATGCGATTAGAAACGACCTCAGACAAGGGTACAATAATATCTGGTCGATGAATGGCAACTTGATCCCACCATTTTAAATATGAGAGTAAATTTTGACTCAACTGTTTAATGATCGGAAAAGAGAATATTTTTTTTGAGTCTAAATATTCATCTTGAAAATCATAAAGATATCTTGGAGGTGTTAATAAGTAGCAAAGATGGAGCTGATCGTGGTTAGTGATAACACCTTTAGCTTCTGCGCTGGTAACAGTAATAATTAGATCATAGCCTGAGAAATTGAACGACTCAAACGCGATTGGCATTAAAGGAGCCAGCCATTGATGTTTATTTTTGAGAATTGAAAAACGATTTAAAAATGAGGTTTTAACAGATTTAAACTTTTTTGCCCAAAGAGCTTGATGGGGATCAAATACTGAAGTAAACAGAGTGGCATTGGGAAAGAGATCGCCAAATGCCAACAAAACTTGTTCGGCTCCACCATATTTTGTATTGACTCTGTCATACACAAGAGCAACCTTTAATTCTTGCATTTGTTCAAAAGAGTTGATCATGCTATTGAAAGGGCTGATAAGTATGCATCAAGGGTAGCTTTTGCCATTTTGCGCCAACTATATAACTCAGCAGTTTTTAATCCTAGGTCTTGATGATATCTATATGTTTTAATATCTTCTAATAATTTTATATTTTGAGTTAACTCATCTGAGCTATTTGGATCAAAAAACAAAGGTGCGTTTTGGTAAATTTCTTTAAAAACTGGTAGGTTAGAAACGATTGTTGGAGTGCCAACGGCCATGGCTTCTATTGCAGTTAAACCAAATCCTTCTGATTTTGAAGGCTGAACTAATGCCAATGAGTTTTGTATAGTTTTAACCAACTCGTCGTCAGTTAAATAACCCGTAAACTCAACTTGGTTTTGTAGGTTTAATTGTGTCACTCTCTTTCTGGTTCGCTCAACAAACACATTTCTGGCGCAAACTATCTTTAGATTGAACTCTTTTAGTTTTAGTAAAGCTTGAAAAACAATTTCAATATTTTTATGTGGATATAGAGAGCCAACATATACTAATGTCTTTTTATTGTTGTGAGGCAATTTTCCACTATTGAGTAAACATCGATGTTGTTTTTCAAATGATTCGCTAATTCCCTCTGGTGTAACAACAATTTTATTTTCAAGCGATGAGTTTAAGAGTAAAATATCTTTTTTAACAGTCTTGGTGGGAACAAATATTTTTTTTGAGTTATGCAATGCTTTGGTGGTAACCAGTCGATAGGCAATGTATTTAAGATAATACTTCCATGCAGGTAAAGTAGTTACTTCTGGTCCTATCTGTTGGTGCCAGAGTAAGTCGTGGATTGTGACGACCAATGTTTTTTTATAAAGTAAGGGAATATTGAAATGAGGGACATGAAGTAGGTCAAGATTTTCTTTATTAATAACAGCGGGCAGCCTGATTTGTTCTAAAAATGAGTAGTGTCGAATTGGCACATATACAATTTTTATATTTGAATTATTTTTTACTTTTTTGAGTATTGGTGTTACTTGTTTTTGATGATGAAAAAAGTAAACCCAATTAATATTTGGTTTTTCTATCTTTTGAAGTTCAATTAACAGATTTTCGATATAGCGACCAATTCCAGCATGTTCTTTTCCACTTAATCTAGCATCAATGCCAATAGTGATGTTACTTACTGAACTTTTCAAACTACATTCCTCCTTTTTTAATAAATAAAAAAGTTCGTAATAAAAATCTCACGAATCTTGGGTATTTATCTTTATAATGTTTGTCATAATATTGAATCATGGTGTTATAGAAATGTCTTTTTGATTGCAGGGCCGTTAGCGGAGATTGAGTTTTAATACCCGATTTATATTTGTGATGAATTATTGTGATTTCTGGAAAATACCAAACTTGATATCCCGCTTCACGAAATCGCTTACACCAGTCTAAGTCTTCTGCGTACATAAAGAATCTTTCATCAAGGTAGCCAACCTGTTTCATGTAAGAAGTACGGAGCATCATTGCTGCTCCTGAACAAGCATCGATTTGATGAGGGGTAGTTAAATCTAGGTGTTTTTGATGATACTGAGTAAACTGTTTGGAATGAGGAAATAACTTTTCAAGTCCTAGATAATAACTCAATGAGGCCCATAGAGTTGGCTCTCCCCTGTGGGAAGCCCAGTCTAAATTGTTATCGTTTAGGACAAGTTTAGGCGTAGCAACTGCGATTTTTTGATTGGTATCCATAAACTCAATCAACTTATCTATGTTGCTGTGAGAAGTAAGCTCTGTATCACTATTAAGCAACATGACATACTCACTTTCTGCTTGTTTAAGAGCGACATTGTTTCCAGCCG
>CAYTIA010000025.1:0-5088 GCA_964437755.1 uncultured Pseudomonadales bacterium | reverse complement strand
ACACTGTTATTCTGTTAATATCTAATATTTATAGGGTACTTTACCAAACTATGCCATAATAATGACACAGATCAACCGCTGCTGTAAAGACGAAAATTTATTCGGGTTTAAAAAGTTTAGGGGCAACTATCCTAGATAAAAAAAAGAGTGGTCGCTAGACCACTCTTTTGAGATGAAAAAAATATAAATTATTAACGGATAACTGTGTAAAGTTCCATTAGCTCTACTTCAGCCTTTGCAACTTTATCTTCTACCGTTGTGTCAAACTTTACCCATTTTGATCCATTGAAGCCAACAATCTTGGCTGAGCTAACATCTTCAGCTAGTCTAATACTAACCGCACCCTTGCCCTGAACAGCTGAGCTAGTCGTGAAAGAATAGATATCAGATATGATCGTAAACTCTTCTTCAGATAACTCTTCATATCCTTCTGGAATTCCTGGGCTATTAAACACAATCATGTATCTAATAGAAGCTAATAATGCTGAATCCATTTGAAATTTTGCATCCCAAGAAGCCACTTCAGTTGAGCGAGTTGAATTGTCAATATAGCGCCAATTAGTTTTAAGAGCATAGTTTTCAGGTCCAATAAAAGTTAACAGTAGGTTTCCACCAGAGATATCGGTGTGGTAGGTACAAGCACCTCCGGCACTACAACTTCCAAGAAAGATCTGCTCTTTTACGGGTAGAGATTCTAAACTTATCTCACCCATTGCCCCTTGAAGCATAGTTCCTGATTGATATTCGAGTTCGTACTCGACTTTCTCGGCCTCTTTATTTAGATGATTAATTGAGATATCTAGATGTCTTCCATCGACTATAGGTAATATGCTGACATATGCTCTCTCCATTACAGGAATAACGTTCACCGGTTCGCTAAGACGTCTTTTTTCGGGTTCTTGAGTCGTTTCAGTTTCTGGAGAATTGCCTTTTTTCATCAATATTGCTACAGCTATAACGATAGCTACAACACAAACTACTCCTCCAAAAACTAAAATTTTCTTTTTTTTCATAAATAAATGTTAATTGATTAATTTGCTTAAATAATCAGATATTTTATCGATGGATATGACCTCCTGCTTAGTTGTGTTTCGATGACGGATAGTGACTGTATCATTTTCAAGAGAGTCGAAATCGACTGTGATACAGAATGGTGTTCCGATTTCATCTTGATATAAATAGCGTTTACCAATGTTTCCTCGATCATCAAAAGTAACTCTGAAGCTTGAACGTAAGGATTGATAAATTGTTTTGGCTTTAGTAACTAATTCAGGCTTATTCCTCAATAATGGAAAAACAGCAACCTGATAAGTGGCGAGAGAAGGTTTAATATCAAGATAAACTCTTTCGCTATCTTTTCTATAAGCATCTGTTAATACCATTAAAAACAATCGATCTATGCCAACCGCTGGTTCCATGACGTGTGGAACAATTTTTTTGTGAGTGTATGGATCTAAGTACTCTAGAGATTCTCCCGAGTGTTGCATGTGTTGTTTGAGGTCATAATCTGTTCTATAGGCCAATCCCCATAACTCATCCCAGCCGAAAGGAAATTTATAGTCTAAATCAAATGTTTCTTGACTGTAGTGGCTTCTTTCTTGATCGGTGTGTCTTCTCCAACGAAGATTATCTTGATGGATCATTAATGTTTTATTAACAAAATGCATCATCTTTTCTTTCCAATCTTCCATTAGCTCTTGCCAGTTTGTCTGTTCGGGATCAAAAAAATATTCGATTTCGGCTTGCTCAAACTCTAGCTGTCTAAATAAAAATTGACCGCTTGTCATTTCGTTGCGAAAACTTTTTCCCATTTGGCCAATTCCAAATGGAAGCTTGGCTCTAGTACTGTTTAAAACCTGTTTAAAGTTACTAAAAATACCTTGAGCAGTTTCTCCTCGCAGGTAAACTAATGATTTTTCGCCTGAAACAACACCTATAGCCGTTTCAAACAGAATGTTAAAGTCTTTAGGTTGTGTTAACTCATTTCCTGCAGGGCTAGTAATATTGTACTGTTCAATAATTTTGCCCATCTCAAGTGTTGAAAGACTGTTAACATCAATGTTTCTAAGTTCTGGCTTATTTTGATTTTTAAGCCAGTCTTTAATAATGTGGTCAGCTCGATATCTAAGATGAGTCTCTTTGTCTTCAACAAGAGGATCTGTAAATGAGGTAACATGGCCTGAAGCAACCCATGTCTCTGGATTAAGAATTATCTGTGAGTCAAGTCCATACATGTCATCTCTAGAAAGAACAAACTCGTTCCACCAAGCATCTTTGATGTTTTTTAACAATACTGCTCCCATTGGACCATAATCATAAGAGCTAGTTAATCCTCCATATATTTCTGATGTGGGAAATACAAATCCTCGGCGTTTAGCCAAAGAAACTATCTCATCCAGGCTTGGTTGTATAGACATAACTATTTAATTGATTTATTTGCGGGAAGCGAGGTAGTATCTGTTTGCAAAAACTTGAAACTTTGCATAGGTCTCTCTACAACTTCCTGTATGTATTCTAACATTGTTTGATGTTTTTGAGAGGTGTTATCAGCAAAACCAAGTTGTTTTATGAGCAGTTTGATTTTGGATCTAATTAAATTGATATCACCGCTTATTAATAGCTGGCGAATTTCCTTAATTAGTAAAAAAGTTTCTTGTGGAAGTTCTTCTTCAACAAGTAACTTGTCGAATATCTCTAAAATTTGAGATAGTCTGCGTATTTTCGGAAGAGAAGATCTAGTAGCTGAGGCATCTTCGATTAGTTTTGCTTGAACTAATAGTGGCATACTTTTTGTTTTGATTAAGTAAGCTCTAATTAAGTTCCCAGGTTCAATAGTTGAGCTAAAGCTAGAATTAAGTTTGCGAACGCCTTTAGCAACACAAGTAATTTTTCCCATTTCTTGACAGATTAATGTCACCACTCTATCGGTCTCTCCAAGATTCTTTCTTTTTAAAACAATACTTTCAACAATGAGATTTTTCTTCATTATTTTCTATTCGATGCTTGCCTAGATTGGATTTAAAACCTATCTTGAAATGTTTGATCGGAATCGATTAACAACTCTGACTGATTTCCATTAACATCTATTAACATTTCAAATGGTTTAACTCCACCTTGCTTCCACACTTTTAGTTGATAGTTGTCAGCAGAGTAAGGAACTTTATAACTAATCCTAATTTTGGCAACTCCAAGTGGGTCAAGTCTAAAGAATCCATCAATTACTTTAAATCCTAGCTCATCATAAAAATTGGGTTCTTGATTGTATCCTTGAGAAGTTAAGACTTCGGAACCCATGGGTAAATAGACTCTATTCCAGGTTGGAGCGGGAGCATTTAAACACAACAAGCCAGCTTCTAAATTACAGTTATCTGCCTTGCGAGTATTTTTATAAGTAATTTCAAGATTATTAGTGATGTAACCATTTTCTGGTCCCTCAATCTGTTGCTTAACCTCATACTCGGTAAACAAGTTTGATTTTGCACCACCAAGGTTTGCATCAACAATGGCAAGAAAATCACCTTCTTGTGTAGGCTTCAATCTACCAGCAGCATTGGCATTTTCTGCAGCAAGTTGCATTTGATCGTCTACAAAATACATTTGAAGATTTCTACCTTGAACAGTTTCCCAAATTAATCCAAAAAGTTGTGGCCAGTGTTGCTTGGGAGCCTCATAAGTTTTTTGTAAAATAGCCTTCATCATGGGGCCAAGAATACCTTTTCGATCCTCTCTTAGGTAAGGGGTTGGACGAGTAATGATCTCACTTAGAGCGTAAACAACTTGAGGACAGTCACATCTGGAATCTTCTTGAGCACTAAATGTACCATATCCAGGAATTTCAACTGGTCCTAAAATTTCTAGTAATCTAGTTAAAACTTGAGTATCAACGGTGATAATACCATCAATATCATCTGGTTCACCGCTTACTGTTTGATAATGTTCATAGAAGGTGTCCATTGATTCTTTAAAATCTGGAGAAATATTCATATCTCTTAGGTTCCAATACTTCTCTGATGTTAGATAGCGTCCCAAACTTTCAGGTATCTCTATTCGTTTATTAAATCGTTGATCAAGAGCATAAATATCATCTGATTTTTCTGGGTTAATCTTGCCATTTTCGATTGTTACGATTGAGTAAGCAGTCAGAAAACCACCTGTGGGACGAAGCTCGTTGTTATTCTGAAATAAAACTAAGTACTTTCTTTTTTCACCCTGACTACCGGCTATTGTGGGTAATTGTTCAATAACTGGTCTAAACTGAGAAAAGATATCCATGGATTGGCTTACAGTTTCTTGAGCGATTAACAACAATGATCTGATTTCATAATCCTTTATTTTTTCAGGATATCGAGAAGCATCAATTTTTGATAGGTTTTCATTAACAAGGGTTAACTGTTCCTCGACTTTATCTAATTCAGGAGTTATCTTTTCTAAAGTTTGGAGCATGACTCCAATTCTGTCTTCAGTAGTACCACCCTCAAAAGTACCCTCGCCCTCAAAGCCTAAAATATCTGCATAAGGAGTGATTGCTTTAACTGCAACGATTCCAGCCTCAAGTCCGTGATCGGCTGCAGTTAGTCCATGGATACCATCTTGATAATATTTATTTATTATCGGGATTTTTTGATAGATCCCAAGTTTATTATAGGTGTTGGTTAGTTTTGTTAGTTCCTCTTTAGCTTGAGCGAGATTAATTTCAGCTTCAGGAAGGTTTTGGGCTTTAAAATTATCATACGCTGATTGAGTTACCCACTTCAGCTCATTTCCGGTGCTAACCATTTCTCTGGATACTTGGAGAGTATGAACCACTAATATGCCTATCATTCCTAAAACTAAGGCTATTGCCAATAAAAAGATAATAAGAACTCTTTTGGCTTTGCTTTTTGGCCAAAAATTTATCGACTTTTTTAGTCTTGGTTTGGCCGTTTGCAACTCCTCTGAATTATCGACAAATGAATTAGATCCATTCTTGAAAGAACTTGTTTTAAAAATCTTGACAATGTTCATAGTGTAGGCAGATTAGTTATTGTTTACTAAATTGTATTTTAGAGGAATTGAAAGCAATATTCTACCACTTCGAAAGCATTGCTT
>CAYTIA010000024.1:0-5351 GCA_964437755.1 uncultured Pseudomonadales bacterium | reverse complement strand
GAACACTCCCCTTTTTGGCAATTAGTGGTGTTGTGGTTACCACATCTTTTATTGAGTGTATTAGCTATGGTTAGTATATTTCAGTTGATTAAGAAAAATGGAAAAGTAAATTCAAGAGAAACGATGATTGTGGCGATGGTTATCTCAGCAATCGTTTTACTAATTCTTCCTGAGCTTATTTACATGAAAGATATATATCCCAATCATCCTCGAGCTAATACCATGTTTAAATTAACATTTCAGGCTTTTTTAATGATGACTTTAGTGATCTCCGCTTTTTCTGGGATTGTTAGTACTTATAAGTTTAAAAAACAATTTTCTGTTAGTCAGCAACTTATTACAAAAATCTTGATCATGGTTTTTGTTTTAAGTACTGGCTATTACTCATTTTTTGGGTATAGAGATTTTTACGGGGGTTTAAAAAAATATCAGGGTATAAATGGTCTAAGTTGGTTAGAACTATCAGATTCTAACGATTATGAAGCAATCAACTGGCTTAGAAAAAATGTAGACGGAAGACCAGTTATATTAGAGGCAGTTGGTGAAAGTTATACAACCTATGCCAGAGTATCAACCTTTACAGGTTTACCCACAGTATTGGGTTGGAGAGTACATGAGTGGCTATGGAGAGGAGGTTTTGATATCCCTGCCAAAAGAACCGAGGAAGTCAAATCTATTTATTTAGATCCATTATCGGATAATTCAGCGCAGCTAATTGATTATTATCGAGTTAAATACATTTTTATAGGATCAAAGGAAAGAGAAGCTTATAAAGATCTAGATGAATCTGGATTATCAAAATTAGGAGATGTTGTTTTTTCTTCAGGTGATACGAAGATTATTGGATTAGATTAGTATTATAGCCATGATTCAACTCTTTCTGATAGCTATTTTTTTTATTCTCGCTAGTAGTCTTTTTATTTATCGATACACAGGTAAAAAAAGATTATTGAAATTTGACTTAGTGCAGTTTATTTATGCTTTTGTGATTGCTCCTTTAGTTTTTGTTTGGTTAAAAACATTTGTTTTTTATTTAGCTCAGGCTGAGGTTCATATGTTATCTCAGGGGGAGCTATTTTTAATTGATACAGGTGTTTCGCTTATTGGTTTATTTGTTTATGCATTCGTAATTATTCATTTTTTGACAAAGAACTTTGAAATAAAGCGCTATAGAGATCCTCTCTATGATATTTTTCAATTATCTGAAGTAATTCATCTATGGATTTCTCATTTGGGAGTGTATTTTGGATTGATGTTACTATTTTCAATAGTATCAATTCTTAACATTTTTTTTCCAATTCAAACAGGGTTATCGCGTTGGGCGTTTTTGTTTTTTTTGCCACTTGGTTTTTTATTAGGCTTAGTTTTTTTTGTAGCCATCTGGTTATCCAACTTTACAAAATCAAAGTTTCTTAAGATTAACAAAATTATGTTTTCTTTTTTTCTTTTTATTCTTTTATCTGTTTATTTTATTTTCGAAGTGAAATTTGAAAGCGCTTATGGCGCTTATTGGTTCTTTTTAAGCACTTGTTTTGGAGCAAACTTATTATCAATTTCGGTTGAAAGATCTCAAAAAATTATGAAAAAAATTGAAAAATGGCATCATAAATATGATGACGGATGGTCGAGCCTAATGAACAAGTTTCAGCATCCAAGTTAATCGATTTCAGAAAGACTTGTTGTAACTCTTTTTGGTTCGACGTATTGACCACTTACCCAACCCTCTTTTACTTCTTGGCTGATAGCGTCCTCAAATGTTATTAAAAACCAACTGTTTTCTTCCTCAAGAAAGGCATATTTTTCTCCAACCTTTACAAATCCAACTGCAACTCCAGATGCTGAAGGACGATCTCTAACTCTTAATACCTCTACTTGTTGTTGAAAAAAACTTGTGGACAGAATAGTTACATGATTAGTCAAAGATGTTTCGTTTTCTTGTGCGGGTGTTTCTTCTTGTCCAGACGAGTTATCGTTAGTAACTTCCTCAGTAGACTCTTCTTGTTGACGCTCAATTTCAGTTTTTTCTCTACCCATATAGGCAGTAATTTTTAACCGATAACCCGCAGATAAATTAAATTTTTGTTCTTGAGTTTCGTAACTAGGTAAACTTAGGGTAAACGAGTGAGTTCCTGGTTCAATATCTTTGAAAATGTAAGGAGCAAACTGTTGCTCTCTGCTTCCAAAGTGAATAATTGCTTCGTCTGGTTCGGTAATAATTTGAAGTTCTCCAGAGTTTTTGTTCGAGATTGGTTCTAATTCATATACTACTCCACTGCCTTCTTCAAGAGTAGTGGCTGGTTTCCAAAAAACTGCTGTAAGAGTGTTGGGGGTAAGAGTAATCGGAAGCTCTTTTGACATTAACTGCTTATCATCTGGAACAATATTAAGAACGTATCTTCCTGGTTGAATTTTTCTATTAATGTAAGGGGATTTATCTAGATGGGTGTCATTAATAAATAAAGAAGCCTCAATCTCGTTTGTTATAACTTGCAGACCGCTAAACCTCTTTTTTTCAAAAGGATTTACTAAGTAAACTATAACAGCCACCACAATAACAACAATTATAGCTAAGATGGTTGCAATCTTTTTTCCCATAACTCTATTGTAGCAATAGGGTAGTTTTTTTGCACTAACTTTATTTGATTATTTAAAAACTAGTTTGAGAACTTCTGAAGCATTGGCTACTGGTATAAACTCAATGTCTTTTTTTACCTCAGCAGGAAGTTCTTCAAGATCTCTCTCGTTGTCTTTAGGTATAAGCACTTTTGATATACCAGCCAGATGTGCAGCAATTGTTTTTTCTTTGAGACCACCTATTCTCATCACCTTACCTCTTAAAGTAATTTCTCCTGTCATTGCTATATTTCTTGGGATTGGCTTATTTGTAAATGCCGAAGTAATAGCGGTAGCCAGAGCAATTCCGGCAGATGGCCCATCTTTTGGTACAGCTCCCTCCGGGACATGAATATGAACATTGGTGTTCTCAAACTGTTTAGAATCAATTTTTAACTCTTTTGAATGTGACTTAACAAATGTTAAAGCGGCTTGTGCCGACTCTTGCATAACCTCACCAAGTTTTCCTGTTAAAACAACCTTTTCCTTTCCTGGAGTTAAAACAACCTCGATGAACAAAATATCTCCACCAACTGGAGTCCAAGCTAGGCCAGTGGCGATGCCAACTTGGCTTTTTTCTTCAGCCAGAGTTGTATCATACTCTTCAGGGCCAAGAAGTTCTCTAATAGTTTTAGGAGTAATTTTAATTGGTTTTGAGTTTTTTTTCTTATTAATGACAATCTTTTTTGCAATTTTTCGTGTGACTTTTCCAAGTTTTCTTTCTAGTTCTCTAACCCCTGCTTCTCTAGTGTATCTTTGAATAATAGTTTTTATGCTTAAGTCAGAAAAC
This sequence comes from uncultured Pseudomonadales bacterium, assembly GCA_964437755.1. Classification (GTDB taxonomy): domain Bacteria; phylum Patescibacteriota; class Microgenomatia; order UBA1400; family PJMF01; genus DAOLOF01. The sequence continues at coordinate 1,948 of CAYTIA010000024.1, read as the reverse complement.
TCAACTTGATTGTTGGGGAGAGCATTGGCTTCAACTGTTTTTTCGACTAAATGTTGTTTGGCGATATTGAACTTTTCGTTATATGTATATCCAGAGTAATTGATTATTTCTAACCTGTCCCTTAAAGCTGGAGGAATTGTGTCTAAAGCATTGGCAGTAGTAATAAAAATTACTTCTGATAAATCATACTCTAGATCTAGATAATGATCTTCAAAACGATGGTTTTGTTCAGGATCAAGTACTTCAAGTAATGCGGCTGAAGGATCACCTCTAAAATCTTTTCCTACCTTATCAATTTCATCAAGAATAAAAACAGGATTTTTGCTTTTTGCTGAGATGATGCCCTTAATGATTCTTCCGGGCATGGCGCCAATGTATGTTCTTCGATGACCTCGAATTTCTGCTTCATCGCGAATTCCTCCTAGAGAAACTTTTACAAATTTTCGCTCTAGAGCATCAGCGATAGCTTGCCCAAGACTTGTCTTTCCTACTCCTGGAGGGCCTACAAAACAAAGAATTGTTGGCAAGCCATTTTTTTTAGGTTTCTTTTTTCCTGTCGACTTCTGAGTATTTTTGAGTTGTAAAACAGCGATATATTCTAAAATTCGCTCCTTAACGTCTTCGAGACCATAGTGACTTTTATTGAGAATTTTTTCTGCTTTTGACAAACTTATTTTGCCTTTGTCTGATTCCCAAGGTAAATCAAAAACAGTTTCAAGCCAACTGCTAATATAACCTGTTTCTGGATTGTTAGGAGACATGCTTTCTAAGCGATCAATCTCTTTTTTAATTTTATCTTTAATGTTTTTTGAAAAACTTGCTTTTTTTAATTTATCTCTAAATGTTCTTGCTGTATCCTCACTATCTTCATACTCTCCAAGTTCTTTTTTGATGGTGTTGAGTCGTTCTCTAAGAACGCTTTCTCTCATATGTTTATCAAATTTCTGTTGAGTTTTTGAAGCAACGTCTTTTTCAATCTCTAGAATATTTGCCTCGTGATTAAGATAAGTTAAAACTAACTTCATGCGCTGCTTTACATCTAAAGTTTCTAGCAACTCTTGTTTTTTGTTGGTTTTCAGATTAAGCATAATGCTAATCTGATCACTCATTTCTCCAGAATTTGAACCACTCATCAGTTTAATAAAATTTAAAAATTCAACGGGCTTACCCATCTGAACAATCTTTTGAAAAGTTTGCTTTAAATGAGAAGCGAGGGCTATCTCCTCCTGATCTCCGGAGATAATATCTTCCAGTTTTGTTACTTGAGCTTTAAAGTATGGCTTTTCTTGGAGATATTCCACAATTTCGACTCTAGCTATGCCTTTAACTAATGCACTCAAGTTGTTTTCAGTTTTGAGAGTTCTTTCTATCACAGCTAAAACTCCAATTTTATAAAGATCTGAAGTTTGGGGGTTGTTAAGGTTTGTTCTTTTTTGAGAAACCAAAACAACTAGCTTTTGATTTTTTGCAGCATCTTTGATAGCTGCTACAGAAAAATCTCTTCCAAAAGTTAATACACTTTCTGTGTGAGGAAATAATAAACCCTGCTTGAGTGGAATCACTGGCAAAGCAAACTGATTTGAAGGCAAGCTACTTACAATTTCCTGATTAATCCTCTTATTGATCTCTTCTCTTTGAGCGATTTTTTTTACTTTGGCTTGCTGAATAATAGAAGAAAAAGATTTACGATCTTCACTTTTCTGTTTTTTCTCGGAGTCTTTCTTATCGTTGTCTGGCTTTAGATTTTTATCTTGATCAGTCATAAGTTGTTTTATTATTTATCTATTTTTTTGTTGAATTAGCATTCTACACTTTGGAGTGCTAAAAAACAAGGACAACCACAAGAAGGAAAAAGGAACAGTTGAGTATTATGTGGGTGACTATGGACTCGAACCATAGACCTCTATCTTATCAGGATAGCGCTCTAACCACCTGAGCTAGTCACCCA
>CAYTIA010000023.1:0-12434 GCA_964437755.1 uncultured Pseudomonadales bacterium | reverse complement strand
GTGAGTCCGGTGGGACTCGAACCCACGACGCACAGCTTAAAAGGCTGTCGCTCTAACCACCTGAGCTACGGACCCAGAGTCTATATTTTATCACAATAAATTCGAGAATAATAACTAAGCTCTTGAAACATAGCTTCCAGAATCTGTGTCAATGATCAGTTTTTCCCCTTGTTTGATGAATAGCGGTACTTGAACAATTAATCCCGTTTCCATTGTTACCGGTTTTGTACCAGCATTACTTCTATCACCAGCTATTGCGTCATCAGCTTCAGCCACTAACATCTCAACTTTTGGAGGTAAATTCACTGCAGTGGCACGTTCTTCATAAAATGAAACATATACTTTTATTTCAGGAACAAGGTAATTGATTGCATCACCAAGAATTTTTTCTGGAATCTCAGCTTGTTCAAAAGTTCGTGGTTCCATAAAAACTGCCCCATCAGCGCTTTTATACAAAAATTGCATCTGTTTTGACTCAACCTCAACCTCCTCAATAACATCATGCGACTTAAAAACAAACTCAAGAATTGCGCCTGTCTCAATATTCTGTAACTTTGTTCTGTTAAAGGCCGAACCTTTTCCAGGAGAAACAAACTTTTTTTTAACAACGCGATGTGGAGATCCGTTGTGCATAATAAACATTCCAATTTCAATGTTGCCTGCTTTTACTTTTGACATAAGCTGAGATTGTAACTGATTTGAGTGGTTTTTCGCAATATGATCATTCTTAAATGAAAAAAATTAATAACCCATCACTTTCAATGCTGAATAAATAATATAAAAACAGAGTAGTAACAGCGATTCTTTTCGATCTAACTTTTTCTTCGTCATCAAAAAAAGAATAACAATTACTGATGTTAAAACTAAAAACGGCATATCAAAAGTTGCCACACTTCTGTTTACTCTCCAACCAGACATTGCTGCCGATAAGCCGATTGCTAACAATGATCCAACAATATTACTACCAATTATTGTACTAACTGATAATGAACTTGATTTCATTTGTAAAGCTTGAATTACTATAAATAATTCAGGCAAGCTTGTACCCAATCCAAGAAGGAAAATTCCCAGCAATGACTGACTAACGTTATAAATTTCTGCCAAAGAGACTGAAGATTTTACTGCCCAATCAGAAGCCAAAAAAACAATAATTAATCCAGATAAAATCTGTACCCAATCGATAGCGTTTTTTTTATGAAAAATCTTGTAAACTTTCTTAGAAATTTTTGAGGTATTTTTTCTTGGTCTTATCAAGACAAAGTACACGAGATACATCATTAATAAACCAAAACCTTCAGTAGGTGAGATAAATCCATCAAAGCTAAACAGCATTAATAAGGCTGAGCTCACAATTAACACCAGACCGCTCCTTACTAAATCTTGTTTATTTATTTTTAAATCTTTTAAAAAACCAGCAATTCCTAAAATTAAAGTTATTTGACTGATATTTGATCCCAAAATATTTCCTACGACTAAATCAGATGACTCGATACCAGCCAATTGATTAACTGCGCCCGTAATTGAGATTGCCACCTCAGGAAGATTGGAACATAAAGACAAGATTGTTAAACCAACGAATGAGCTTGACCAACCATTTTTTTTCGAAAAAGAAACAGCACCTTTTACTAAGATGTGTGAGCCAAACCATAATAAAACTAAAGCAACTAACACATTAAAAAATAGCATAGTTCTATTTAAACAGAAAACTGAATATTGTGGAAATAATACTTTTATTCTTGAGTAATAACAAATATATTAGCAGTCCTTGACAAAGAGTGCCAATCTTTGCTATATTATTAGCAGTTATTAACTAAGTCTGCTAAGAGCCGATTAAAAATAACAAATAAAGTTCGCCGAAAGCAGAGAAAGGAAAAAATATGGACTTAATTCCATTGAAGCAAATCAAGTCATTGAGCCGTTGGCCAACAATCTGGGATGATTTTGATATGAGCTGGAGTAACTATCGCGATAGTCTTGATGTTTATGAAACTGAAGATGAGGTTGTGGTCAAAGCAAATGTGGCTGGAGTCGAATCCCCAGATATTGATCTAACTTTTGAAGACGGAGTCTTGTGGATAAAAGCTGCAAAAGAACAAGAAGAAAAAGATGAAGAAAAAACTCATTATGCCAAATCTTCTTGGAGTTACTCATATAAGATAGCCATTCCAGGCAATATAGATATGAATAAAGAACCTTCAGCAGAGCTAAATAATGGGGTGCTGATAGTAACTTTCCCCAAACTTGAAATAGCCAAACCAAGAAAGTTACAGATTAAAACAAATAGTAAATAATCTGTTGCACTCTTTGTAAATAAAAAACCAGCCATTTATTGGCTGGTTTTTTATTCTCTTGTTTGAGAAACCCCAAGAACTCCGGATTGAAAAGCATTAAACATTGCAGTTGGATTACCACCATCATCAAAAAAACTAAATGACTCAAAAGGACCCGGAGAACCCCGAAGTAAAAATGGAGTAACTCCTTTTACTCTAGAGTCAGACCAAACATGTTGTAGGGCATAAAGATAATAATTATTTAGCCAAGGACGCGTTGAGCGGTTATCAACCCACCCAGTCTCGGTAATAAATACTCGAAACTCTTTTCCAGTTTTATTCTTAATAAAGTTTAGCTCATACTCAAAACCCCTAATTGAGTTTTTGCCTGTATTTGTTGGTCTGGCTGAAAATGCAGGATTGGGATAAGAATGAGAGTTCCAGTAATCAACATGATCAAAAATCCAAGGGTTGGCGTTTAGCATCTGGGTTAAATAACTAAAAGCCTCGGTTGTTTCTCTAGAATTTGGAGCAGCAAGATCCATGGCCGCTGGCAAAACCTTGTAGTCAGCTACTTCGGTATGCGCCCAGTTAGCTACAAACTCGAGAGTCTGAGTATAAGAGAGAGAATCGACCTGTCCTCCCCATTCTTTAGCATGATTTACTTCATTAAAAGCTATAACATATCGTCTATCGGTAGGCCAAGGAAGTTGATTAAGAAACTCAAACAAAGCCACAATCTCCTTTCTTGAAGGCCTCTTCCAAGATCCATTTTCATATTTTGTAGTTAGACGTACAATTGGTATTAGCTTGTTTCTTTTACACTTCTGAAAAAACTGGACCCATTCATCTTTTTTATCTAAGTCATTTAATGATAGAGGAATAGTTACATAATGCCATTTTTCTTGATTAGATTCAGTTTTTAATAACTTTATAGCATAATCATGGTCGTGGGGAGAAAGAACATGAATTCCCAGAACCTCTGCCTCTACAGCCAGCAAGTCTGAAGGAAACAAAAAAACCACCATCAGAAATAAGATCAAGAGTATGGTAGTTATAATCTTTGAACTGATACTATCAATTTTTAAACTCATTACCATATTATAGGATATTTTTATACTTTTTTATAGTCAGTCTTTTTAGATTTTTTTTGATATACTTGAGCTATCTATGTTATATATTTGGAGAACTCTTAAATGGTTATTTCTATGCTCGCTAACTATAATTGGTGTAGTGGGTATTTCATATTATCAATATGATTATCACTTACCAGCAACTTTCACTCACGAGAACAAAGCTTCTGAGTTAACATTACTACAACAAAATAATCAACCTCAGGTCATGGGTGTGGAGAGTAATCTCGAAACTCAAGATGGTCGCGCAGAGATTGTGGCTAATTTTCTTGAGAGAAAAGGCTCTCCGCTCAAACCATATGATTATTATGGAAAGGTACTGGTCGATCTGGCTGACAAGTATAGTTTAGACTTTAGATTTTTACCCGCCATCATGATGCAGGAAAGCCAACTTTGCAAAAGAATTCCAGAGGGAAGTTATAACTGCCTGGGTTTTGGCATTCACTCCAGAGGAACACTGGGATTTGATAGTTATGAAGCTGGCTTTGAACGAGCAGCTCGAGAACTTAGAGCCAATTATGTAGAGCAAGGCAGAATTCAGGTTTCAGAGATAGCCAGAAAATATACTGCCAGCGTTGATAAGTGGACAGATGCCGTTAATCAGTTTATGGCTGAGATGGAGTATGACGACAGAAAAATGGGTATAGAAAAGAAAACTGACGCTAGCGTCCTAGAATATGTTAAAGAAGAAAATTGATTTTTAAACTTCTCAACTCAAGTAGAAAAGGGTAAAGTCTCGTACTATTTTGATACTTTTTGATTCACTATTGACAAGCTTATAATATTATTTATAATTGTATATACCTCAGAAGGTTCTCCTCACCGGGAGCTACGTTCTGAGACAAAAAATCCCAAGCGCAAGCTTGGGTTTTTTTTGTTTATTTTACTTAGTTACTACTTATCAACAAGCGTCAATTCTTAATAAAAAATGAGAGTATTAGTCATTTTCTATCTGCTTAGAAGCAAGCTTAGTGCGGGCAGCTGCATTCGTAATCCCTCAACAAATTGAATATCTGCCAGGTATCTGTTAAAAAGTGAAAATGTGTATAAATCTTCTTTGGTAGCAAAAGAGCCTTTATCAACTACTGGATATGTAATTTCTATCCCTACTTCGGATAATAATCTATTAAGCTTAAGTAACACTTGACCAAAATAAACATCTGCTCCAGCCACACTTGTATTTTTTTCAACCACAGATGATAAAACTGCATGGAGAGCGTTTCTCTCTTGTGGAGTTAAAGCTCTTTTGTCTTTACTCGTCACATATCCTTCTATTATTTTCCTCCAATCGATATCACTAGACATATCTTCAGCAGAAGAGCGTGTTTCTGTCATATTTTTTTATTAATTTATAAGCTAATATTTAAAACTTCAAAATAATTGATTTGAATCATTCATCTTGTGCCGAAGAGAGGACTTGAACCTCCAAGGGCAAAGCCCACACGGTCCTAAGCCGTGCGCGTCTACCAATTCCGCCACTTCGGCAAGTTGATGATGCTATTGTACAATAATTGATAATGAAGTTTCTACTTAAAAAAAAACCAACTTCAACTCAAGCTGTTATTCCCTATACTCTCAAACATCCAGCTAGAGTTGGAAGAGTAACTTTAAAAGTTGAATATCCTGACCAAGTGATCGTTTCCGCACCCAAGAGAACACCAATAGAGTTAATCAACAAATTTGTAAGTGAACATCAACAGTGGATTGATGATCAATTAAAAAAATTAATGGCTAGCAAAAACCTGATTGAGTCTGATGATCAAATCATGATTTTTGGCAAAAAATTCAGCAAAGTTTTTATAAACGATCCAGTTCAAAAACAGGGAGTCTTTATTAAAAAGAACCAACTCATTATCAACCTGCCAAGTTTAAACTCCTCAACAATCATCAAAAAAGAGGTTAAAAACTTTTTAAAAAAAGCTGCTAGAACATATTTATATAAACAAACACCCAACTTTGCCAGTAAAATGGAAGTCTCATACAACTCACTAACTTTAAGAGAGCAAAAAAGTCGGTGGGGAAGTTGTAGCGGAAAAGATAATCTTAATCTAAACTGGAGGTTGGTTCATTATCCGCCCGCAGTGATTAATTACGTTATTATTCATGAACTAGCACATTTGGTTCATCACAATCATTCAAAAAACTTTTGGAATTTTGTTGCAAAGTATGACCCAGAATATAAAATCCATCGTAAGTACTTAAAAAAATATGGAGTTACAAACTATACATAATTTTCTTAAATGATTATCATTCATGGCGACAACATCATTCAGTCAAGAAAAAAACTGGTAGAGATTATTGAAGAGAACAAAAATAAAGGTATCTTGATTGAAAGATTTAATGCCAAAGACCTAGATCTTCCCTTACTTGAAAGTAAGTTGCAAAAAACTGACTTATTCGGCCATAGTAGGATGCTGATTATTGAAGAACTTCATTCCCTCCCTAAATCAAAAAAACAAACTTCAATGATAGAGTTGCTGGTTAACTCATCTGTGGAAATCTGTTTGTGGGAAAAGAGAGAATTAACAGCCACCATGCTTAAAAAGATGCCAACTGCTAAACTGCATTTATTTAAGATGGCCAACTCATTATTTATCTGGCTTGATTCTTTATCCTCTGCAGAAAACTCAAAAAGCAATCAGATAAAACTTCTTAGAAAAGCTTTAACCGACAATGAAGATTATCTTTGTTTTATTATGCTCATTAGACAAATTAGAATGATGATAAAAATTCTCGATGGAACAAGTATCCCAGGACCTGCATTTTTAACCAATAAAGTGAGAGCTCAGGCAAATAATTTTTCAGTTAAACAGTTGTTAAAAATTCACCAACAGCTATATAAACTTGATTCAAAAATTAAGACCTCTAAAAATATCCTGCCTCTTTCTCAAGAAATTGAACAAATAATTCTTGGCTTCTAGAGATTACTCATTTTTTATATAAGTGAGAATCCTGCTTGACAACTGCTTAGCAAAGTATGATAAAGTATGAAGAGTGTTAAAACAAAGATTAACCATCACCCTAGCAAATTCCACATTAGAAAAGATAGATCAACTGATCGATAAAAAAGAGATTCGTAGTCGGTCACATGCCATCGAGACAATTCTTCAGCAGCATCTTGAAACTCGAGTAGAGACAGCCGTTATTTTAGCTGGAGGAAAATCAGAAAATAACCAGATACAAAAACCTTTAATTTCATATTTAAACAAACCCCTTATTGTTCACACTCTCGAACATCTAAAAGAACATAATGTTAAAAACATTATTTTTTTATGTAACAAGTTTCATCAAGAAATTAAGTTAGTAGTTAAAAAGAACTTTCCAGAATTAAAACTGATCTCAATTGAAGAAAATGAACCACTGGGAACTGCTGGAGCAATTAAAAATGCCTCGTCGCATTTACCTGACGTTTTCTTTTGTCTTCATTCAGATATTTTTACTAAGATTGATTTACAACAATTGGCAAACTTTCATTCTCAAAATCAAGCAGTTGCCACCATTGCAGTCAAGCCAAAAATGTCTCATCAAAGTTATGATAACGTCATGGTTCAAGGAAACCAGATAGTATCATTCAAACCAAAAGATAAAAAAACTAGTGTTAGCTTAGTTAATAGCGGTATATATATTTTTGACAAAACAATAGTTGAGTATATTCCCGAAAAAAGTTATTCAATGCTAGAAACTGATGTCTTTCCTCAACTAGCCAAAAGAGGTAAAATTTCAGCCTACTCGTTTCAAGAAGAATGGCTGGATATAACCACCGATCCCCAATATCAAAAAAAATTAAAAAAATATACCTAAACATAGGTTAAGGAGAAAAAATATGAAAACTGATCAACTATTAAAAAAGAGTAAAGAAGGTTTTTCTAGATTATCCGTTGGAAAATCCTATCAAGAATCTGCCTTAAAGTTTTTAAAAGAGTGGCTAACAGATCCAAAGTATGAAGATTATTGGCCTCAACTGGAACATTTAATTACAGAGGGTCACTGGGACTACTTACTCGACTGTTTTTATCAAATTTTACCATTTGGCACTGGCGGGAAAAGAGGCGAAGTGGGAATCGGACCAAATAGAATTAACACTTGGAATATCCAAGCTTCAGCTCAAGGACACTCTCAATATCTTTTAAAACAGCATAAAGATGAGGCAAAAAATAGAGGTGTTGTTTTAGCCTATGACATCAGAGAGTTTTTTGGTAACAAATTTTTAAACTCAAAGTTACCCAATCCAGTAATGAACCTCACCTGCAAACAACTAGCTGAGAGTGCAGCAGAAGTTTATGCAGCCAATGGAATAAAAGTGTATATATTTGATGATTTTAGAACTACTCCACAGCTGTCATTTGCTATTCGACATTTAAAAGCCGTTAGTGGAGATATGTTTAGTGCCAGCCACAACCCCCCCGAACATAACGGTAAAAAAGTTTTTGATGAAACTGGAGGACAGTTAATTCCTCCAAATGATGAAGCTTTAGTTGAAGAAGTTACTCAAAGAGTTAAGAAAATAAAAATCACACCCTATGCCAAAGCAGTTAAAAAAGGAATAATCGAGGTAGTGGGAGATAAAGTTGATCAAGCATACATCAAGGCTTGCCAAAAATTAAGCTTAGGCAAATATCGCAATATAAAAATTGTTTATACCCCTTTACACGGTTGCGGTATTGTTTCCATTCCACCAGTTCTAGAAAAACTCGGTTTTACTGTACATCTTGATCCGGCTACTTCAAATACTAGTGGAAAGTTTGAAAACGTTACCTTTAATATTCCAAATCCTGAGGTAATCCAATCATTTGATGCACCTCTAAAATATGCCAAAAAAATAAAAGCAGATATTATTTTAAATAGTGATCCAGATGCAGATAGAATTGGCGTTATGGTAAATCATCGCGGAAAATGGGAGTTTCTTAACGGTAATGAAATTGGTGCAATTCTAACTGAATACGTAATTTCTAAGCAAAAAAATAAGAAACCGAAAAAAGGTATTGTTATAAAAACCCAAGTCACCACTAATCTAATCACTAAAATTTGTCATGACAACAAGATTGAGATCATTGACGATCTTTTGGTCGGGTTTAAATATATCGGCGATGTAATTAATCAAATTGAGAAAAAAGGGGAGATTGATCAATTCCTTTTTTCAGCTGAGGAAAGTCATGGGTATTTAGCTGGAAACTACGCTAGAGATAAAGACGCGTCGGTAGCAGCCATTTGGTTGTCAGAACTAGCAGCTGAACTAAAAACTAAAGATCTATCGTTGCTTGATTATTTAAATCAAGTTTACTCAAAATATGGGTACTTCAGAAATTATCTAACTGAGATTAGATTACCTGGAGCAGAGGGCATGGGAAAGATACAAACAATTTTAAAGAAGATTAGATCAACTCCGCCTAAAGCATTCGGTAGATTCGAGGTCAAAAGAATTGATGATTGGCAAGACAGAAAACCAATCATGTCTGAAACTGACCGACAATCAAAAAATGGCATGGTGTTCGAGTTTGCTCCAGTAGAATCAACTTCTAGTATTCGTGCTACAGTACGACCCTCAGGAACAGAACCAAAAGTTAAGATGTATTTCGAGATCGGTAGCCTACCTTTTGAGCCAGAACAAAATGCTCTCGTCAGAAAAAATACTGAGGCCATTCTCCAAGAACACGAAAAAGAATTTATGACTTACTGTTACAAATTAATTGGAGTTGAGTTTCCAGAGCGCGGTTTCCTACTGTTCTGGCAACTACCTCTAATGGACAAGTTAAAATATTTCGAAATCGAGCCAAAAATTGCTAATTTAAAAAAAATCAGCAATAAGAATGATCGAAAAACAAAACTCCAAAAAATGCTTGAGTTTTTAGGTTCAGATCCAATTCAAAAAGTTGATCTAGCTTTTGAAAAAAAATATGGTGAATCAATTACTAAATACTTAAGGTTATAATTATGAATCCATTTTACGCCGATAATTTCATCATCTGTCCAAGATGTGGAGCCAAGTTCACTAATCTTGAGGATCATTTGCACTGTGAGGTATGTCAATTTAATATTTATCCACATCCATCTCCAGCTACTTCGGTTTTCATTTTTAATGAAAAAAAACAGATCCTGCTTAATAAAAGAAGGTTTGAGCCTAAAAAGGGTTTTTGGGATTCTGTGGGTGGATTCGTAAATACCGATGAAAGCATTGAGGAAGGAGCTATTAGAGAAGCAAAGGAGGAAACAACCCTAGACGTGAAAATTGAGAATATTATTGGTACTGTACCAGATATTTACCAAGGTACTCCAACGGTTACCATAGCTTTTTTAGCTTCAGTAATTTCTGGTGAACCAGTCGCTAGTGATGATGCCGAAGTTCTTCAGTGGTTCGATATTAATCAGCTTCCTCCTGATCAAGAAATTGCTTTTGAATCGGTGACAAAGCTTCTTAAAAAATCAGTGGCAATGATAAAGAATCTCTAAATAAATAATTATCAATAATAAATAAAAAATATGTCAGTAAATCCCGCCCTAATCAATTCAAGAAAAGAGATTAAAAAATATGATCCTGATGATGTCTTGGGATCCATCGAAGCCTTAGCAGATCAAGTAAGGCATGCTTGGAAAGATACTCAGAATATTAAGTTTGATTCTATCAACTCTCCGAAACAGATAGTTGTTGCTGGGATGGGAGGCTCCGCTCTTGGAGCGAGTGTTATTAAACATCTATTTAAAGATCAACTAAAAACTCCATTTCAAATAGTCAATGATTACTCTTTACCAGCTTATGTACAAAAAGAAACTTTGGTAATTCTTTCTAGTTATTCTGGCAACACCGAAGAGATTCTTTCATGTGCAGATCAGGCAAAAAAGATTGGTGCACAAATTGTAGTGATCTGTTCTGGAGGAAAACTGGCCCAAGTTGCCAAAGAAAATCAATATCCAGCTTATATTATCAACGCCAAATATAATCCATCAAATCAACCCAGAATGGCTATTGGCTATGCTATTACTGGTTTAATTGGTATTTTGGCAAAATTGAAGCTAATTAGTATTTCAAGCGAAGAAATAGAGAAAGTTGTTGAAACTATTCTTACCACCTCTCACCAATGTACAGTAGAAGTAGAAACTGAACAAAATCCTGCTAAATCATTAACCTTTGCTGTTGTAGATAGAAGGCCTAATCTAATAGCAGCTGAGTTTTTAACTGGAGCAGCACATGTTGCCTCGAATCAGTTTAATGAAAATGCAAAAACATTTGCCAGCTACTTTCAAATTCCAGAAATGAATCATCATCTCTTGGAAAGTTTGGAGTTTCCAAAAAGCAATCAACTTGATAACATCTTTTTGTTTTTTGATTCGAAACTCTATCATCAGCAAAACCAAATTAGAATTAAGTTAACCCAAGAAGCAGTCGAGAAACAAGATTGCGTGGCAATGACGATAAATATGCAATCATCAACCAAAATTTGTCAGGTTTTTGAATTGATTACTTTAGCTTCTTATAGTAACTTTTATTTAGCAATCATCAACCAAATTAATCCTAGTTTGATTCCAATTGTCGACTGGTTTAAAGAAAAACTTGCCAAGAGTTAAAAAAAGTCTATAACTCTTTATTCATGCTGGATTTTCAGCTATCATTAGCTTAAGCTAATCAGTATTGGCTTGATTCTAGTTATGCCTGCCATCGATCCAACCAATCATTTTTTAAAATATCCAAAAAGCGAGATAGGTTCTTATGCGCTTGATCTTTCTAACCTAGCTTCGTTGAATATTCCCTTGCCAATCACTTACTGTATTCCAGTTTCAACTCTTAAGTTAATAGCCAAGCACAATCATCTTGATGAAAAATTCCTAGAGATTGCCAAGAAAACCAATCATGACTCTTCAGATGAGTTGCAAAAAGCAGTTGCCCAAGTTCAAAAACTTATTCTTAACCAAGCTTATCCGAATCAAGTCTCAAATAAAATTTTAGATCTTTATCAACGTTTTTTTGATCAAGATTTTATTCGCCTCACCGCTAGCCCTGTTGATGGCTATCCTCTAGATTTTAAAAGAGAAGATAACATCAAGGGTGAAGCCAACATGATGGAGTCAATTCTAAAACTTTGGGCAAAAAATATTGATCCCTCTGACATTAAAAGAAATAACCTCTTCCCGATTGCCATCATTCTTCAATCTCAGTTTGAGCCAACATCTTCAGGCATCGCATATAGTCTTAATTTAAAAACCGGTGATAAGGCTCATTTAACAATTCAAGCTGTTTATGGAGTTTTTTCTTCAGCAAGTTCACTTACCAATTGCGATCAATTTCTTATTGATAGGAGGGATTGGAAATTAATATCAAAAGAAGTTGCCAAAAAAAACAAAGCTTTTACAAGATCGTCAGATCAGTTAAAACAAAAAAATATATCTACTCCAGAACAAAAAAAACCAAGCTTAACCAATGATCAAATTGAAACATTAGCAAAAACAGTTAACTCAATAAAGCTTCAGTTCACACATCAAATATTAGTTCATTGGGAATTGATCGACGGACAAATTCTCATTACAAAAATTAAACCATACTATTTTTCAGAAGAAGCAACTCAAAAAACCGACAATTTAAAAACTGTTCTTATTGGTCAATCATTATCCTCTGGATATATCGTTGGACATTGCCAAATAATCAAGAATAAACAAGATATTAAAAAAATAAGACCGGGATATATCGCTATTGTCAAAGAACTTGATCAAGACTATTTACGTCTAGTTCAGGTTTGTTCAGCCATTATTAGTGAGGATCGAATAAAAAGCAATCTTGTCCTAAACAAAATTAGATATTATCAAATTCCTACGATTATTCACGCTCAGGGTGCCACTTCTTCTTTAAACAATGATCAAGTTATCACTGTCGATTCATCTGCTGGCAAAGTTTATATTCAAGGAAAAACTCAAAAAAGAAGCTCTTCAAAAACTAATCTACAGTTTTTATTGTCTATCAATGATAGTACTGAGCTTAATAATAAAAATAGTAATATTATTGACGGAGTCGGGTTAATTCGTAGCGAACATTTTTTTATTAAAA
>CAYTIA010000022.1:0-12500 GCA_964437755.1 uncultured Pseudomonadales bacterium | reverse complement strand
TAAGTTTCTCGAGACTAGCCAAAAGCGGTTCAAACCAACATTCATTAGGGTCACAAATATTACACCACAACATATTAAATAAGGTGTTTAATCGTTTCTCTTTTAATATCTATTCCCCTGTTAACCATCAGAGCTATCATTTGCTGTCTATTCTCCTCTGGTTTTTATTTGTTATAATTTGGTGACTCTGATCACAGCGTTAACTCGCCTTACATCAACTAAGAACAGTCCAACTCTTAAAAAGAGTCAAGAGCATTAATTATTTTTTTAATTGTGAAAAATATTGTCATTTCTAAACTGGGTATAAATCAAACTCAGGATTTTTTCAATTTATTTAAAAAAATTGCAAAAGATGATTTTGCCAGATGGACATCAGAATCAAAAAAAGCTTGGTTTGATGATCAATATAACATAAATTTTTGGAATAAGATTACTCAAGAAGGACTGCCAATTTTTGTAGCTATACTTAATGATCAAATGATTGGTTATGTTGCCATAGAAGATATTAATTTTGGAGTTGCCTATCTAGGATGGGTTGGGGTAATGAAAGAGTATCAATTTCAAGGCATCGGCTCAAGACTAATGACTGAGGTTGAAAAATGGTGCAGGAAAAATAATATTCATAAAATAGAGCTTGAAACCCAAGAACCAGAATTAAGAAAATTTTATGAAAAACATAATTACATACTTGAAGGAATTAGAAAAAATAGTTGGCAAAACCTTGATAACTATATGTTTGGAAAAGTTTTAAATTCTTAAATATTCATTATCATTATTACTAATATCTATGACACAAAAACAACTGTTTTCTCCATTTTTTGCAAAAAGAGTTAATCTTAACCAAGCTGAAATGCTTGATTTAATTGATAAGGTTTTAACTGCATACCAATTAGGAACTTTAATTTCAGCAGAAGGAATAGAGGTTGGGTATGAAGATGTAAACTTTATTTTAACTACCAATAAAGGAAAATTTCTTTTAAAAGTTTTAATCGATTTTACAGTTAAAAAACCACGAACTAAAGAGGATAGCTACAGATATGTTGAAACAATGGAGAGCCTAAGAGCTGATGGAGTTCCTCTGCCAAAACTGTTTAAAAATGGAGATGAATATTTATTAAAACAGATTGTCCCTCACAATGATCAACCTATCTGGATGATCGTAATGGAGTTCTTTGAAGGCAAAGACTTTATTGAAAATCCGCCGTCTCTTGAGGATATAAAAGTTATTGCCAAGATTCTCACCATCATTAACTCTTCAAAACTGGTTAGAAAACCAATGTATGATCCTTGGCAACCTCAGTTTTTCCTGGAAGAGTATGCTGAAAACAAGAAGTATCTTACTCCTTCAAATATTGAGTTAATTGATGAGGTAGTAACTAAATACAAACAAATAGAGATTTCTAGTCTACCGAAATCCATTATCCATGCTGATTTCATGAGAAATAATATTCTTAAGAATACCAAGGGTGAGTACTGCGTTCTTGATTATGGAGTGGTCAACTATGCTCCTAGACTTTCTGAGGTGGGAGTATTCCTAGCAGGATTCTGCTTAGATCCAGAAATTTCACTCGAAGAAAACAGAATTGCTTATCAGACTGGACTAGATGAGTACATCAGACATCTTAGATTAACTTCAAATGAAATTACTCATGTTGGAACAATGACCAGGGCAGCTTATGCTTTATTCCATATTGCAGCCTCACATGAAAAGTTTGTTGAAGATAATCAAACTGAAGAAAATGAGTACTGGATTTCGTTAGGAACAGCTGGAATGAAACTTACAAAAGAAATGGGACTCAAATAATATATCCCTTTATTTTTAATTCAGTTATCTAACAGATATTCATTTCGTATTTTTCATCTTCAAGTTAGAATCCGTGTTGGATTCTTATAAATAATACACTTATCCATGATATACGACATCGCGATTGTTGGAGCCGGCCCAGCAGGTTTATTTGCAGCCTACGAACTTTCAAAAAATTCAAAAAAGAAACTAAAAATTCTGATTATAGATAGAGGAAAAATGATTGATGATCGCTCACCCAAAGATGCCATGTGTGGTGTCGGTGGAGCAGGAACATTTTCAGACGGCAAACTAATATTTACTCCAGTTTTGTCTCATGAAAAAATTCTCGATATTGTTGATCGAGAAGAGTACATCAAAAATATTGATTATTCAGAAGAAATTTTTAACCAGCATGGAGTTGATGCCCCATCTACACCTGAAAATATTGAAGAGGCTCAACAGCTAGTCAATCTTTGCAACACACAAGGAATAAACTTATTCATTAAAAGATGCCGACACATCGGCTCAAATAATCTTCCAGCTGTAATAAAAAAAATAGTTGCGACTTTAGAAAAACAAGGAGTGAAGTTTTTGTGCAATACGGATGTTGTTGAAATAATGACTACCAAAAACAAAGTCAAAGTCACTGGTTTAAAAACAAAAAGCTCAATCATTAAAGCCAAAAAATATTTAATTGCACCAGGTAGAGTAGGAGCTAAGTGGTTACAAAATCAAGCAAAAGAGATTGGCCTAAAATTTTCTTACCAAAAGATTGAAATTGGGGTTCGAGTTGAGTTTCCTGCTGGAGTGATGGCTCATCATTCAAAAATAATGCATGAGAATACTTACCTAATGCAAACTCCAACTTTTGACGATGTAGTTCGAACTTTTTGTCCTTGCCCAAATGGTAAGGTAGCTCTTGAAAGATATGGCGAGTATATTTCGGTTAATGGTTACTCAAACGCCAGAAGCAAATCTCCAAACTCAAATTTTAACCTCACCACCGAAGTAGTTCTCACGGACCCTGTTGAAAATACCACTGAGTTTGCCATCCTCATAGCCAAGACCGCCACGCTCCTTGGAGGTGGTAAGCCACTGCTACAAAGACTAGCTGACTTAAAAATGGGACGAAGAAGCACCTGGGAGAGAATCAACAGAAGTTATGTTAATCCAACTCTTAAGGAAGTTACTCCAGGAGATATCGCTTTAGCCATGCCCTATAGAATGGTCACCAACCTATTGGAAGGATTAGAGATGCTTGATAAAGTCTTACCTGGTATTAACGCTGGCTCAACTCTACTTTATGCTCCAGAAATGAAACTTAGAGGTAATCGCATCAAGGTTAACAACAAGATGCAATCAGAGATCGAGAATTTATACTTAGCTGGAGATGGCCCAGGATTAGCAGGCAATATCGTTGGTGCCGCTGTTAGTGGTATTTTCGCTGCTAGGGGGATAATGGATTAAAAAAACGATAATTCTAAAAAAATAAGTGTCATTTTTATTTTTTTGTTAATTCAACAACTAGCTCAAAAAATTCAGCCGTTTGCTGCAATTTTTGTATTACCTTAGTAGGAGCCATTAAAAAAATGCTCTCTAGCAAACCTCGCATTTGATAAGCCCCCATTTCTCCTAAAAGAATTGTTTGCAACATTTCTTTAAAAACAACTTTTGCCCCAGGATATATATTTAAAATTGAAGATAAAGAAGCACTAGATTCTAAGAATAATTTCTCAAGATGACGCTCTCTTTCTTCTTGAGATAAAGATTCAACAAAGCTTCTTAAGTCACCTTCTCTTTGGTCAACACTCATAATCATTCTTCTTAATACTAATTAATGTTAATATAAAAATAACAGCCTTTTATTATTTGATCAAGATAGCAAAAAAAATTCATAAGTAATATAGATAAGATGTCAGGCGCTGAACTAGCAACAAAATCAAAAGAAAAACCCAGAGGTTATTCAGCTCTATTAGACCTTGCCTCTGCTGAGTTTCTTGATAAAGTATTCGATCCAGATTATGACTCTGAAGGGTATTGTCTTAACATCAGAGGTATATTTTCAAAAGAGGAAGCAACCCAACTCGAAGCAATAGCCCAGCCCATCATTGATTCAATTAATCAAGAACTTCTGCGTCATCTACAAATACACCAACCAGGTACATTTGAAACAATTGAAAAAGTAATTAGTGATTTCTTTTCTGATTTATTGCAAAATCAAAGAGCAATAAATCAAGCTGATCAAAAATGCGCTGAACTCATAGGTTCTGAAACTAGTGAAGATGCTTCATTAGTTGCCAACCAACTAAAAATTATTTTGATAACCATAAAGACATTGTTTGGTGATAATTTTATTCTTCCATTTCAATTAAAAGTTTTTAATCCGAGAATAGTAGATGTTTCTCAAGATTCAAAACCAAGATATTCTGACAAAATATATCTGCAAAATGAACTTTGGTTACAAATTGAAAAAGTCCAGCAACTACAAGCTACTCGTGTAAAAGAGACTCCTTCTAGAAAAAAAAGACCACTAGACAAGTTATTTGGTAGACGTACCGATCTAAAACGTAATAAAACAACTGAGTCAACTTCAAGATCAGATTTATCTAGAGAACAAGTAAATAAAGTTCTCGATATTTTAATTGATGCTTATGTGAAGCATTATTTAACTGACGCCTATAAAAGCATATTTCATATTTTTTTTCTAACCATTCGCCGTCAACACAGTGAATTTCAAGAAAAAGAAAAGCAAAAAGTTGAGGCTGCAATTATAGAGTTAGAAAGACAAGAGTATCTAGATTTTATTGAAAGCAACCCAGCATCCAGAGTTGTCACTCTAGATCCAATTATTGGGTTTCCATTGTTATCAAAAACAATGTTATTCCAAAAAGACAGACCAGAAGTGGCTGAGGTCTATCAAGTGACTCAAAAAGGGGAATATCTCCCTTATTACTCAATAGAGGTTGCACTTAAAGATGAAAATCATCAACGCCATTGGAAAGAAATAATTAGAGTTTATCATTCAGCTGGAAGTGAAAAGAACGCGATGACAGCAACTGCCGCTGCCGTAATTGTTGACGAAAGTCCAGAAGTAGTCCAGTTATTAGAGTCTATCCAAAAACAAGATCTCTTAGTCTCCTAAATAGCGTTTTTGTTTGTCAATAGAGTAGTATATAATATATACTATAGGATGTTATATTTTCCTTATAAATGCTAATGCACCGTCACGAAAATCAGCCACCATATTTAAAAAAGTTATATAAAATAACTGTTACATTATTACTGCTTTTAGCTGGTTGTTCTTCCCCAACTAGTCCTACAGTTGAAGCATTGCCCCCAATAGTTCCACCAACTAGCACTCCAGCAAGAAATGAAAATGAAAGATTGGCGATTACCTCCACTTATTTAATCGAAAATGAGGAGCGATTAAGTTTATTGGTTAACCGCTTTATGCAAGAAAACCATCTAGAAAATCAAGATATTCCTTCATATAGAGTACAGATAATGATTATTGAGAAAGAAGATATTAGCGTTTTTCTTCTGTCTGAGGTTCCTGATAAATCTAATTATGTTTGGGCAGGTCAGCAAGTGACCATAATATATACCCCATAAATCAAATTTCATTACTCTCTTCTGCTACAATGCTAAAGCATGAAACTTTCCGCAGATAAAAAAACAGTTCTTCTTCAACTTTCAAGTTGGCTTCAAAAACAACCATCTCAATACATCTCTATTGGAGGTTATGCCGGAACCGGCAAAACAACTCTGATTGCAGTGTTAAGAACCATTATCTATAAAAAAAATCCAAAACTCAAAATTGCTTTTGCTTCCTATACAGGCAAGGCGACTCAAGTATTGCAAAACTTTTTAAAAAAAAGTAATTCTCTATACGAAAAAGATTTTGTCGGTACCATTCACTCTCTTATTTACACGCCAATAGTTAGTAAAGAGGGCGTAATTATTGGCTGGGAGAAGAAACAAAAAATAGAGTTTAATCTAATTATTATTGACGAAGCCTCAATGGTTAGTCAAGAAATTTGGGAAGATCTTATCTCTTTCAATTTACCGATAATTGTTTTTGGAGATCACGGACAGTTACCTCCAATTGGTAACAATTTTTCTTTAATGAAAAATCCAGATCTCAAACTAGAGACAATTCACCGCCAACTAGCTGACAATCCAATTATTCAAATCTCGATTTTAGCCCGAGAAAAAGGGTTAATTCCCAATATAAGATTTAGCTCAACTGTAGAAAAGTTTTCATCCAAAGACCCAGACACACAGGAAAGAGTGGGTGAATTATTGGCTTCATACACTCCTGAAACACTCATTTTATGCGGATACAACTGGACAAGAGTAAAACTAAATCAAGAAATTCGCCAAATGCTTGGCTTTGAAGACCCATCGCCTCAGCCAGGTGACAGAGTAATCTGCTTGCGCAACAATCACCAACAGCTTATCTATAACGGCATGATAGGTACCATCCAAAATATAAAGAGAGAGGATGATGATTGGTATCAAGCCGAGATTAAGATGGATGATCGCGAAAATTTATTTTCTGGAAAAATAGCTATCTCTCAATTTAATTCTTCTCAAGCATTAAACTTTACTCAGCACAGAAAAAAGACTGTTCAAGGAGATCTCTTTGATTTTGGCTATGCGCTCACAGTCCACAAAGCTCAAGGTAGTCAGGCAAAAAAAGTCATTCTCTTTGAACAAAGATTCGGTAAAATGAGTGATGACGAATGGCGTCGCTGGCTATACACAGCAGTGACCAGAGCAGAAGAAGAGCTGTATATTATTTCTAGTTCTTAGGCCAACCTGTCTGCTCAAAATCAAAATTATAATAAGGTTCTTTATTCACCATTGGAGCCTCAAAGTTATTTTTTCTCCAACGAATCTCACTCCAAAACATTAAATCATTTTGATCCTGATATGCAATAATCTTGCCCATTAACTTTGAGAATATTTGCGGATCAACTGAAGAAGAGTTAATCATTCTAATGAATGCCTGATACTCAGCTGCATTAAAAGCCTGCCACTTTCTAGCTTGATCATATTCTTCTTTCCAGTGATCACTATCTCTAATTGATTGATTATCTTTTCCTTCCCAAAGTAAACAGACTTCAATGGATTCGGAAAATTTTGGATTATTTAAATATTGAAGATGACAAACTGCCTGAGTAAGCATCTTCTCATCAGTAGTGTACTTAACTGTCAGTTGATTAATCTTGTAATCCATATTAAATAAGGCAAGCTTAATTGCTGCTAGTTGTTTTTTTTCATCATCAACCAATCCATTTTTTGAAGTTAATCGATTTATGTCCTTTTCCATGTTTGGAACCACTCGAAACCATACATCTACAACATCCTCTGAAAGTAAACTCAGATAGTAATAATCAATCTGTTTAAAGTCATCTGATGGTTGATAATTAGCAATTACTCGATCCATGTTTACTAAGTTTAAGAAAAGAATTGCCATCATTCCTAAAGCTAAAAAGCCAGAAATAAAGTAACGATCAGAAAACTTTTTCACCAGCACCAAAATAGCCATTAAACAGAAAATTGCTGCTAACCAAAATAAAAATACACCACCAACCCAACGGATTCTGGTTAATCCATAAGCAGAAATATACATTGAGTTTCTTTTAGCAGCAGAAAGCAAGATTACAAATAACTCAAAAATCAAGATTGCATTAGCTGATTTTAACCAGCTAATGTTTTTTAACTGGGTAGTTATTCTTGACCTAATATGCAAAAAGTAAGACAGAATTAATCCCAATGCTCCCACCCAAAGCAATTGGGTAAAGCCTGCTCTCACATAATCTGAATAGGTAATATCTAATGCTTTAAAAGTCATCTCGTCAGCAAATAAATACTTAATCTGTACAAAAATAAAAAGACCAAACAATGCAATTAAGCTTGAAGAGGCTATCAAAGCACTTAGAGTTTGAATCTTTTGACAACTGTACTCTGATTCTTGTGGTTTATGTCTAAAAACTGAAACCAAAAGTAGAAAACCTGCTACAACTGCAGATAAAACTAGTCTTTCTAAAAATGTTTCAAAAAAATCCTCGATCAGTTTTGAAAAGACTGGATCAGCGGAGGCCAACAAAGATCCAAAAACTACCAGAACCACTAAAGTGATAATGAAGGTACTGGCAATGATTTGAACTTTTTTTCTAGATTTTTCATCGGCTACATTGTCTATTGCATCAATCGATTGGGTTCTCTTTTTAACAAAGAATAATGTTGGTAAAGATTTGACGGCTGTTACAATCCACCAAAAAAGATTGTCTTTAACAAAATCTAAACCATTGATCAAAATAATCAAATACAAGGAACCAAAATACATCCATAAATCTAATGATCGCAAAAAATGGTTTGCGGTAATAGATGGCAAAATAGCCAAAAAAGATGCAAACAAAGCCAATAAAAGTGATAGAATCTTGTTTTTTCTGTCTGCAAAAAAACTACATATCGCTGTTACTAAAACCACTAAAAAAAAGCTAGGACCAATCCCAAAAGGAGTATTAATCGCAAAAATATTTAAAGCAAGAATCACTAATAAAAAAAGAATCGTTTTCTTATTTTTCATACATATTTATTGTTGTTAACATGAGACACGGGCGGGATTCGAACCCGCGAACGAAGGTTTTGCAGACCTCGCCGTTAGACCACTTCGGTACCGTGTCAATCTTTACATTCTACCATCTTTTGAGACCTTAAATCTATAAAAATACTATTTCCAAAAGGTAATGACACTGGTCCATTTCGATAAAAAGCTTCTATTCCATCAGAAATTAAGATTATCTCGTTTTCTTGTCCCCACTTCGCCTTTCTACTTTTTCCAACAAGCACAGTTTTTCTCAGAGTTGCAGATATTAACTCACCTCTTTCATTTTCAAAAAAAATTGTCGTATTTTTTGGAATTAAATAAAAATATTTCAACCCCATTGCTTCAACAGTTTGCTCAAATTGCCTGAACAGATACTCAATATATTGTTTTAAAATATGATCAGAATAGGCCAAATCTTCGCTGGAAGTTGCCAGCTCTCCGATTTCTCTTTTAATCCATCTTGATACTTGATTTGGCACTTCTCCAGTTTTCATACAAGCCGTTATTATATAATACCCACTATGAATCTAACCTATTTTATTCAAACCTATGGTTGTCAGATGAACAAAACCGATAGTGAGAGAGTTGCTACTGATCTAGAAAATCAAGGATACTTACCCGCTGATAGTTGGGAAAACTGCAACAAACTTGTTATTAATACCTGTTCGGTCAGAAAAAGAGCAGAGGACAGAGTTCGTGCTTTCATTCATAAGGTAGTTAAACATTATCAAGATAATCATTTACCAAAACCACAGATTATTCTTACTGGTTGTATGATTCATCACTCTGCAGAAAAACTCAGAAAAATGGAGCCAGATATTGATCAAGTCTTGGATATTAGCGAAGTGGGTTTTGAGATCCCAGCAAAAAGAACAGATAAAAAACATGCTTTCGTTCCAATTTCAACAGGCTGTAACTCATTTTGCACATACTGCATCGTGCCGTATGCCAGAGGAAGAGAAACCTCTAGACCTTTACACGATATTTTGGAGGAGACAAACGCATTGGTTGATAATGGGTATGAGGAAATCACTTTGCTTGGACAAAATGTTAATTCCTGGGGACTAGAAAAAGTCGGTGTTAGTTTACGAAAACTATTGCTCCATGATAAGAATTTTACCAGAGATAAACTGCCCACCAATCAATCTCAATATCTTAAACCAACCGGCACACCACCTTTTGTTAAACTTTTACAAGAAATTTCTTCAATCGACAGTATTAAAACTATTCGTTTTATCTCGGCTAATCCTTGGGATTTTCATGATGAGCTGATCCAAGAGATATGCAAAAATCCAAAGATCGATCGTTATGTTCATCTTCCCGTTCAGTCTGGCAGCAACTCTGTTTTAGAAAGAATGAATCGTGGCTATTCAAGAGGAGACTATCTAAAAATTATTAACAAACTCAGGGCAGGAGATTCAAACATCACCTTTGGCACTGACATTATTGTTGGTTTTCCTGGAGAAACAAATGAAGAGTTCCAAGATACTGTTAAACTTGCCAAGGAAGTTCATTGGCAAGTTGGGTTTATTAACCAGTACTCTCCAAGACCAGGAACTCTAGCCAATAAGTTATACAAGGATGATATACCGGCAAAAGTTAAACATGAGCGTTGGCATATTCTTGACGAGATCATTAATCAACCCCATATAAAACATCGACCAAAAGTTGTTTAGACAAATAGTCATGAAGAAAAATGTTATTTCAGTTGTTGGATCGACTGCAACAGGAAAAACTGAGTTTGCTTTAATGTTGGCCAAAAGAGTCATTGAGCAAAATATAATTTCTGGAGTAATATTAATCAGTGCTGATTCAAGACAGGTTTACCAAGGATTAGAAATCTTATCTGGTGCAGATATTCCCACCAATTTTAAAAAGGCTAATAATTCTAATGATGAATTTTCGTTTGACTATTTTCAACATCAACAACTCCCACTCCAAATTCACGGAATCTCCATTATAAATCCTCAAGATGAATGGTCTGTAGCTCATTTCGTAAAACTTGCTTCAAGATTAATTAATCAAGCTTTTTTCAATAATCAGCTACCAATAGTGGTAGGGGGAACAGGTTTCTATCATCAGCAACTTCTAAAACAAGAATCAAGTTTAGCTATCAAACCAAACCAACAGATTCGAAAGAAAGCCTCTCAAAAAACAGTCGATGAATTACGCAAATGGCTAAAAAAACTTAATCCAAAAAGATTGGTTCAGATGAATAATTCTGATGTCAACAATCCAAGAAGATTAATTAGGGCGATTGAGATAGAACTAGAAAAAAAGAAAAATAATAACAAAAACACTTCTCACGTATTTTTTCCTTTTCAAATTGGAATTAAAAGCGATCTAGACTTATTAGAAAAAAAAATTGCTCAACGTGTTGAAAATAGATTGAGTACTGGAGCAATTGAAGAAGTAATGGGTTTATTAGAAATTAATTTGCCAGAAACATCCTCAATAAAAACAACCACCGGCTTTAAACCAATATCTCAGTATTTAGACAATCAGCTATCTTTAGAAGAAACAAAGAAGAGCTGGCTAACACAAGAACTTCAGTATGCAAAAAGACAGATTACTTGGTTTAAACAACACTCTCCTGACAGATGGATTGATGGCGTTAATGATGATCCAAATATTGAGATTCAAAAAATCATCAATGAATTCATAAATAATTCAAAGAACTAGCGAACCCCTCTAGTATTTAGCTGTTATTTTTTCTATACTGAGAGGAATATTAACAACTTAATTGTTTTATGCTAAATCTCTTTACTCGTAAAAAAACGGTCGTTACCATCTCTCCATCAATAATCATCTTTTCAACTTTGTTTTTTGGAGTATTGTTGTTTTTATTTAGAATCAAGGAAATCTTGGTAACATTATTTTTGGGTTTTATCGTAATGGTTGCTCTTACTCCAACAGTGAATAAGCTTGAGAAAAAGATTAAATCTAGAGCAGCAAGCATTCTGATTTTATATTTACTACTGCTTCTTTTTCTCTCATTAGCATTAGCATTCTTGGTTCCACCACTCGCCACTCAATTATCTCAACTAATAAAAAATATCAGATTACCTTTTTTACAAGAAGAGTTATCTAATCTTAAGTTCACCACTCAAGAACTTAACCAGTTAGCAACAAATTATGGAGGATCAGTTAGTGCTCTCTTTTCAATCATTAGTTCAACGTTTAAAGGTCTATTTTCTTTTCTAACCTTATTGGTCATCTCTTTTTACTTAATTATTGATCAACCCAACCTTTATAAAAAGATAGGCTGGTTCACTAATAATAAAAATTATTTTAAGATTGCTAAAGACTTTTCAGAAGATATTGAAAATCAGCTCGGCAACTGGATTAGAGCTCAAGTAATTGTAATGCTTATAGTTGGTTTATTCACATATATTGGTCTTGAATTAATAGGCGTGCCTTATGCCTTACCTCTAGGATTGCTGGCATTAATACTTGAAATCCTTCCAAATCTTGGGCCAACTCTCGCCGCAGTTCCAGGCATAATTATCGCTTGGATTCACGGTGATCACATTACTGCCTTAGTTGTATTAATTTTCTACATCGTTTTACAACAACTAGAAAGCAACATCCTTACACCAAGAATAATGAAGGTAAATGCAGATGTTAATCCATTAATTAGTATTTTAAGCATTCTTTCAGGATTTACTCTTGGTGGCGTAATTGGAGGATTACTAGCAATTCCCATCTACATTGTGCTAAGAACAATTTATAGTTACTATCGCAAATATCAAATGAAGTTAGATGAGTTCAGTTCATAATTATCTAACCAATTTGTTACAGATATATTTGTTGCTTTTGTTTTTTTAATCAAAATCAAGTAAAATTGTGGGTTATCGAGAAGAAATTATAAAGATGCCCAGGTGGCGAAATTGGTAGACGCGCAGTCTTGAGGTGGCTGTGGATTTATCCATGGAGGTTCAAGTCCTCTCCTGGGCACAAAGGTAATTTGACGTTAGAGAAATAAGTGATGGGTCAGTAGCTCAGGTGTTTAGAGAAAATTCCTCTTTTGAATTGTGTGGTTGGTTAGAGTTCCTAATTACTGTCAATATTATTAATATATTATTTGTTTTCTTT
>CAYTIA010000021.1:0-13555 GCA_964437755.1 uncultured Pseudomonadales bacterium | reverse complement strand
TGCTCAACTCTTTGAAAAATATTTTTCTCACTTACCAAAGTACTCTTTTTTACCGATGCGTAAACATCTAGCATGGTATATTAAAGGAGTGCCAGAGGCAAAATTAGTTAGACAAGAGCTAGTTCGAGCAAACTCGAGCCATGAGGTAGAACAGATATTTACTAATTTTCATCTTATTTAAGCAATGACAGATTTTCGCAATAATTTTCTCCAAGCATATCAAGAGCTAAATCCTCAGCAAAAGATGGCAGTAGATCATCTAGACAATCCTTTAATGGTGGTGGCTGGTCCGGGTACGGGTAAAACTCAAGTTTTAACAATGCGTATTGCCAATATTCTTGATAAAACTGATGCCAATCCTGCAACAATCCTGGCTTTAACTTTTACCGATAGCGCAGCCAAAAACATGCGAGAACGCTTGGCAAAATTAATTGGTCCAACCGCTTATTATGTCAATATAAGCACTTTTCATAGTTTTTGTTCTGATGTTATCCGCAGATATCCAGAATACTTTGCCATTGCTCGAAGCAGTGAGCCGTTGACTCAACTTGAGAGATTTGAGATTTTTGAAGAGCTAATCTCTCAAACTGATCTTGAACTTCTCAAGCCGATGAATATGTCTCTTTATTATTTAAAAGATGTGCTAAAGGGAATTTCTGATCTTAAAAGAGAGGGAATCAACCCGACACAATTTGAAAAAATCTTAAGTGACGAGCAAGATCATCTCGAACAAAATCAAGAAGATTACAAAAAGGCTGAGTTTAAGCAAAAACAAAAAAACTTAGCTAAACAGCAAGAGTTATTAACTCTTTATCAAAAATATCAGCAAGAAATGAAGACTCGCCAACGCTATGATTTTGATGACATGATTATGTTGGTAGTAGAAGCCTTTAAAAAACATGAGTTGCTACTTAGACTTCATCAAGAACAGATTCATTATTTCTTGGTTGATGAGTATCAAGACACTAACAGTGCGCAGAATCAAGTGGTTGATCTATTGGCATCTTATTGGGGAGATAAAGCTAATATTTGTGTGGTGGGAGATCCTCATCAGGCGATCTTTAGATTTCAGGGTGCATCAATCGAAAATATGCTTGGATTTATTGATCGTTACCCTCAAGCAACAGTAATAAACTTGGCTGAGGGTTATCGCTGTACTCAACAAATTTATGATACAGCACATACTTTAATTGAGCATAATAATCTAAGTTTGTTTAAAGATGGTGATGAGCAGAAGTCTAACCTAAGTAAACTTTTAAAGATGCCACTCCACAGTTCGGCGAAAAAAAGTGTTCAAGAAAATATAACTCAAATCAAGACTTTTGCTGCTCCTACTCAAACTCTTGAGTCAATCTTTGTGGCTCGTCAAATTGAGCAGTTAATTAATCAGGGCATCGATCCCAGCGAAATTGCTGTTTTGTATCGCTATAATTCTGACAGTGAAGAGATAGCCCAAGCCTTGAATAAGTGGGGTATTCGCTACGAGATTGAGGGAGGTGATGATATTTTGCAACGAGAGTTTACCTCTCAATTAATAAACTTTTTTCAAATTTTATTAGATCTTCGTCCTACTCAAGAGGATCAGCTGGTTTATCAAGTGATGCACTATCCTTGGTTTGAGTTGGATGAGCTGCAAGTGATGAAGCTAGGTAGAGTAGCAGGAAAACTTAACCTTACCTTGCTTGAAGTAATTGATCGAGGTTATCAGTCTATCCAAAAGGCAAAGTTGGAGGAGGTAATCTCTGAAGAGGAGTTCAATCAAATTAAACTGTTTGTTGATAAGTTATATCACTGGAGTAATCTTGACCATAAACACCTCTTTACTTATTGGTTTGAGACTGTTCTTAAAGAAGCTGGAGTTTTTAAATGGTTGCAAGCTCAAGAAAACTACGCTCAGTTGCTTAATGAACTTAACTCTCTTTATCGAGAAGTAAAAAATTTAGTATCGAGTCAGCATCAGTTTAAACTAGCTAATTTTTTGCAGGCAATCGCTTTAATGAGGGAACATAATTTACAAATAACTGTTGAAGATCTTAACATCAAACAAGGTGCCGTTAATCTAACAACTGTTCATAAAGCTAAAGGCCAGGAGTGGGAACATGTTTTTATTCTTCAATGTAATGATGGTAAATGGGGTAATCGTCGCCAACGAGAGCTGTTACCTCTTCCAGAGGGAATCTTACAGCATTCTCAACCTTCAAATAAAGAACGCAATGAAGATGAGAGACGAGCCTTTTATGTTGCTCTAACCAGAGCAAAGTACTCAGTGACGATTAGTTATCCTGAAACCGTAGTTGATGGTGGACGATCAGATGATAAAAATGCTAGCCAATTTCTACATGAACTTGGCGATTGGGCCAAATCTGTTAATGATGATCAATTGATAACTCAATCGGATGAGTTACTTTTAAAGTTAATTGAGCCAACCTCAGTTATCAAGCCAACTACTGACACAAAGTTGTTTTTTGAGAGTTTGCTCAAAGATTTCAAGTTGTCGGTTACAGCTTTAAATACTTATTTGAGAGATCCCAAAGAGTTTTTAGAAAATAACTTATTACGTTTACCTAGAGCCAAGGAACCATTTATGGCTTTTGGTACGGCTGTTCACTCAGCACTAGAAAAGTTTTATCGAGAGTATCTAAACAATAAGCAGTTGCCCAATAAGCAGTTTTTGTTGGATCAATTTGAAGAATCACTTAAGGCAGAGCTGTTGACTGAGGACGAATTTAAAAAACGTCTTAAGTATGGCTCAGAGCTGTTACAGAATTATTATCAACATCATGTTGCCAGTCCTCCAAATGTGATTGAGGTGGAAAGAGTGATTGGTTATGGTTGGACCAAGGCGATCTTGGATAATGACATCCAGCTAACAGGGAAGATTGATCGTTTAGATTGGATCGATAAAGATAAAAGATTAGTTAAAGTGATAGACTACAAAACTGGCAAACCAAAATCTGACAACTTTATTAAAGGTTTAACTAAAGGATCAGATTTATCCGAGCGAGAACAAGAACTTCCAGAAACAATTAAAGCTCCTTATCAACGACAACTAGTTTTTTATAAGCTACTGTGTAAGCTTGATAGAACCTTCAATGCAACGGTAGTGTCTGGAGCTTTTGATTTTGTGGAGCCGGCAAATAAAGAAACTGGCGCGGTTGTTACTCGAGAGCTTGAGATTACTGATGAGGCGGTTGATGATCTCAAGCAACTGATTAGACAGGTGATGAAGGAGATTAGAGAACTCAGGTTTTTGGGGTAAAATACTTGTCAGTCTTAATTAAAAAATATGATAAATCCATCGTTACGAAAAAAACTAATTACCTTGGGTAAAAAATTAATCATCACCGATGACCCTTCTCATGATCTTAACCATGCATTTAATGTTTTAAAGAATGCAGAAGTGATTGCTGAAAAGGAAGGTGGAGATATATTGATTTTAACTCCAGCGGCACTTTTTCATGATTTGGTGAATATCCCGAAAGATCATCTCAACTCAAAAAATGCAACTCAAGAAAGTGCTAAGAAAACCATTGAGATTATCAAGGAGTTTCCTGAATATCAAGGTGAACAGCTGCAAAAGAAAATCTATGAAGCGATTGATTGCTGTTCATTCAACAACAGAAAAAAGACAGATTTATTAGAAGCAAAGATTCTTCAAGATGCTGATGCCCTTGAATCAACGGGAGCGATTTCCATAATGAGAACATTTGCCTCGGTTGGAATGATGAAAGCAAAGTTATTCAATATCAATGATCCATTTTGTGAAAAAAGAACTCCAACTAGCTTAAAGTATGGTTTAGATTTATTTTTCTCAAGGCTGTTAATAGTTGATCAAAAAATGAATACCAAAACAGCAAAAAAACTAGCACAGAAAAGAACTGAGTTTTTAAAATTTTTTCTTAAACAGCTGAAGGAGGAGATCCCACAAGAAGATTTTTTAAGTATTGAAGATCTATAATGTTTTGTCTTGTGGTAAAATATCCCTCGAAATTATCATGACTCCTAAAACAAACAACAAAGCTAACTTCTATCAAAACCATTTATTATTGGGTTTTTACAAAAAGAGGGGAAAAGCTCTCACAATTCCTCATATAGTAAATTTTCTTGACAGATTAAATAATCTTCCGAAAGATAAACCAATCAGGGTTTTGGATGTTGGTTGTGGTAAGGGGGACTTATTACGTTTGTTAGCCGAGATTTCTTCAGTGATTAATAGCAGAAGGAAAATATATTTCTATGGTTTAGAACGAAATCCAGAATTGATAAAAGATATTGTTACCTTAGGAGTACCTGAAGAGAATCTCTTTTGCATGGATATTAACGATCTTTTGGATCAAAAATTTTCTCATAAGTTCGATTTAATACTCTCGATTAATACTCTCCACGAAGTTTTTTCTGGATATTTAGGAGTGGGTCACAAAGGTTTTCCCATAAATGAGTATCAAAAAGCTCAGCAAAAATTAGAACCAATCATTAAAAAATTATCATCAATGCTCTCAGTTGATGGGGCTTTTTTAATATATGATGGTTTGGCTCCAAGTTTAGATAAGTTAGAGGGTAAGGTAAAATTCAAGGTTAAAGATTTATCAACTGTCAATCTTTTAAAAAAGATGAGTCGGGAAAATAAAATTTGGAAGTTGCAGTTTATCAATGATGCTCAGAATATTTTTGAAATGAGCTATCCTGATTTTTTAAGATTTGTTTCTACCATGAAATATCTAGATACAAAGATGTGGAGTATTGAACAATATGAAAACTATTTTTATTATTCTGAGGATGAGTTCGAAAGCATTTTCGAAAAAGTAGGATTAAAAATTGAATCAAAAATTTTGGTTAATAATGATCTAAATATTTGGAAAAAATCAGTAAAATTACTAGAAAATACAACCTTCCCTTACAAATCTATCCTAATCATGGGAAGTAAATAACTCCATAGTTTGTTTTTTATCTGTTCGAAGTGTAAAATACATCTGTAAGTACTAATTTAGTGGATTAAAAATATGAAAGTTCATTTTATTGGAGCGGTCGATGGAAACAAAGATGACTATAGAATGATTTTGGAAATCATTAGAGATGAAGGCTGGGACGTTATTACAGAGCATTCATTAAAAAGGTCAATCAAAGATATTGAAAAAGAAACGGGAGAGGAATCAGAAAGTTATGCCAAAAAGATGGCTAACTGGATCAAGGAGGCTGATGTGGTTGTAGTGGAAGCAACCAAAGCTGTTCTTGGTGCTGGTTATGAACTTGCAACTGCTCTTAATTTGAGTAAGCCTGTCATAGCTCTTTACCGACCTGAAAAAGGTGAAGTTCCTCATGTTCTTAGAGGAATTGATTCTGACAAATTGCAAGTGATTAGCTATACAACTGAGACTCTTAAAGATGCTCTTAAGCACTCATTAGAGTATGCCGTTGATACTCAAGATACTCGCTTTAATTTTTTTATCTCTCCCAAACATCAAAATTATCTTGATTGGATTGCCAAAAATCGTCGTATTCCAAGATCAGTCTTTTTGAGAAGATTAATTGATAAACACATGCAGGAAAACGAGGACTACCAAGGTTAGTTAAGCTCACTAAGTGTAACTGCCTGTGTATCTCTTTGTGAAATAATCATCTGCTCTTTTGCTATTGGCCATTGTATTGCTAGTTCTTGATCAAACAAGCTAATTGCTCGGTTATCGCTTTCGCTTCTTTCGCTGTAAAGTTTGTCTACCATATAAATGTAGTTTAGTGGTCCTTCTAAGACGCACACGGAGTTGGCTAGACCTTGAGAAATATAAAGTCCACAGCCATATTCGGTAAGATGATCATAACCAAGCTGAAAGGTTTCTACTTGTTTGTAAGTGGGTGAGTTGGGGCGAATATCTGCGATAGCGCTAAAAGCTAAGCCTGATGTTACTACTACCAACTTGTTCCATCCTTCGGCATGAAGGCCACGAGTTACATTGGTTTGTGAACGGGCGAGATTGATTTGTTTTGGTAGGAACGGTTTATTAATTATCTGTTCAAGTTCGGGAACAATTAGAAGTTGGCTAAAAAATCCCCTCTCATCATTGTGTTTGGGGGATTTGAAATAGTACAGTCCTTCAAGTTTTGTCTTAAAAAAGTTGTCTGAAACTCTAAGTTCTTCAAGGGGTCGATAGCAATTATTGGTTATGTCCATAGTTGGGGTTATAATTACAGCCTAGTTATAGATTTACTATTATAAAAGAAATAGGTATATGAATAACAGTATCTTTCCTGAAGATTTTACACTAGTTGAAGAGTTTGCTGTTGATGAGAGTATTTTATCAAAATATGCTGATGTACTAGTTAATTTTGCTTTAAATTCTGGAAAAGGCCTGCGTCAAGGAGAGGTGGTGGAGTTGATTGTTCCAGATGTCGCTAAACCAATGGCACTAGCTTTACAAAACTCTGTTTTGCGTGCTGGCGGACACCCTTTAATGAATCTACTACCCACTGGTTTTGAGCATGATTACTATAGTTTGGCAAGCGATAATCAGTTAAACTTTTTCCCTCAAGAATTCTGGCAAACTAAGGCAAACTTACTTGATCACCATATCCAAATTATTGCAGATCCTTACCCCGAGGCTTTGAAAAAAGTTGATCCGAAAAAAGTAATTACTGCCAGAGATGCCAAAAAACCATATAAAGATTGGCTCAGTGAAAAGGAAACTAACCATAAATTTTCTTGGGTTTTGGCTTTGTGGGCTGATGAGGCCAAAGCTCAGATGGTAGAGCTGTCTCTTGAGGATTATTGGCGACAGATTATTCGAGCCTGTTTTCTAGACGAACCTGATCCTATTTCTCAGTGGCGAGAGGTTAATCGCTTACAAAAAGATATTATCCAAAAACTAAATCAACTAGCTATCGAAAAAATTCACCTTGAAAGTGATGACGCTGATCTTTGGTTGCAAATTGGAGCTAATCGACAATGGTGTGGTGGAGGAGGCAGAAACATTCCTTCTTTTGAGATTTTTACTAGTCCAAATTGGCGAGGTTCTCAGGGATGGGCGAGATTTAATCATCCCATTTATCGATATGGTAATCGAATCGCAGATGTTATTTTTAAACTAGATAATGGTTTAGTTGTTGAGGGTGAAGCTAAAGAAGGGAACCAAATTCTTCAAGCGATGTTAGCGAGTAAAAATGCTGATAAACTTGGTGAGTTTTCTTTAACCGATAAACGAATGTCGAGAATCTCACACCCAATGGCAGAGATCTTATTTGATGAGAATATTGGTGGCCAGTTTGGCAACACCCACATTGCTATTGGTAACTCTTTCAAGGAATGCTTTGCAGGTAAGATTGAAGAACTATCGAAGCAACAGTGGGATGAGCTTGGCTTCAATAACGCTGCTGAACACACTGATTTTATTAGTACTACCGATAGAGTTGTAACAGCAGTTTTAGCCGATGGTACTCACAAAGTTATTTATAAAGATGGGCAGTTTGTTATTTAAGAGTATTATTTGACAGTAATTATGACAATTACCAACTCGCAAGAACTAAAAAAATATCAGGCTTTAGCCAAACTCTCAACGCAAATTTTGAAAGAGTTATATCAAAAGGTGCAAAAAGGAGTTACTCCTCTTGAAGTTGATAAATTAGCAGATGAACTGTGTACTAAGCACAAAGTTAAACCGGCGTTTATGGGAGTTGGTCCAACTCATAATCCATATCGTTTTGCTACCTGTATCTCGGTTAATGATACTGTGGTGCACGGCATACCTGATGCTCGACCATTCAATCAGGGAGATATTATCAAAGTAGATTTTGGTATTCAAAAAGACGGATTAATTACCGATCATTGCTTTACTGTTGGCTTAGCTCCCCTATCTAGTCAGGATGAGAAGTTAATTAAATCTGCCAAAAAAGCGGTTCAGAACGCTGCCAAGTTGGCTGTAGTTGGGAATACAGTAGGTGATCTGGGTTTTGCTCAAGAGTCTACTGTGATGGCTGATGGGTTTAATGTTGCTAAAGGTTTTGTTGGTCATGGCATTGGTCATACGATGCATGATGATCCACAGTTGCCAGCCTATGGACAAAAAAAATCTGGTAAGGTTTTACTTGAGGGAATGGCTTTGTGCATCGAGTCACAGATTTTAGCCGGAGAGGATGATCTTTATATTGCCGATGATGGCTGGAGTGTGAAAACAAAAGATAAAAGCAAAGCAGCTATGTTTGAGGTGATGGTGGTGGTGGGCAAGAGTAGGCCATTTATCTTGACTCATACCCTTGATTGGCCGATCACGAAATAAATCGCTTCTGATTATTCTCCTAGCCTTTTTCTTTTTATTTTGCCATACTTAGAGCAGTTACAAAATATTTATCATTATGGTTATCTCAGGAGCATTGGCACTTATTGCCACAACAGTCAGTATCTTTGGTGCGGTTAATACTAGCGCCAATATGGCGGGGTCGTATTATGACAAGCAGATGATTAGTGACTCTCTGAATAATATGAAGGCGACCGAGCAACTTTTACGTCAAAAAGCGAACTCAGAGTCTGGAATTAAACAACAAGAGATGCTGACGACTGCTGATAAGTTGGGTCGAGTGAACAGTAAAATGAATGAGTTGAATAATCAGGCTTTTACCAACTCTGTAAAAAGAGAAGGCTTGGGTTTTGTTAAAGGATTAGTTACAGGAAAGGCAGCTAGTGCTGCGGGAATAGGTAAAGTTGCAGAAAATTTAATTGGGGTTGGAGATGCTGCTGCTGATCAAGTGATTGGCAATAATGGTTTGCAGGGTACATTAGATAACATGGCTATGCAAGATTGGAATGCTGCTACTCAAGCTGGTGATGAACTAGATATCCAGATATTAATTTTACAAGCCAGAGAACTAACACGACAGACTCAAGCTCTAAATAAAGATATGCAACGTATGCAAAGTTGGTATCAGCAAGAAGCTCCTGGTAATACCGACTCCAGTGAAATTGATCAACAAGTTGCTGAAATTATTGATAACAGTAGCGAGTTAACTCAACAACTGATAGATCAAGCTCAAATTAAAGGTAATGATAATACTCAGGCTAGTGAAGGAAAAAACACAACTGATGAGGTTGATCTGCCCGAAGATATTCCAGAAGCAACTGAATCTAAGGAAAACAAAACAATTATTGGTACTTGGGTTGGAACAGATAAAAGATTTGAGTTTGAAGCAGGTGCGTTAAACGGAACTGATGCTAATGGTAACCCAGTGAAAAAAGTCTTGTATTTTGAAGAAGGTGGAATACTGGACAGAGAGGATGAACCCTTGGGAGGAGGAGTAGTGTATTCCTGGGAACAAGTTGATGAAAATCACATAAAAACTGTGGCAATCTACGAAACCCTACATATTGAGGTTACCTATAAACTTGAGGGTGATTCCTTAATTTCCACTAAAGTGTTTGTAGAATTTGGTGGAGAATCAAGCGAAAATACTGATGTTTATGGAAAACAAGTTTTGGTGAGGAGTGAGTAATAGTATCATTGGTGTTATTAATGACTTTATTTAAGCATGATAAATAATAATAAAAATACTCAAAAAGCGGACGCTAAGAAACAGGCATTATTAGAGAATAACGATGAGAATGTGCAAAGTAATGATTTTAAAAAAACCAACGGCAGCGATATGATCAAAAAAAACGGCTGGTTTAAAAAAATATTTTTAGGCTTGCTGATTATTGGTATGGGAGCCATTCTTTTTTGGTTAGGAAAAAATTGGCAAAAAGTTAACAATATCATTAATTTTCAGGACTCGGATATAAGCTACTCTGAAAATCAGCAGAGGGTGATTAATAATTTTGGTCTTCCGCAAACTTTTACGATTGCGCAGCAAGATGGACAAAAACTAGAATCATGGAAGTATATTTATCTTGATGAAATTTTTGTTTTTCAGGATGGTGAGTTTGTGGCAAGGCAGCATTTTAATTTTGATCTTAATGCTGATGAAGGATTATATCTTGATTATGAGCCAAAGGATTTTTATCAGCTTCAGTCTCTTGAAGAAATTAGTGAAT
This sequence comes from uncultured Pseudomonadales bacterium, assembly GCA_964437755.1. Taxonomy (GTDB): domain Bacteria; phylum Patescibacteriota; class Microgenomatia; order UBA1400; family PJMF01; genus DAOLOF01. The sequence goes on along the minus strand of CAYTIA010000021.1, from coordinate 3,546 downwards.
TCTTAGCAAGAGAACCATCCTTTGAAGCTCAGATAGACACAGAGATTATGGGTGAGAACAACTATTTTTATAGTTTTGATTATTTTTTAAATGTTAGCGTTGCAAACAAACAGGTGGTGGGCATTCAGACTATAGCTTTTAAAACTAGTGAAAAAGCTAACGATATATTAGTAAGTACCGAAGAAAAAACAACCACTCAAGAACCAGGAAGTAAGCCAGGAAAGGATTTTGTGGCTAATACTTCAGATAAGGATAATAGTTTTAGCTATTATCTTGATGATCCAGTGTATCGATTAATTAAACAGCGTCGTCTTGAATCAATGGATGGATCAGTATCAGAAGTCTTAAGTTATGCTTATTGTTATAGTCTAGATCAAGGAGCTAGCTTGAGTACAGAACCTCAAGACCCATGGGCTTGTGCCGATGAAGAAAGTATGGTTTGGACGATTGAGTTAATTCCTGTTGATACATATGCTCAGCTTAATGAGGTTGAGTTAATTGGTAAAGAGGAGTTAATGAGAAACTCAAAGTATGTTTATGCAATTACTCATCTAAATGGAGATTTGCCTGAAGGATTGCCAACTTGGCCAATAATTTTACAAGATGTTAAAGATGACTTCTCCGTACCGATGGCAGATGAGTATGCTGATTTCTTGAATTTATAGCTGGCTAAATGAAAACTAAAAATATCCTTCCACGTATTTTTAATTTTTTTTGCTGGATTGTTTTGATAGGGATCTTTTTTCTTAATCTAATTCACATTTATAGAGGTGATATTGTTTTTCACACCGACATAGCCAGGGATTTTTTGGTGATGGAAGAGATAATCCAAGAAAATAAACCAACACTTATTGGTCCCAAAAGCGGTGGTGTGAGCGGAGTTTTTCATGGACCGGCTTGGTATTACTTAAATCTTCCAGTATTTTATTTAAGCGGAGGCAACCCTGCAATTATTAGTATCTTTTGGCTAACTCTTTATCTTTTTGGTTTTTATATCTTTTATCTATTGAGCAAAAAAGTTTTGGGTTGTCAGGTGGCTTTGGCCTCAACAACATTACTTGCTTCTCTATCAATGTTTATGTCGATGGCTTTGGGGCAACAGAGTCCAAGTTTTTTTCTTTCTATAGTATTGTTGTATTTTGTGTACTCATATCTTCAAGATTGCAAATGGTGGCAAGTCTCAGCAACAATGTTAGTCTTGGGTTTTATTATTCAGTTTCAGATGGCTTTTGGTGGACCAATGTTGCTAATTTTTGGGCCCTATTTAATTTTTAAAATTATTAAAACAAAAAAATACTCGCATTTATTGGCTTTGGGCTCAATACTAATTCCTTTAAGTACCTTTATTCTCTTTGATCTGAGACACGATTTTTTGCAATCCAGATCAGTGATGAGATATTTTTCAGAGAGAGATACAAATGATGACTGGACATTAATCAAGTATGCAAACCATAGGTTTTGGGCAATCGTTGACTGTTTTTCAATCATTAAAACTTCAACAATTCTTAAGATTTTAACAGTAATTTTATCGCTGATGGCGTTTGTGTCTGCTGGGATAATTAATAAAAAATCTAGCCACAATAAAGCTCAACAGTTTTGGTTTATCTCTTTATTAATGATTACTGGCTTTTGGCTGATAACGATTCCATTTAGAGGAGAAATTCAAGGGTATTACTATGAAAGCTTGTTACCAGTAATCTGTTTGTGGTTTGGATATGCAATCTTAAAGTTCAAAAATAAAGTTGGAGTGATATTACTCTCACTCATCATTTGTTTTAATTTTTACACCGGAATCAAGAACGCTTATTATTATTTATTGAGCGATGTTAGCGATTATGAAATCAACTGGAGTTTTTATTCTAAACTCGCCAATGATATTTTCAAAAATACCGATCAAGAATTTGGTTATTATGTGTTTACGACTGACCAGTTTGGCTATCAAGCCAAGTATGCGATGAACTACTACTCAAAAAACCTATTCAGAAAAACGCAACTCAATAAAAAAGCTCCGATTACCTATTTAATTATTGGCAGAAATGACTACAAAAACCCGTTTGCTAATGAAGAGTTTTGGCAAAAAGAGCAGGTAAGAATTGATCGAGTAGCAGATGATTCTTGGGAGTATCAGTCAGGATATAAAGTTTTGCGTTATAATTTATCAGAGGAAGAGTTATTAATTGAGTCAGATCCCAATTTAATAGAAGGGCTTCATTTTAGGTAAGAATAACCACATCGTTGTAACTTTGAAGATTAAGATAAGACCGATTGAATTTTACCCCTTTATCATCTATAATGACCGAATTGTTTTCACCATGAGCTCAATTTCCAAACTAACCAACAAACTCCAAGAAAAAGTCAAGGAACTAATAGAACGTTCCAGGCAACAAGGTTTCGTCACTCAAGACGAAGTGCTTGAAGTTTTTTCTCGTCCAGAAAAACACCTTGAGGCTGTCGATGAGTTTTTTGATTTAATTCTTGATGAAAACATTGACGTCTTCATGTCGGTGGAGGATAAAGATGAGCTTGATTCCGATCTTGAAGATGAGTTGACCGATATTATTAACCTCAGCAAAAAAACAGTTTCCGATCCAGTTCGCATGTATCTCAAAGAGATCGGTCGTATTCCTCTTTTAACTCGTGAAGAAGAGATTCGATTAGCCCAAGAGGTGGAGGCGGGTAATGTCAAAGCCAAGAAACAACTGGCTGATGCTAACTTAAGATTGGTAGTTTCAATTGCCAAAAAGTATATCGGTCGTGGCTTAACATTTTTAGATTTAATTCAAGAAGGTAATAAAGGTTTAATCAGAGCGGTCGAGAAGTATGACTGGACAAAGGGTTTTAAGTTTTCAACTTATGCCACTTGGTGGATTCGTCAGGCTGTCACTCGCTCGATTGCTGATCAGGCTCGTACCATCCGTATTCCAGTACACATGGTAGAGACGATCAACAAGTTGATGAGAACTGCTCGTAAGTTGATGCAGGAGATTGGTCGCGAGCCAACTCCGGAGGAGATTGGCGAGCGTATGGAGATGGAGCCGGAAAAGGTTCGCGAGATTCTCAAGATTGCTCAGAATACCACCTCTCTCGAAACCCCAGTTGGTGATGATGGAGATGACAGCGTTTTGGGTGATTTTATTCCTGATGACAAGCAAGAATCTCCCTATGACACTACCAGCCGAGAAATGCTGCGTGAGAATATTGAGGAGGTGTTGCAGGCTTTGTCAGATCGCGAATCTCGAGTTTTAAAGATGAGATTTGGTTTAAGCGGTAATAAGATGATGACTTTGGAAGAAGTGGGTCGCAAGTTTGGTGTTACTCGCGAGCGTATCCGCCAAATTGAAGCCAAAGCTTTACGCAAATTAAAACATCCCTCTAGACGTAAAAAACTTCAAGACTTCTTGGAGTAATATTTTTTTGTTTTTTTGTTTTGAAAGTTGTTCTATAAATTGATAGAATCTAGGTTCAAGTTGATAGAAGGTTTGCAGATTAATATAGCCAGGATACTCAAGCGGTCAACGAGGGCAGTCTGTAAAACTGCTGGCGTAA
>CAYTIA010000020.1:6346-15435 GCA_964437755.1 uncultured Pseudomonadales bacterium | reverse complement strand
ACATTTTTTTATTAAAACTGGCAAACATCCACAGCAAATCATTAATACAGATCAGCAAAAATTCGTTGACCAAGTAGTTAACAACTTATCAAGTTTATATCACCGTTTATATTCTCTAAAAAAACAAATTCCAATAGTTACTTATCGATCATGTAACCTAGACACAAATCAGCTTGCTCAACTTGAGTCAGGTAAAATATATGAACAGGAAGAGATAAATCCTTTTATTGGATTTAGAGGTGCTGTTCGAACAATTAACAAGCCCTCATTGTTTAATCTAGAATTAAACATCCTAAACAAGATTAATAGTAAGCTTGACTCTCCAATAAATTTGATGCTTCCATTTGTAAGAAATGCTTTTGAACTCAAACAATTATGGAATATTATTGAAAATAAGTTTGAGTCACCTGTTTATCAACCTCCCGTCTGGCTACAACTAAATACACCAGAGAATCTCATAAATATTAAAGATTATCTTTCTGTTCCTTTATCAGCAATCTGTGTAAATATAAAAACTATTCATGCTTTAACTCACGGGGTAGATCCCCACACCCCAGATCTTTATAATAGATATCCAATTAATCATGATTTAATTAATCCTTTAATTACAAATTTAATGCAATTGATTAATGAACATGATCATGATGTAAGTGTGTACTTTATCTTGTCAGATTTTGATCAACAGTTAATAGAGTATGCCAGTCAACATGCTATTAAAGGTATAATTGCTCCAGAAAAACTGTTAACACAAATCTATGATTATTTTGAGGAGTAATAAATAAAAATGTCAAATATAAGAGCCATCAAAGCCAGAGAAATTCTTGACAGTCAAGGGTTTCCCACCGTTCAACTTTTTATGTGGATTGAGGATGGAAGATCAGTGGTAGTAACAGTACCCAATGAATGGGCATATGAAAACGTTGAGGCAAAGATTGTTCGCGATAATGACGACCAAGAGTTCAATGGCAAGGGTGTTAAAACTGTTATTGAATCAATCAACAAAGAAATCGCTCCAAAACTACTTGGAATGCCAGTTATCAGCCAAGGTGAAATCGATAAAACCTTAATTGAGATTGATGGTACCGCTGATAAATCAAAATATGGAGCTAATGCCATTCTTGCTATTTCCATGGCTACTCTTAAAGCTGGAGCTTTAAGTACTAACTTACCCCTTTATTCATATATCCAACAAAAGTATCAGCTCACCGAGTTTTTAACAATTCCAAACTGTGTATATCCACTAATTACAGGCGGTGATTTTGGAAATGATAACATAGATTTCCAAGAGTTCGAACTAATACCTGCAAGCCATGTAAGCTTTAATCGATCGCTAACAATGGCATCAACCATCAGAGAAAAGATTCAAGATGTCATAGAAAGTAGAGGAGGATCCGTCTGCACCGGTCCCACAGGGGGATTCTTGCCAAGAATGAACAGCAACGCTGAAGTTTTTGAGTTATTTCTAGAAGCAATTAAAACCACTCAATATACTTTTGCTCAAGATATTTTTTTTGGATTAGATGTTGCTGCCGATACTCTTATTGCCGACGATAACTACAAATTGCGAGATAAACCAGATAGATACTCTGCTAAAGACATGGCTGAATACTACAAGTCTTTAAGAGAAAGATATAAAACTATTTATCTTGAAGATCCTTTCTCATCAAAAGATGAAAGGTCTTGGCAACAGATTACTGAAAAAATTGGCACAACCACCAAAATTGTTGCTGACGAGTTTGTTCTCAGTAATCACGATAAGTTAAAAAAAGCCATTAAAAACAAAACAGCTAATGCTATCTGCGTAAAACTTCTTGATAGAGGAACCATAAGCGAATCATTACAGTTAATTAAAATTGCTAAAGAAGCTGAGTGGACTGTAGTAATTGGTGAACATTCAGGTGAAACTAATGAAACCTTTTTAGCTGATTTAGCTGTTGGCGCCGGTGCCGATTATGCAAAACTTGGACCTCCAAACCAAGGAGAAAGAGTGGCCAAGTACAATAGACTGATTGAGATCAATGAAGAAATTAATCCTGAAACTTGAGAACAATTGTCGTTAACATTTTTTCCAAACAACTTCTGAGCCACCCAGTTTAATAAGTTTCGGGACTTACCCTTCCAAAAACCAAAACATCGATTTATTCTTTTGATATTGTTTGGTATTCAAAGATATACTTGCTTATTCGCTAAGCTTTCGGTTATTCTTATTTAAGTTCGGGTTTTTATATAATATATAATTGACATTTCCGAATATTAAATATCAAAAGGTTTCAAAATGGCCGTAACTCTATATAAAAGACAAAGACAGATATTAGATTTCATATCTCAGTACATTCAAAAAAATGGCTATGCGCCAACTTTAAGAGAAATTGCAGATGCTATTAATGTTTCAAGTTTAGCTACCGTTCATGAACATTTAGAAGCTTTAGATAGAAAAGAGGTTATCAAAAAGCATGATGGAAAAATTAGGGGCATTGAACTGTTAGATAAAACCTTTCTTGACACAGGCGACAGTGTCAGCTTACCTTTATTAGGTTATATAGTTGCAGGCTCACCTATTGAACCCTACGCAGATGATGATGCAACATTTAGAGTTTCACCAGAATTAGTAACCGGTAAAAAAAGAGCTTATGTTTTACAAGTAAAAGGTCAGTCGATGATTGAGGATCACATTGACGATGGAGATTACGTAGTTGTAGAAGAAACCCAAGATGTTAATAACGGAGAAATTGTAATCGCTTTACTTGATAATGGACTGGCTACATTAAAAAGATACTACAAAGAGGTAACTAGAGTCAGGTTAGAACCAGCCAATGCCAATATGAGCCCAATCTATGCCACTAACGTTCAAATTCAAGGCAGAGTGGTGGGACTAATTAGAAAGTTTAGATACTAAACTTTCTTCTCGAATTTTAACTCTGTTTCGATGAACTTCTCCTGTTGATTGAAGTAACATCTCAGTAAATATAAGTAATCTGAAAAACGATTAATTATTGAAATAACTACAGGTCTTACTGATTGTGTTTTAGAAAGTTTAACAATACTTCTTTCAACCCGTCTACATACTGTCCGAGCGACATCGGTGTAAGCAGCAATCTTAACTCCCCCTGGATATAAAAACTTTTGATGCCAACCATCAGCTAAATTTTCCTGTAAATAGTTAGATAATTTCTCAATTTGAGAAAGAAAATCTTGATTAATTTGTATCTGTTTATTAGATTTTTTAGCTCCTGCGATTTCTGCACTAATTACATACAACACCTGTTGCATTTTTTTTAGCATTAATAGTTGTTGAGAGTACTTACTTTTTACTCCGATCTCGGATATTACTAATCCTAGCCAAGAGTTTAGTTCGTCAAGATCACCAATCACGTCAAAAATAAGATGACTCTTGGAGAGTCTAGTTCCATCCGCAAGATCAGAGTTACCACCGTCACCCCTTTTTGTTGAGATACTAGTTATTTTCATAGATACTTGAACTCAATCGTAGCAATATTTTTTATCCTACACAACTCTCTTTGTACAAAGTATAATACTGTTCCGTAATGCAATACGGAAAAAAACAAAAAAACACTCACAACACAAAAGTTATCTTCGTTTCAGGTGGAGTTATCTCTGGACTTGGCAAAGGCATTACAGCCGCATCCTTGGGCGTACTTCTTAAAGAACAGGGTTATTCCGTTACCAATCTTAAATGTGAAAACTATCTCAATCTCGATTCAGGTAATATCAATCCTATCGAGCATGGCGATGTGTTTTTATGTGAAGACGGACTTGAAGCAGATCTTGACCTTGGTTCGTACGAACGCTTTCTTAATCAAGAAGTGGGCTATAAAAACTTTACCACCATGGGTCAGATTTACTCAACAGTAATCTCAAAAACTCAAGATCTTGAGTTTAACGGAGCTACCGTTGATACTATTCCCTACGTTCCCCTAGAAGTAATAAATAGAATTAAAGCTGCAGCTGAAGGCTTTGATATTGTTTTAATTGAGCTAGGAGGCACAGCTGGCGAATATCAAAATGTAATTTATTACGAAACAAATCGTATTATGAAGTTGGAGAATCCTGAAGACGTAGCCCACATTCACGTAACTTACTTTCCAGCTCCAGACCATATTGGAGAATTAAAATCAAAACCAACTCAACTTTCAGTTAATAAGCTCAACTCCATGGGCATTCAACCAGATTTTATTGTTGGAAGAGCAAGAGAGGTTATTGATGACAAAAGAAAAGAAAAAGTGGCGTATTATTGTAATGTCCACAAAGAAGACGTTATCTCTAATCCTGACATTCCCAGTATTTACGAGTTGCCATTGGTTTTTCACAAGCAACAATTCGATCAAAAGGTATTAAAAAAACTCAATCTTCCATATAAAAAAACTTCTCCAAAATCTTGGGCTAAAATGGTTGAAAATATATATTCAAAAAAAGAAAAAGAGGCTTCAATTGCTATCATAGCCAAATATATCTCAACCGGAGACTACGAACTAAAAGATTCATACACCAGTTTAATAGAAGCTTTACAACATGCGTGTTGGTCACAAAATGTTCAGCTGAAAATTAATTTTGTCAACGCGGAAGCACTAGAAAAAAATGATCAAACAGCTTTTGAACTAATGACGCAATCCCAGGGAATTATTGTTCCAATCGGCTGGGGAGAGAGAGGCGTGGAGGGTAAAATCCTAGCTATAAAGTATGCTCGAGAAAATAAAATACCTTATCTAGGTCTTTGTTATGGAATGCAACTAGCTACTGTCGAGTTCGCTAGAAACGTAGTGGGTCTTCAAGATGCAAACACTGTTGAGGTTGATCCTAATACTCCCCATCCTTTGATTCATCAAATTCCATTCGAGGAAAAATATCAACGAATTAAAGGTGACGGTGCCAGTATGCGTTTGGGTGCTTATGATTGTGTGCTCAAACCAAAAACTTTAGCTTACTCTATTTATGATAAACACAAAGCATTCAAGGATAAAAAAACCGGCTTAATTTCAGAAAGACACAGGCATCGCTACGAGTTTAATAATGAGTATAGAGAGCAACTAGAAAAACTAGGGTTTGTTTTTTCAGGAACTAGCCCCGATGATTTTTTTGTGGAGATGGTTGAGTTGCCTCAAAAAGAACATCCGTTTTTCTTGGCCACTCAAGCCCATCCAGAATATAAATCTAGACCATTAAATCCACATCCAATTTTTGTAGAATACGTGGAAGCAGTACAAAAAAACAAGAAGTAGTTTGATAAAACATGAACTGCTTGCTTTTTTAGTCCTGTCTGAGTAGAATATCAGTTCTCTACAACCGTAAAAAAAGGATATATGTCACTTAAGTTTAAACACAATGATACAATAGCCACCATTGGCGATACCGTTCGAGTTCATCAAGAAATTAGTGAAGGCGAATCAAAAAGAGTACAGGTTTTTGAGGGTATTGTAATTGCCATCAAAAATCGAGGACAGAATAAAACTTTTACAGTCCGCAAAATTGGAGCCAATAACGTAGGAGTTGAAAAAATCTTACCTGTGTTTTTACCCTCAATAAAACAAGTTGAAGTTGTTCGTAAGGGTAAAGTTAGAAGAAGCAAGCTCTACTATCTAAGAGATAAAATTGGCAAAGCTGCCAGCAAGGTTAAAGAAAAAAAGGAGTATGAACACAAATCCAAGAACAACTAAAGTTCTTGGTGAGTCGGGTGAAAAACAAGCTTGTGATTTTTTGATTCGAAGAGGTTACAAGATTTTTGAGAATAATTTCAGGCATAAACATTTTGAGATAGACATCATCGCTTTAGATGAAAAAGAGGATGAGGTAGTTTTTGTCGAGGTGAAAACCAGATCAAAGAAAGGTTTTGGTGAGACTGAAGCGCAAGTAAGTCAACAACAGTTAGCTAGAATAGGTGTTGCAGCTGAAGTTTATCTTGAGAAGAAGAGATTGAATAAATGTTTTAGATTCGATATTATTAACATATTGCCAGGGAAAATAGAGCAGTTTAAAAATGTTACCGCTCAGTGGTAAAAAAGTTAACAAATAATAGACGGCCCCATCGTCTAGTGGTTAGGACATCAGGTTTTCATCCTGACAACCGGGGTTCGATTCCCCGTGGGGTCACCATACGCGACAGCCTCTGTACCAAAGTTGAAAATAGCTTGGTACATTGGGTTTATTTCGTGGTTCAATGTTCCGTTTTCATTGTATGATAGCCCAGAGGTGAAGATTGAACCAAGTAATGCTTTTACTTGAGGTACTGTCGATCTTTTGTATGTTTCTCCCAAGTCAGTCAGTGTGCTTTTAACAAATGCTATTATCTTGTTAATATCGTATTTTTCAAGTGTAGAATCAGCCTTTGCTACTTGAGCTTTTGTCATCTTTTTATCGATTAAAGCATTTTGTTCTAAGAAAATCTCGTCTGTATATATTCCAAGCATGCTCTTTTCTACAAGCACTTTTCTCATGTCCTCAAGCCTTTTAATTTCACTTTCCGAAACATTTTTTGCTGTTTTGAGATCTTTGAGGCGTCTTTCATACTCGCGAAAAACATATTTAGTAAATAACTCAATACATTCTTTTTTTGGTGATATCTGTTGTAAAAGTGCAACAACCTTTTCATCCATCTTTTCGGCTCTAATTGATGTAGATTTGCATCCATTAGCACATCTGTAATATGGATAGCGTTTACTTCTTCCCTTGCTCCAACCTGCTGTCATTCCCATTCCACATTTTGCACATTTAACCACTCTTCTTAAAGCAAATGTTTTATCACTTCTAGCTTTCTTAACACTTGGTGTTTTTTTATTCACTCTTCTACCATCCAAAGCGTCTTGAACTCGATAGAATTTTTCTAAACTGATCATTGGTCGATGTTGTCCTTGAACTTCTTTCTTGTATGTTTTTGACGTTAAAACTCCAGCGTAAAACTTATTTCGAAAAAGTCGCTGAACCGTTTGTACCCTTAACCTAACATCATTCCCCTTATGAAAAACTCTCAATCCCATATTATTCATAATTTCGCACATCTCCCTTAAAGTTTTATTGCCACTTGCCATCAAATCCCAGGCCTGTAACATTTGAGTCCAAGAATCAGGATCTTCGACAGGTATTTTATTTTCATTCATTACATAACCTAGAGGTGGTCTTCTTGTGATTAATCCAGAAAGATAACGAGCATGCATTCCATTTCGAGTGCGCTCACTTCGAACGTCATTATCGTGCTGGGCAAAGCTAGCCAAGATCGTTTCTAGTAAAGTATCTGTTGGAGAGGTTCCGGTAGGTTCGGAGGCAGAGAGAAGTTGTATCTTATAGTTTATTAAGCTTTTACGAATTGAGAGATAATCGGAGGTTTGGCGAGACAATCGATCTAACCTATAAACAATAACAGCCTGTATTTTTTTCCTGTTATTTTTGCAAAATTCAAGCATCTTAAGTAACTCTGGTCTTCCAGTGATCGTTTTAGCTGATTTACCTTCTTCTCGGTAAATCTTTACTACTTTCAAACCTTTACTCAATGCTTCTTTTTTACAAATCTCTTCTTGGGTATCCAGAGAAAAATTTTCCACTTGCTCTTCAGTTGAAACTCTAAGATAAATAATCGCTTCTGTTTTGATTGGGAGATTGTTACTGCTAGCTTTCATCTTACTCTCCAAGTAACTGTCTAACTGTTTTTCCATCAAACTGCTGTTTCTCAAAATCATCTAACCAATTGCTGGCCAAGTATTGTACTTCAGCAAGAACATCAGGCTTAAGTTCATTATCTATCGTTGATTGATTGCAGTCAGCCCTTGATTCAGTTTCTATATCCAGCATCTCATCCTCCTATTCTTCAAACTATCCCTATATGGTTAGTATATACAAATACGGATAGTTGTCAAGGATTGTTTTCCTCAAGTAAACATCGTTTCTGACTACACCTAATAGCATGTATTAAAAAGAAGAAACTGTCTCCAACAACTAGATCTGCAGTGTATTTTTATTGCTTTTTTGCTAATTTTTTTTATCTTGATCCTGTTGTATACTCCAAACCAATAAACCTGTCCCAAATATTGGGCATGCCTATAGATCAAATTAATAATCTAATTAAGCTTCCTGCCTCTTATCTTCAACTAATTGATTGGTTTTCTATTTTCTCCATTGTCTTTTTTATCGTTTCATTAATTTTTGGGATATTCCTGATTTATCAGATCGTTAGATTAATCTTGTCATACAAATCAATTCGCTTAGATCATGTAACTTTAGAAATCAAACCACTTAGAGAAACAGAGCAAAGTTCATACTCAACCCAACAGTTGTTTAATCTCTTCCACAATATAGCAACCTATAAATCGCCAGTTGAAAGGCTGTTTAATGTTAAAAAAGTGTTATCACTTGAAGTTATTTCAACAAAGAAGGAGGGCATTAGATATGTGATAAGAGTTCCCGCTCAAGTTGCAGACACAGTAAAAAACAACCTAGTTTCCTATTTACCGGGTATTCAAGTGCAAAAGATAGCAGAGCTAGAGATTGAAAATAAAAGAACACTCTCAATCTCAATCCTAAAACTTGCCAACCATTTTGTATTTCCACTGCGAAGTCAAGAAAATCTAGATATGAATGATCCGATTGCATACCTAACTGGCAACATGACCAAGCTTCAAGAAGATGAGTTGATGATTTATCAGCTACTTCTTACTCCTTTAAAAAAGAGTGGCTTTAGCGAGATTGGTAGAATTTCAAAGCTAATCTATTCAAAAAAGGATCTTCCCTCAAATATTTCAACAACAAGCTCTATTTTTATACTTTTCCATAGTGTCATTGCTCGTATCTTGCAAATTGCTCTTTTTCCACTTGGCTTGTTAATTTTTATAATAACTGGAGCAAAAGAAGGGCCACTTCTTCCGATCACAAAATCGTTTGAGAAAAACAAAACCTCCAACCCTTATCAAGAAGAAATGGAGCAAATTGTTAAACAAAAAATAGATCAACCTTTATTTGAAGCTTCAGTGCGAATTGTTGTCAATTCATCCTCAGCGCGAAGATCAAGTAAGAAAAAGAGTGGTTTTGTTTCAGCTCTAGTTTCCATGAGTAGCACTCAGTATCAGTTTTTAAAACAAGCTCTTAAT
>CAYTIA010000020.1:0-6246 GCA_964437755.1 uncultured Pseudomonadales bacterium | reverse complement strand
TATACCGCCTTCAGTGTACCAAATGCTACACTTTTCACCGTTTATAAGCTCCTTATTAATACTCCCTTTAGAAAATCAGTAGTCAAGAATTTAACAGATCCAAACTTACTAGAATTCTGGAAGTATGAGTTTGCCAAAGCTGGTGACTATCAAAAGGTTAAGATGATCTCTCCAATTACCAATAAAATTGGAAGGTTTTTGTTTTCTCCTACAGCCAAAAGAATTTTAGATCAAGAAAAATCAACCATTGATTTTAACCAAATTATGAATGAGGGTAAAATCCTTCTGTGCAATCTATCTAAAGGCAAGATTGGAGAAGATAACTCAAAAGTACTAGGTGTAGTGATGATGGCCAAACTTCAACTGACTTCACTCAAAAGAGCAAGAATGAGCGAAAGTCAAAGAAGAGATTTTTATCTTTATGTTGATGAATTTCAAAATTTTGCCACTCCAGCATTTGCTCAAGTGCTATCAGAGGCTAGAAAGTATCGACTGGCTGCTGTTTTAGCTCATCAGACAACATCTCAGCTTGAAGATAGTTCTTTAGTTAACATCACACTTGCAAACACTGGGACAGTGATCTGCTTTAGAACTGCCAATCCAGAGGATGAGCGGTTAATATTGCCTCAGTTTAGACCATATATTAAAGAGGGAGAGATCGCTAGCTTACCTTCATATCGTTTTTATATGAGACTTGGAGCGCTTAATCCAGAAGAGCCGTTTTCTGGAATTACTATTCCTATCAAGATTCACAGAGATGACAAACAAGCACAAAAGGTAATTGAGTCCTCCAGAAAACTTTATGCAAAGAAATTTATTTATCCTACAAAAATAAATACCTCGTTTAATCAAAACAAAGATTTTTCAATCGGTTATAAAAAGACCACAGACAACACCATGTTACCGTAATAATTACCACCTATACTCAAAATGAAAAAATAACAAGAATAAGAAAAATAATGGAATTAAATAATGATAGCCCTGAACAAATTGAGACTACACTAGGTTTGATAGCTGTTAATGAAAAAAATAATAATCAAGAGACTGTAAGATCATGGCTGAGTTTGTTAATGAGTTTTATCGCCATAGTTATTAGTATTTTGGTTGCTATTTTTAAATAAAGTCATCTATATTACTGACCTTGTCTGCTAGAACAGTTTGGTTTTGGTACTTACCAATATATAGCCTTTTTCCCTTTTACCCTTACTCCGTTGTAAAAAAAGAAAAAATCAGAAACTTACCTTTCCTTCAATATGTAATAGGTTGCTCTACCTTTACCTTGTCTTTCAATTATCTCCATATCAATTAGTTTCTGAAAATCTAGTGCTCTGGTTGCTTTTGCCCTTTCTGTTAATTTGGCATAATCTTTGTCTTTGATAAATCCCTTATCTCTAATATAAGATATCACTGCTTGGTGATATGGTTTTAACTCAGTAACTGGAGTTATAGCTTCTTTTGGTAATAGTTTTTCTACTCTTAGTAGTTCATCAATAATACCCTCAGTAAAATATTCAAGCCAATTGGTAAAATCGATCTTATTCTTGAGATCGTAGTAATTCCCAAATTCTCCTACTGTCTGAAAATACTTAGTTACATTTTTGTTGTAGTAGTTTTCAAAACTAAAAAGATTAAAGGTGTTGAGTCCCATCTTAGCTAGTAATATTTTTGTAGTTAATCGTGTAGCCCTGCCATTACCATCCATAAAGGGGTGAATGATTACCATTTGTTTGTGGAATATACCAGCCAATATAAGTGGGTCAATTGTCTTTTTATTGTCATTTATAAAATCAAGTAGTTCTTCTAATAATGACTTCACATCTTGATGATCGGGTGGTAGAAAAATTACTTCTCCCGTTCGCGGATCATTAACAACTACTGGATTTTGCCGTAAATTTCCCGATTCGTGTTTGGGAAGTAAATCCTTCGTTATTTGACCTTGGATTTTTAATATCAAATCAAGCGAAAGGTTCATTTCATCTTTTTTAAGCGATATATTTAATTCTTGGAGCGCTGTGTTGTAATTTACAACCTCTTTTTCGCTATCTCTAGCATAGGCTGGAGTAGACTTGAGAATTTTTTTTACTTCGGTAAGCGGGAGCGGATTTCCTTCAATGCTGGTTGAGGTAAAGGTGGACACTTCTCTAGCGATTCGCTCAAACTCAAGTAGAGCAATGTTGGGAAAGTGTCGATTATTTATTTCAACTACTAAAGAGTTAATATGCTTTATTTGAGCCAGAAGTTTATTAGTAATGATGTATGTAGGAGTAAATGTCATTAGACGTATTATAGACGATTATTAGACGATTTTCAAAGGTTATATTGGCCGTTATTTATGCCCCAGCCAGCTAGGGCAATTTCATTTCAATTTATACCCATACATCAATAATTCATATTTTTATCTTTACCTCTATACCCTTAAATATTAAGGGGAAGGGATGATACAATAGCCTTCAACACAACAATCATCTGCTCATAGTCAACCAAACTATGGAACACATAACAGCAAAACAGCTTGAAATACTTCAACTGGTATATCGATTCCGCTTCCTTGATAGATCACATATTCAACAACTCCTAAACCACAAAGACCCCAAACGAATTAATGTATGGTTAAAAGACCTTACAGAAAAAAGAATACTAGGTAGACACTACTCAACCAAACTAAAAGAAAACACAAAACCAGCAATCTACTATCTTGCAACTAAGTCTAGATTAATACTTCTAGATCAAGACAACATTAACCCAAAGATTCTCAAACGAGCCTATAGAGATAAAAATAGTTCCAAGCGATTAATGGAGCATTGTCTGTTTATTGCTCATTTTTATTTGCAACTAAATAAGCAAACAAAAATGGAAGGTTCTAAGTTACATTTTTTTACTAAAACCGATCTATCAGAACATTACTATCTTCCCTTCAACAGGCCGGATGCTTATATTGCCCTAGAAGGCAAAAATGAAACAAAGCGATATTTTTTTGAATTAATTGATGAGGGTACACCAAGATTTATGTTAAGAAAAAAGATTCAAAGTTACTTTTATTACTTTGATCAAAACTCGTGGACAAAGCACACAGGTTACGACAATCCTTTTTTACTATTTGTGTGTCCTAACGTGCAAATTCATGACTTTATGCAAAAATTCATTGCAAGTACCAAAGAGGAAGAGACATCAGACTTACAATTTTTTACAAGTCTGATGTTGCAAATTCAAGCTAGTGGCATTACCAGAACAACTTGGCATCCAGTCGAGACATAACTAAATTTCTTTTGATAGTTCTTTGTAACCTTTAACCATGATTTTGTTAACCAAGACTGTGATAATTCCTTGCAAGTCACTTCTTGTAAACTGATCTTGATTGTCAATTAACTCCAGTATCTCATTTTCAAATTCTTGTGTAATTTTTATATCTAACATCACTTGCTCCTTTCATGCTGATTAATAACTTGTAGTACTTTTTCAACAGTTGAGAGAGCTTTAGTAATAGCAATTAAGGGATTTGAAGAGTAACTGCTGATATATTCCCAAGCATTGCCACTACTGTCACCAAACTCGTATAAATCCATTAAAACGCAACTTGTAAACTCCGCGATTATTTCCTGTTGTTTGTTTTGTCCTTCTTTTAAACCATTGTTTATTTTTGCATGGATCGCATGGGCTAACTCATGAAAAAAGATTGACTGCTCATGAGTGCCAAGACGAATGCGACTGCCGTCGGTTTTACAATCTCCAAGCTTGTTATTGGCAATGGGTAGATACTCAATAGAGATCCCCATATTTTTGGCAACATCAAAAAGTGGGGGAAGGCTAACGGGTTCATATTCTGGCAGTGGTCTGTCTCCTGTAGTGCTTGAAGCTGCAAAAACTGGAGTTGTTACAAACCCAACGCAAACGCTCTTTTTTTCTTGAGTTTCTTTGTCCTCTTTTTTAATAAGATGAGGCACTAATATATAAACAGCTTTTGACCCCTTTTTGATACTTCTGCCTGCCTCTAACCACTGCCTATATCCTCTACAATCTAGCTCATCCGCTTGTAAAAAAGCCAACACTTTATTTGATAAACTCCAACTATTTGATGGTGCATTATCCGCAATCTTTAACCGTGCCACCTTTGTAATCTGTGAGATATCACCAGTCTTAAACTTTTCTATTACTCTATCAATACTTTTTTGTGCATTCTCTGAAATTTTCATGTTTTTCTTTATAATTTTTAATTGGAAGCAGGTTGCCTGCTTCCAATACATGAATCAAAAAAAGCGGGGTGAGTTTTGCAAGGGGCACGACTGCAAGGAGTGCTTTACGAAGCCCTTGCAAAATGAGGGGCAAGGCCCCTTGAATCTATTGCCTAAACAAAGTATTTTTTTGATAGACTTAGCAAATGGTTAGTAGATTGCAACTATGTCAAAAACTTTACGACTTTATGTATTGGTATCTACCAATTATTGCTCGTTTCCCAAAATCACAGCATCATTTAATTGGAAAAAATATTTGTGATTTGTGTTTCAATTTGCTAGATGTAATTATTCAAGCTAATCAATCATTTGGACAAGAAAGACAGCAACTACAAAAAAGAGTTTCGCAGAAATTTGATTCATTGAGATTATCAACAAGATTATCAAAAGACCTTCACTTAATTAGCATCAAGCAGTATGTTCAAGCTACAGATAAAATCAATGAAATGGGTAGAATGCTTCAAGCATGGAAAAGCAAATGAATCTGAAAAAAAAGCACTTTTGAATCATTAAACAACTAAAAACAACAATTCTTCTCATTTCAATCATTCTGTGTTACTCTTTTTTTTGGAAGAGTTGACGATTTCATTTGTTGTAACTGCTTTCCTTCGGGGTGGGAATTGGAATAATACGGCTAATGCGGGAGTCTTTGCAATCAATCTGAACAATACACCAGCTAATCAGAACAACAATATTGGGTTTCGCTGTGCCAGTGATTAAGATGCCAGTCTGTTATAAAGATTATCAACATCGCGATAAATCTCTATTAACAGGCAGACGAGAGCTAAACCTTTAAGGAGGTTTACGCCAGGGTCAAGTTATATCACCAGACTCTTTCCATCTTGAAATAGCCAATATTTTGGCTGTCAGGAAAATAACAAGTCCTTAACCTCTGTTTTGAACTTCTATCCAAGCAGAGGTAATTGGACTTAGTATTTAAGCTTACTAAGTTAATAAATGCTAAAAAGTGCTGTTTGAAAAAATTAGTTCTTTTGAAAACTTATTATTGGCCCATAATTTTGCCAAACAAGGCAACAGACATAAAGAGTATGCAATAAAGTTTGAGTACAACTTAGAAAATGAAATTGGCCGATTGGTCTGGGAATTAAAAAACAATCGCTATCGTCCAAGTGCTTATCATCATTTTATTGTTTCGCATCCTAAAATGAGAGCAATTGCCGCTCCAGCTTTTAGAGACAGAGTGGTTCAGCAATCTCTGGTTTCAATCATTAATCCAATTTTTGAAAAAACTTTCATCTATGACAGCTATGCCTGTCGTAAAGAAAAAGGCACTCATTTTGGTGCCAAACGAGTCAAAAAGTTTTTAAAAGCATCTCATACTCTTTACTCAGATCAACAAGTTTATGTCCTGCAAACAGATATAAAAAGCTTCTTTGCCAGTATGTCATGGGGCGTGTTGAAAAAAATGATAACTAAAAAAATAAAAGACCCAAAAACTTTACACCTCATCAACCAATTTATCACCATTCATCTAATTTCTACCACTTCTACTCAAAGTAACAAAGAAATTAAAAAAGTGATTAATACAGACAAGCAAAAAGGATTACCCATTGGTAATCTCACTAGTCAATTGTTTGCCAACATTTATTTAAATCAACTAGATCACTTTATTAAAGAAATTTTACGACAACACTGGTATGCCAGATATATGGATGATTTTTTAATTATTAACCGTTCCAAATCAGAATTACATCAAGTACTAAAAGAAATATCTAAGTTTGTAAATGAACAGTTAGAACTTCAACTTCACCCAAGAAAGACTGTCATTTATCCAGTTAAAAACGGAGTTCCTTTTGTCGGCTACAGAATCTTTCATGATCACACTTTAATTAGAGCCAACTCTCTTCTAAGAATGCAAAAAAGACTAAAAAATAAAAAACAACAACTTATTAATAAAGAGATAACTCAAGAAGAGTTTGAACAAAGTGTCAGTTCTTTTCAAGGCCACCTAAATCACGCTGATTCTTATTGGCTACAAAAACAGATGTTTGAGTAA
>CAYTIA010000019.1:0-17804 GCA_964437755.1 uncultured Pseudomonadales bacterium | reverse complement strand
TATGGGAGCTTTTGTGTGGGCAGATGCGGTAGTATTAGGGATTTTCTGGTTGATGGCGATTGGTATTTCATTATTGTTTAATGATTGGTTACTCTTTTGGCTTATTTATGCAGTTTTTTGGATAGTGAGAAGTTTTGGTGAGATTAACTATTGGCTAAATGAACAGTTTGCTTCTGAGCATCGTAACCCGCCTAAAAAATTTTGGTTTTATAAGTTTTTCCCCAATGAATCGGTGTGGTTTGTGTTACAGCTTTATTGGCAGTGTGTGATGGTGCTATCAATAATTGGTAGCGTATACCTTTTTTCTTTGTGGTTGCCGAAGATCAAATGAGTTTAAAAAAATGATCCAGACTATTTTTTCAGTTTATAAACCAGTTGGTATTTCTTCTTTTCAAGTTATTAGACAGCTGCGAGCAGTTACTGGTGAGCGAAAGATTGGTCATGCTGGCACACTTGACCCCTTGGCAGAGGGAGTATTGGTGATTGGAATTTCAAGAAATGGGACGAGGCAGTTAAGTCAGTGTTTACTGTGTGATAAAGAGTATCTAGCTGAAATAAAATTAGGAGCAAACACTATCACTGGAGACTCTGAAGGTGAAGAAAAAGTTGTTGAGGATGCTCAAGAACCAAGCCTAGATAAACTGAACGTCACTCTAAAGCAATTTTTAGGAGAAATTTGGCAAACACCTCACAGCTATTCAGCTGTCAAAATCAAGGGTAGGCCGGCTTATAAAATTGCTCGATCCGGAAAAAAACCAGACATTAAGCCAAAAAAAGTTCAGATTTTTAAGCTGGAAGTATTGGATTATTGCTATCCAATGGTAAAGCTGAAAGCCGTGGTAGGGTCTGGAGTATACATTCGTTCCTTAGCCAGAGATCTGGGAGAGAAATTAGCCACAGGGGCTTACTTAATGAGTTTAGTAAGAACTAGAGTGGGCGAGTTCAAAATCAAGGATAGCTTGAGTGTGGATGAGGTTGGGGAGAGATGGAAAGAAATCAATTAACTATAAGGTTGGCTATTTTTCACAAGTTCTGCAAGGTGTCCTAAAGTAGCTGCTTTTTTGACTTGGATGTCAACTTTACCAGTTGGTATTTGGAACGATATATTGGGAATACTCTGTTCAATACGCTTTATTGCATTCTCTCTTGTGAATAAACTATCTATAAAGTGGCGTCTCTGTTTTTTTTGTTCATCATTATACTGTGAAATAGGGAAGACTAGATCAGCAGCTTGTGTAGCTTTTGATGCAAGTTCTGCTTCAAGTTTTGCAGATTCTTCATTTGCTTCATCGAAATCTAAATACTTATTTCCACTCCGTTCTTGCCAGGATAATTTATTGTTTTTTATACAGTTGATTACAAGAGAGTCATACTCCAGTATTAGTTCAACTATATCAGTCATATAAATTTCTATATTTGGAATATCTTGAATGTCTGTATACAGTTGTTTGAGATACTCTTTTATTTGGATTAGTCCTTTTGGACTTTTTTCTATAGCTATTTCCATATATTTATCTTGATCTCTAAATTAGACAATAATGTTAGAGCAATTGTCTCATATTAAACTTAATATAGTTGCTAAAACTCTAAAATCCTCTTCCAGCACCTTTCTCTGCGAAGCGTTATACAAAGCTACTGCCGGGTGGTAAAGTGGTACTACCTGCAAAGATCCAAACTGTTTTGGAGTGACAAAACTTTTTCCATGCAGGGTGCTGATCTTGTCTAATTCTGATTCTAGTCCAAACTCTCTCATCACAAACTCCATCGAGAATCTTCCGAGTGTGACAATAATAGCTGGTTTGATAATTTTGACTTGTTTAACCAAAAAAGGTGAGTAAAGCTCAATTTCTTGCGTTGAAGGGTCCCGATTGTTAGGCGGCCGGTCTTTGACAATATTGGTTACGTAAACTTCTTCGCGTTTAAGATTGATTGAGGCCAATAGCTCATTTAAAACTCTGCCGGCCGCCCCGCAAAAAGGTACTCCAGTCTCAGCTTCATTTTTTTCTGGGGCCTCGCCTACAAACATAATTTTTGCATTGTGGCTACCTTGTCCAATGACAGGCTTGTAGCGATTTTTATTTCTATAATCAAAAAGTGGGGAGTTTTTGAGTGCCACTACCTCATCTCTAATCTCTTTTAATTGCTCGTATTTTGAGTTTGGCATACTACTTCAACAGTGCTTCGTTCATCTTTTTTACTAATAAGATTGCATTTTTGTTTGACTCACTGTTCATCATATATTGAGTCTCAAAAATTGGCTCAATTAATTCTAGCTTAGACTTCACTGCATACTCCTTTAAGAACCTCATTGCTCCACCGGTCCAACTGTGAGAGCTGAAAATTCCCAGTTTTTTATTTTTCATTTTTCTATCTTCTAAGGCATCTAAAATATTTTTTACTGGAGGTAGGAGTCCGTTTGAATAAGTACAGCTACCAATAACTAGTCCTTGATTTTTCCAAACGCAGTTAAGTAGCTCTGTTTGAGAAGTAAGACTAGCATCCAGAAGATCAACCTGGATCCCTTTAGCAACTAATTCACGCTTAATTAATTCTCCAATTTGCCAAGTATGACCGTACATACTCCCAATAATTATTGTTACTCCCACACTTTTCTCATTGTCGGTTAAGTACTGACTCCATTGTAGATACAACTCAAAAATCTGTTGGTAATTTTTTTTCCACACAAGGCCGTGAGCTGGAGCAATACAGTTAATATTAAGAGCTTTAAATTTTTTCAGGCTTGCTAGGGCAGGACGGGTATAGCCACCGATCACGGTAGCAAAATAAGCGCGAGCTTGATCAAGAAACTCATCTAGATCATTTCGTTTGTCGGCTAATACCTGATCATTAACTGTTTTGTATCCGCCAAAAATATCACTACTAAACAAGATACCTTGATTATTTTCTAAAGCCACCATGCTTTCTGGCCAATGTACCATTGGAGTTTGGTGAAATTCTAATTTATATTCTGCTAATTCCAAAGAGTCTCCATCAGATACTTGAACAAATCTTTTTTCATCAAGATCATAAAAACCTTTGGCAAAAACCGTAGTTTTATGATTTCCAATCAGTTTTAAATTAGGGTATTTTTTGATTAAAGCCAAAACTGTGCCAGAGTGATCAGGTTCCATGTGATTGATAACTAAATAATCAAGAGATTGATCCTTTAACTCAGTTTTTAAATTAGCAATTAACTCATTTGAAAACTTTTTTTCGACTGTATCGATTAATGTATTCTTTTTACCCTTTAGAAGATAACAGTTATATGATATGCCACTATTTAAATCCCAAAGATTTTCAAACTTTTTAATCTTATTATCATTAGCCGTAAAACAAACAATGTTATTTAAAATTTTTTGAGAGTTCATGCTGATTTATATAAATGACTAACTGCAGACTCAACTATCTCTGTTGGAAAACTAAACTCACTAAATCTTTTTGTTATTTCTTGAAAAGAAACTCCTTGTTTCAACCATTTGCCCCCAATTAGCTCTATCATCTCAAATGGTTCAAATGGAAAGACTATCCAAGCTGAAGTCTCTTTAGCAAAAAAATCAGGTTTGAGTTTAGAGTGAGGTTTATAAAAAATGGTGGCTGTTTTTACATCTCTTGCCCCTCTTTCCTCTAAAAGCTTTTTGGTAAAAATTAAAGATTCTCCAGTGTCAGCTACATCATCAAAAAGTAATATTGATTCATCTTTAACAGACACGGGAATATCTTGGTAAATCTTAGGTTTGTCGTAACGTTGATTAACTCCTGAATAAAATTTGATGCCGATACTGGCAATTTCTGGAATTCCAGAAAAATCAATTAGCGAGCGTGTCATTGGCCAGCCACCTTTGGCTAAAGTGACAATGCGATTAAATGTAAAACTATCTTTTTTTAGTTGCTCACTAACTTGAAAGGTTAACAGGTTCATCTCATTCCAACTTGGAGATACATAGGTAACAGGATCATTTTCAAATTTTAATTGTGTTAACTGCATTATTACTTTCATTAATATCTGTTAATCTATCCGATTATACCTTTTGATGTCGAGTCGGGGTATAATCAAAAAATACTAAGAAACATAAAGAAGTTGTATATGCCTCAAGATAAATTTACTGCTGTGTGGGTTTCACATACCTCTATTAATGATTATCTTCATTGTCCTCGAGCTTATTTTTTAAATAACATCTATCGAGATCCAGAAACTGGAAGAAAAATTCAGTTAATGAGTCCAGCTTTGGCTTTAGGTCAAATCGTTCATGAAGTGCTCGAATCGTTGTCAACTTTGCCAGCCAATAAAAGATTTGAGGTTAAGCTGACAGATCGTTTTAAAAAACTTTGGTCAAAGGTTTCGGGCGAAAAAGGTGGTTTTTTGGATAATGATACAGAACATTACTATTTTGAGCGAGGTAATGAGATGTTGAGAATGGTTGAAAATAATCCTGGTCCTTTAAAAAACTTGGCTGTCAAGATTCAACAAGATTTACCATATTATTGGTTGTCTGACGAAGACAATATCATTTTATGCGGAAAGATTGACTGGCTTGAGTATTTTCCAGACGAAGAAGCGGTTCATATTATTGATTTTAAAACCGGAAAAAAGAAAGAAGAAGATGGCTCTCTTCAACTACCAATATATCATTTGCTAGTTAGCAATGTACAAAAAAGAAAAGTTGCCAAAGCCAGTTATTGGTATCTGAATACTGATAAAACTCCTTTTGAGCAAAAGCTGCCTGATCTAAATCAAGCTCAAGAGCAAGTGTTGCAGATTGCCAAAAAGATTAAAACAGCAAGAAAACTAGATAGTTTTAAATGTCCTCATGGAGAAGGAGGTTGTAATTACTGTAGACCTCTTGAAAAAATATTGAGAAACGAAGCTACTAAAGTTGGTACTAGTGAATATGGACAAGATGTTTTTATAATGCCTCGCTCCTCAACATATCAAGAAGATAACGCCATTATTTTATGAGAATAAATAAATACTTAGCCAGTACTGGACTAGGATCAAGAAGAAAAATTGATCAAATGATAATTGATGGTTTGATAATAGTTAATGATAAGCCGGCTCAATTGGGAATGTCAGTCGATCCTAATAAAGATGAAATTCGAGTAGGAAAACTCCAAGAAAAATATGAACAAGTACAAAAGAATGAGTATTGGAAAATCTATAAACCAGTGGGTATTGTATCTACAACTAGTGATCCCGAAGGTAGGCCAACAGTATTATCATTAATGGAGGGTATTAGTCCAAATACCAGACTTTATCCTGTAGGAAGACTTGATATTGAAAGTGAGGGTTTGATGATTCTTACCAATGATGGTGAACTTACTCAAAAATTAACTCATCCAAAGTTTCATACTTCAAAAGAGTACCTAGTCTGGGCAAATGGTCATTTATCTGACAAGGATTTAATGAAACTACGCCGTGGAGTCAAATTATCTGACGGCATGACTGCATCTGCTCAAGTTGAAATTATTTTTCGCGAGCCAGATAGAGTGAAATTAAGAGTTGTTCTTCACGAGGGCAGGCATAGGCAGATCAGAAGAATGACAGCAAAAGTTGGCTTAATGGTTACTAGATTAAAAAGAGTTAAGCTTGGACCCATTGAGATTGAGGATATGTACGAGGGAGAAGTAAGAAGAATGTCTCCAATTGAGCTTGAATAACTGCAAAAACTTTCCTAGTTACTATTTTTTTATCCTGTTTTCTTAAGCTTGTCTTCTGATATCTATGATACAATAGATACATATTAATATTTAGTATGTTTTTTAACTGCCCTAAAATTAATAACCATCTCCTTTTCCTATGACAAATCTCTCTCCAGGCTTTAAATCTTATCCCAAGGCTGGTGTTATCAGTGTTATGGAGGAGGCAGCTAAGCTAGGATTTTCTTATACAAATCCAAATTGGTGCAATTTGGGACAAGGAGGTCCAGAACTTGCTGAGATTGACGGATGTATTCCAAGAATCAACCAAATTAACTTAAGTTGTGCTCAGCATGGATATGCCCCTGTAGCAGGTTTACCAGAGTTAAGACAAAAGGTTGCAGATTTATATAACTTCTTTTTTAGACAAGAAAAATCACTGCAATATTCAGGAAAAAATGTTTTGATTGGGGGTGGTGGTAGATTAGTTTTATCAAGAATCATGGGGTCATTTGACAATATTAAACTTGGTTTCTTTAATCCTGATTATGCTTCATATAAAGGGATAATGAATGTGTTTAATAACGTAGAGCCTGTCGAGTTTAGGCTAGATCCTAAAAAAAACTTTCAAGTAGATTTGGCTCAGTTCGAAAAATTCATAGTTGATAATAATATCCAGGCTTTCTTGATCAGTAACCCATGTAACCCAACTGGAGCAGTTATTCAAGGTGATCAGTTAAAAGAACTGGTTGATCTTGCAGAAAAACTTAATTTTTCATTAATTATTGATGAGTTTTATTTCAATCATATTTATTCAAACGGTGAACAGAAAATGGTTTCTGTGGCTGAGTTTATTGAAGATATTGAAAATACTCCAATTATTCTAGTAGCTGGTTTAAGCAAAGCTTTTAGATATCCTGGTTGGAGACTTTGCTGGGCTTTGGGTCCTGCAAACACTATTGAAAATATTTCAAGTGTATCCTCATTTTTGGATGGTGGTGCTAGCCATCCAATTCAAGCTGCAGCCTTACAATTAATAGAAACAGATAAGTTGCTGCAGGAAACAATTGCCATACACCACAGATATAAGCTGAAGAGAGACTATATGATTCAACAACTTAATGAAATGGGACTTTCTGCCTCTATTCCTGATGGAGCCTTTTATGTTTGGGTCAATCTTGAATCTTTAACTTCTCCATTAAACGATGGCCATGAGTTTTTCAAAGCTGGATTAAAAAAACAAGTAATTGTTGTTCCTGGTGAGTTTTTTGATCTACGCAAAAATATTAATAGAGAAGAAAATTTATTCAGAAAATACATCCGTTTAAGTTTTAGTCCTACGCTTGAGGTAGTGAAAATGGGAATGGAGAAGATAAGAGAAATTATCACGGATAACTAAATCATTTGAGAAAGAATTCCAGAAATTTTTTCAAAAATCATGCCCTCTTCTTGTGTTGGGTGAGGGATTAATTCATCTGCCATACTCATTATCTCGCCAATCCACTTTCTTGGCTCAAGGTTATTATTTTCTATTTCCACCAGCATTTCTTCCATGCATTTCCTTAAAGCTTCAGACAGTTCTGAAGACAAAAGTTTAATTATAAAGAACTTAAGAAGCTCAAGTGAAATTTCATGCCTAGAATTTTCTTCCAAAGAATTTTGTTTTTCTAATAATGAGTGCAAAACATTATCTTGTGGAAAGGAATCGATGGAGGCATATCCGTAATCAATAATTACTCTTCCAGCATCAGTTTTTACCTGGAGAAATAAGTACCCTCCGTTCTTTCTTAACAATAGTTGAGGTGAAAGAACATCGATTCGATGCTGTAAGGTAAAAAGACAGGTGTTCGTAGCTAATGGATTTAAAGAGTCGCTGTTAATATCTTTTAACCATTGACAAATATTTGAAAAATCTATTGACTTATCTTCAAAAAATGCTTCAGCTGATCGCTTTAGATAACTCAATATTTGATTGATACTTAGTATTTCTACTCTTGTCAGAGTTTCGTTTGAAATCATATTTGTGTAAAATATTGATATGCACTAATTATATCAAATTCATACAAAAAAATAGCAACGGTATCTAAACTATAGATGATATAATTGATCACAATGCAAAATATTTTTTCAGTCTTGAGATTTAAGTTTCCTTACGAGTATAAATTTCCGGGACAAGCTACCGATGAAAGAATTCTTTTTATCACCCGCGAAAATAAGTATGCCCTGACAGCCAAGCGTGTGTTTGTGATTGTGGCTGGTTTATCGTTACTCGTTGCTGGGGTAATTTTAAAAAGATTTATTTCTAGCATATTTGGATTTTCAATAGGTCTAATTTTTGAGTTAATTTTAGTACTAATAATAATGAGCTTTGTCTTAATTGGTTGGTGGTGGGTGACAACTTTGTGGAGAAAAAGTATTGCTTTAGTGACTACAAAAAGATTAATTAAGTTCGTTTATACTACTCCTGCAAGCAGACATTCTTTGGCATTACCTCTAGATATGATCGTTGATACAGGAGCAAGTACTAAAGGTTTTTTACAATCATTGCTTAAGCTTGAAACATTTATTGCTCGTTCAAGTGCGAGCAGCTCTGGATTATCGACAGATGATCCTTCCAGAGTAAATAAAAAGTATTTTTACATTACTAACATTAAAAGGGCTGAAGATTTACAACATTATGTGAGTAAGTTGTTGACCAACATTAAGGATCATAAAGAAAAAATGTCAACTTATCGTCCTTTTATTCCTCACTTAAAAGGAGAAAAACGAGCTGAGTTTATTAGACAGAACTATCCTCATTTTTGGAGTTAGTTTCGCTGCTCTGAGTTTATTTATTCAACAATTATGCAACCATTGGCTGATAAAATTAGACCAGTTGAACTTGATGATTTTGTGGGCCAAACTCATTTGGTGTCTATGGGGCAACCAATTTATCAAGCAATTGAAAATGATCATCTATTTTCGTTTATTTTGTGGGGACCACCGGGAGTTGGTAAGACAACTTTAGCTAGAATATATTCCAAAAAGTTTAATGCGCAGCTAATTGAGTTGTCAGCAGTTTCAGCTGGAAAAGCTGATATCAGAGAATTTGTTAACAGCGATGCTTTTTTTGATCAGCCAAAGATTCTTTTTTTAGATGAAATTCATAGATTTACTAAAGCTCAACAAGACTTTTTACTGCCATATGTTGAGCGTGGTCAATTATATTTAATTGGAGCTACAACCGAAAACCCAAGTTTTAGTGTTATCTCAGCATTATTATCACGACTGAGAGTTTTTGTATTAAACTCACTTTCAGAGTTGGAAATGAAAGAAATTCTTAAACGAACTAAGATAAAACTATCTAAGTCAGCTATCGATTGGATCATTTCTTTTGCCGATGGAGATGCGCGTCAAGCTTTGAATATTACTGAAGCTACAGAGCAACTTTATCACAAGGTAACCGTAGAAAATCTGAAAAATGCTTATCAGAATAAAAATCTTCGCTATGACAAAACTGGAGATGAACACTACAACACCATCAGTGCGTTTATAAAAAGTATGAGAGCAAGTAATGCAAATTCTGCTCTTTATTACTTAGCTAGAATGGTTGAGGCTGGCGAAGATCCACTTTTTATTGCCAGAAGAATGGTAATCTTTGCTTCTGAGGATGTTGGTTTAGCACAGCCCACTGCTTTGGTTGTAGCTAATGCAGTTTTTCAGGCCTGCTCAACCATTGGTTATCCTGAATGTGCTATAAATTTAGCTCATGGAGCAACATATTTAGCCTTAGCTAAAAAAGATCGGTCGACCTACGATGGTTTGAGAGCAGCACAAGAAGATGTCAAAAAATATGGAAATTTAGTCATTCCCTTAAAATTGCGTAATGCATCCTCAAAATTAATGGAGAAACTTGACTATGGCAAGGCTTATCAAATGTATCCTCAGAATACAGAAGAGTTCTTGCCAGAAAAAATTAAAAAACATAAGTATTTAAAATCTGATAAAAGATAATATGAGACCAGAATTAAATCAATTTTCATCAATGTTGTTTGATGTAGATAACACTTTATTAACTGAAAAAAAGGAGATTCCAGAGGGGTTGTTGGAATGTCTGTCTAGAATTAGATCTCGTGGTATTAAAATAGGATTATGTACTGGTAGAGGCTATCAAGCTTTAAAGCACACAGTCTTATTACCAATGATAGAAGTTGGCATCGAGGGTATTCATGTTGTCAGTGGGGGGGCACAAATTATTAATTCTAAGGGAGAAATTTTGGAAGGTCATCCAATTTCAACTGATTTTGTGCATCAGGTCATTAAACATTTTCAATCTGAGACAAAAAAGAGAGTTGTGATTGTTACTCATGAAGCGATGTTTTTAAATAAACCATTCATCGATGTTGCTCAACGTTCTTGGAAAAGTAATGTTTTGTCCCTTGATCAATATGCTGGCGAGCAGGCTTATTTAATCAATATTAATAATATTGACCGTGAGCTCTATCCAGATTTCTTTTATAACTCACTTGTTAACATTAGATTTATGACCCCTTCTGGATTACCAGCATCAGTAGATATAACTGCGACTGGAATAAACAAGGGGGTGGCGGTGAGAAAACTAGTACAAATGGGCGTGATAGACCCCTTAAAAACAATGGGGTTTGGTGATAGTGCCAATGACACTGAGTTTTTGCAAGAAATTGGTTATGCAGTTGCTATGGGTAATGCCTCTCCAGATTTAAAAAAAGAAGTGAATTTAGTGATAGGTCATGTCAATGATGGAGCCTTGCCTAAATTTTTATTGGAGTTGTTGGAGGGGTAGTCAATGTCAATACAAAAATACAATTTATCATCTTTGTATATTTCACCTCTAGAAAGTTGCAATTTGGCTTGCAAAATTTGTTATACATGTAAAACAAAAAAACAGCTAACAGTAAAACAAGTTCTAGATTTTATTACTCGCTTTAGAGAAAAGCATAATCTTGAGATAGTAACATTTTGTGGAGGAGAAGTTTTTTTACTCAATTGGTTTGTAGAGTGCATTAATAAGCTGACAGCTTCTAACTTAGTGGTTGAGATTATTACCAATGGTACTATTGATAATCTAGACCAAATTAGTGAGCCTAACAAAGTAAATTTGATTGTTTCTTTAGATGGACTTGAGTTAAGCCACGATTTAAATCGGGGAAAAGGAAATTTTAATCTAAGCTTAGAATTTTTAAAAAAAGCCACCAAATTAGATTTTCATATAGAAATCTTTTCGGTTGTTTCAACAAATAATTTTGATGAGATTGATAAGTTCGAGGATTGGCTAAGAAATGCGCTGGGTTATCTTCCAGAAATAACCTATCACCCCAGAAAACCTTTGACATATTTAAACAATCATCCTATCTCGAATAGAGTTGGGGAGAGTGAAGTTTTTGGATTTTTGTCTGATCAGCAGATCAAATTTCTCTCAGAAAAGAAGAAGGTATTTCCACCAAAAAATTTTGGCTGTCATCAACTTTCTTTGATGAGTGACGGTATGGTTTATGGTTGTTGTGAGGGTATAAATCCAGTTGGTAAAATCTCTGATGAGATTGATTATTTAACTAATCAGTACAAGCTGCGAGTTGATCGTTATTATAAATGTGTTGAGCCTGATTTTATGTGTGGCTTGCGTGATACTTGTAAAGAAAATGATGAATAAAAATAATCAGTTTTTTATCAAAGAGTTGGTCATAAAAACAGTTCGTGAGTTTTTTTACAATCAGTCGTTTCACGAAGTAATTACTCCTGTTTTAAACAAAGCTATTCCTCTTGAGCCGAATCTCTACTCTTTTTCTATGACATGGAAATATATGGATAAATCAGAAACAATGTATTTACCAACCTCCCCAGAAGCTGCTTTAAAAAAGATGTTGGCAAGGGGGTTAGAAAAAGTTTTTTCGATTGGTCAAACATTCAGAAATCTTGAAGCGGCTGATGTGGAGCACAACCCAGAGTTTTTAATGTTGGAGTGGTATAGAGCAGACGCTAACTATGAAAAAATTATGGCAGATGTTGAGGAAGTTGTAAAAGTTGTTTGGAAACAAGTGAGTGATTATCTCGATTTGAAGGGAGATTTAGAGTATCAGGGTGAAACTATTAATCTTAACTCTCCTTGGAAACGTTTATCTTTAGAAAATCTTTTTAATCAAGTGACTGATGCTGAGCTTGAGAAATCACAAGAACTTAATGAGATGAAAACGATAGCTAAAGAACTTGGTTATCAAACTAATGAAGCCAACTGGGAACAGTTATTTGATCAAGTAGTGATGGATAAAATAGAACCCCTCCTAGGAAAACAACCTCTGTTCTTACTTGATTTCCCAGCTCAGACATCTCCTCTTTGTAAGGTTCAAAAAAATAAACCATATTTAGCTGAACGCTTTGAGGTTTATTTAGGTGGCTTAGAAATCGGCAATGGTAATAATGAACAAACTGACTCAGATTTAGTCAAAAACTATTTTATTAATGAAGAAGAGAATAGACTCAGAAATAATCTACCCTCACATCCGATTGATTTCGAATTTTTAGAAGCACTCAAAATTATGGATAACTCAGGAAAAAATTATGCTGGTATTGGTATGGGAATAGAAAGATTGGTAATGATTATGAGTAATCAGAGCCAAATTTATTCAGTTTAATTCTGATTATACCCCGTCAGCTTGCTGCGGGAGAACTAATCAGAATGGGGGTCTAGGGGGAATCCCCCTAGTGTGACACACTAATAACATAATAGATTGTCACAGGGGAGCAGGCTTTGATCTTGCGAAGCAAGACAAAAACGCTGAGGGGCTTGCCCCTCAGAAAGAGTTAACTCCTATTAATAATCATTAACGTTGTTAACGAATTAGTTATACCAAGCTCTCCCCCGTCATCTCCTTTGGTTGTTCTAAACCCATTAACTTTAGGATGGTTGGAGCCACATCTGGTTGTTTACCATCTTCTTTGGTTAGTTTATCAAATCTGTTAGTTACCAAAATAAATGGTACGGGATTTGCGGTATGGGCGGTTAAACGATCAGTTGAGTTCTCATCTAGCATTTGCTCTGCATTGCCATGATCGGCTGTTACTATTACTTCGTAACCATATTCTCTAGCAACAGGTACAATCTTAGCTAAAGCATTGTCAACAGCTTCTATTCCCTTGATTGCAGCTGGAATATTACCGGTGTGTCCAACCATATCTGCGTTGCAGAGATTGATGAAAATTGCATAATATTTACCAGATTTAATCTCCTCAACTGTTTTATGCGCAATATCTGGAGCTCTCATTTCTGGTCTTTCATCGTGCTGAGCGATATCAGAGTAAGTATCGATCATAACTCGATCTTCGCCTGCGAAAGGTTCTTCTCGTTTACAGTTCATAAAGAAGGTCAAATGTGCAAACTTCTCGGTTTCTGTTAAGCGAAGTTGTTTTAAGCCAGCTTCAGAAATCACTTGTGGAAGTGTTTTTTCAGTACTGACTGGAGGAAAAGCCACCTTAACATCATAGTCTGGGCTATACTGAGTCATGGTTACGTAATAAAGATTTTTTGGACCTTTTTCTAAGAATCTTTCTACAATTTGGCGAGGGCGATCATTGCGGAAATTTAAAAATATCACTGCATCGTTTTCCTGAATTAGTACAGGTCCTTGACCTTCTTCAACAATTAAAGTTGGTTCGATAAACTCGTCAGTTACCTTGTTTTGATAATTATGTTTAATAGCTTCTTGAATGTTATTAAAATGATGTGAAGTTTTTCCTTGAGTGATCATCTCAAAGTATTTGTCAGTTCTTTCCCAATTATGATCGCGATCCATAGCAAAATAGCGACCACTGATACTGGCGAAGGTACCAGCATGCTCTTGTTTAACAAACTCAGAGAACTCTTTAATATATTCGTACCCACTTTCTGGTTTGGTGTCTCTACCATCAGCGATAATATGATAATAAGATTTATCTGCCAAACCAACTTTTTTAATTAACTTTGCCATAGCAAAGAAATGACCAGAGTGAGAGTGAACGCCTCCTGGGCTATATAAACCCTTGATATGTAACTTAGAGTTGTGCTTTTTGACATGTCCAAAGGCTGCCAAAAACTCTGGAGTTTGATCAAAAGTACCATCTTTAATTGACTCATTAATCTTAACTAAATCTTGGTACAGAACACGTCCGGCGCCAATAATCATATGATTGATTTCTGATGAACCCATCTGTCCGTCAGGTAATCCAACCGCTAAACCTGAGGCTTCGAGAGGAGTGTAAAGATAATCTCTAACTAAGCTGTCGTAATATGGTTTATTGGCTAACTCAATTGCGTTACCTGGATAAGATTTATATAAACCCCATCCATCAAGAATAATAGTAAGAACTTTGCCAGTTGGTGAGGACATATATTGGTGGATAACTAATAACTATTGACTACGACATTACCAAGTAGGAGAAAGGGTTAATTTTCTCCTACCTGGAATAATTTTATATCAGTGATGCCAACTTATTTAGCGTAAGGCATCTTTGGGAACTTGGCTTTTGAGCCAAGCTCTCTCTCAATTCTCATTAGTTGGTTGTACTTTGCCAGTCTTTCAGAGCGACTTGCTGAGCCAGATTTAATTTGGCCTGTACCGGCTCCAACCACAAAATCAGCAATGTAAGCATCTTCCGTTTCACCAGAGCGATGAGAAACAACGGCAGTCATGCCAGCTTTGTAAGCCATTTGAATACAGTTGATTGTTTCGGTAACGGTACCAATCTGGTTGAGTTTAATCAAAATGGAGTTGGCAGTCTTTTCCTTAATGCCTCTTTCAAGGCGTTTAGGATTAGTGACAAAGATATCATCTCCCATAATTTGAATCTTATCTCCCAACTTCTCGACCATCATCTTGAATCCCTCCCAATCATCCTCAGCATGACCATCCTCAATTGAGACGATTGGATATTTTTCTACCCATTCAATATAGCGATTAACTAGCTCTTCTGAAGTGAGTTTTTTACCCTCAACATCAAGATGATACATACCATCGTGATAAAATTCACTGGCGGCTGGATCCATGGCGATACTGACATCCTTTCCTGGGGCATAGCCTGCGTTTTTAATGGCCTCAACAATTAACTGCAAAGGTTCTTCATTAGAAGATAACTTTGGAGCATAGCCACCCTCATCACCGACGGTAGTTTGCTGTCCCTTGCTTTTAAGAATTTTTCCTAGATGATGAAAAACCTCTGCTCCCCATCGCAAAGCTTCTTGTACACTTGGTGCACCTACAGGCATAATCATGTACTCTTGCATATCACTGCTACCAATGGCATGTTTGCCGCCATTGAGTACGTTCATCATTGGAGTAGCAATTTTAAAGCTAGAGTTATCATATCCAAATAAACTTGCTATGTACTCGTATAAAGGAATTTCTTTGGTAAGGGCAGCGGCGCGAGTAGCTGCCATCGAAACTGATAAAATTGCATTAGCACCTAGCTTGCTTTTTAGTTCAGTGCCATCGAGTTCTAGCATTTTTTCATCCAAAGCTCTTTGATCAAAAACATCCATTCCTACTAAGGCAGGAGCGATTATCTTGTTGACATTAGCAACTGCTTTCAATACACCCTTGCCTAAATATCGGTTCTCATCTTCATCTCGCAACTCTAAAGTTTCATGGGTACCAGTGGATGCTCCTGATGGAACTGCGGCTCTGGCACTAATGCCATTTTCAAGAAGTAACTCTGCCTCTACTGTGGGATTACCACGAGAATCAAGAATTTCTTGAGCGACGATTGATTTAATTTTCATGCTCGATCCTTTCGAACTAATTAATATAATAATTACTTTCTTTAAGGAAGCTGTTCATGGGGAATGAACAAGCAGGGTCATTATACCCCGTGAAATATAAAAATGTAGTAATACTTTTTTAATGTGTATGAATATTTATCTACTAACCGCATCTTTGGCAACCGCTACACAAAGTTTTTGCAGTAGTGGTTTGAGCCAATCCACCCTTGCTGGTTTCTTTATAGGCAGCATGCATATCATCCCCAACTTTTTTCATTACATCCACCACCTCATCAAATGGAATAGAATAACGAACTCCGTCGAGTGCTATCTCAATGGCAGCAAAAACCATACTAGAGATCATTCCATTTCTTAAAATACATGGCACTTCAACCAATCCCATCACTGGATCGCAGGTTAATCCGAGTAGATTTGCGAGAACTAAACTGGCTGCAGCCTCAATTGCCTCAACCTTTCCACCTAAAAGGTAAACTCCAGCGGCGGCAGTCATGGCTCCAGCTGCCCCAATTTCTGCTTGGCAACCCCCAACAGCTCCGGCCAGAGCTGTTTTGTTGGCGATGATAGCGCCTATTCCAGCTGCTACAGCTAGGGCTCTTGCCAGTTCTTCATCTGAAAAGAAAAACTTTTCTTGCATAGATCGTAAAACTCCAGGAGTGATGCCGGCAGAACCTGCGGTAGGTGAGGCCACAATCTTGCCCATTCTAGCGTTGTGTTCTGACACACCAATAGCATAAAAAACACCTTTCTCAATCTCTTCGCTCAAGATGTTTAGTTTTGATCGACGGATTCGATAAGCATCTCCGCCAAACATCTTGTTTTCAGATCGCTGATAGTTACTCATACCTTTCGAAACTGATCTAGCCATAATTTGCCAGCGACGCAAGAACTCATTTAGGATTTGATCTTTTGATTGACCAAAACCCATTTCTTGAATGGTTAAGAGAAGGTCCAAAAACTGTTTAGAAGTATTGGCTTTGCTAGCAAGCTCATTAAAAGAAAAATACCCCTCCTTATTTTTTTTAGATTTGCCCTTTTGATTGACTGAAAAATCCCCAACATTAATATTTTCTGAACTGTTTTTAATAGAGGCTCTAAACTTTTTTGCGATCTCAATTCTACCTCCGCCAATTGAATAGCCAACAATTCCAACTTTATAATTATCTCCTATTAAATCAATAATAGCTGTATTAGGATGAAGATCCAAAGAGTGATAGCCCCACTTAATTTTATAGTCAAGTTTTTTTTCATCTGCAATTTTCTGAGAGAAGAGTAACTGTTCATCTTCAGCACCAATGCCAATACAACCACCAAGCACTGCCAGATCAGTTTTATGACCTTTGCCAGTGTCACTGAAGGAGTTATACAGTTTTATGCGAATTTTCTTTGGCTCTTCTTCCAAAAGAGCATGAGCTGCTTGACCAATCTTAGCAGCTCCAGCTGTGTGTGAGCTAGAGGGCCCAATCATCACTGGACCAACGATGTCAAATAAATTAATGTATGATAAATTGGTGGCAGGCTTCATAAATTAACTATACTATAAATCAAATCATCATGAAAGAAAAAGCAACAAAATTTTTTAATGGTTTTAAGTATGCTTTTAATGGAGTTGTGGCTGGAACAGAAGGAAGAAATATGAAAGTTCATCTATTGGTGACCTTCTTTGTAATTGTATTTGGTTTATCTGTTGATCTTGCTAATTTTGAGTGGGTTATTGTTGGTATATTGATTGCTTTAGTAATTTCAGCTGAGTTGATGAATACCGCTATTGAAGAGTTGGCAGATCTTATTCGAGATCATGAAAGCTTGGAGTATCAAGCTACTAAAAAAGCTAGAGATTTAGCTGCGGGCAGCGTATTGGTGTTGGCAGCTATGGCAGCAATTATTGGTTTTTTCATCTTTATTCCAAAACTTTTGTAATAACTGTGTTGATTGTATCTGACAAGTATTCTTAAAACAGGTAAAATATGGGTTGCTGGTTTGTAATGATAGAGCACTCGTAGCTCAGTTGGATAGAGCGTCAGTTTGCGGAACTGAAGGCCGTGGGTTCGAATCCCGCCGGGTGCACTTTAATGAAACAAAAAAATAATAAAAATCGAAAAATTTTGATTGTTATAACTTTAGTAGTTATTGGATTTTTATTAATGCCAATAAAGCAATCATGTAAAGTTCCTGGATATAGTTGTGCATATTTGGGGGATGATGGTGAAGTTTGTTATATCTATGATCTTCAGCCAATATTTATCTCAATTTTAGAAGGGTATTTTAGTAAAGATTTTCCGCTGAAGTTCAGGTCTGGTGAGGAATGTTATTAACACCAATTAAGTTGATTAATTCTGGCTGATTATATTTGGAAGGGTCGCATAGCGGTCTATTGCACCGGTTTCGAAAACCGGCGCCCTCACGG
>CAYTIA010000018.1:464-17849 GCA_964437755.1 uncultured Pseudomonadales bacterium | reverse complement strand
TGATTCTTCCGATAAAAGATTTGATTATTCTTCAGCCATTAGTACACCAGATAATTCCCATAGAAGAGATTTTATATTTCATTTGGGCACTGATCCTAGTAGTAGTGGTCAATGGTTTGTCAGTGTTAGTAATAATGCTCCTGGATGGCCAGGTAATCCGGATAGATCGCCTGTTAGCATCAATGAAAGTGGCTGGTATACTTTGGAGCATAAGTTTAGAAAAAATGATGATAATCAGCTTGAAGTAACATTGAGTATTTATAAGAAGGGTTCTTTAGTACCCATCGGTTCTTGGGTGTTAGCAAATCCTTTGGATATTATTGGAGATACAGTTGGTGGTAATAGATACGGCTGGTTTACCAGTCATAGATTTGATTTTGATTGGTTAGCAATAGATAATTCAGAGTATTCTGAAGTTTATACAAGTCTAACGCCAGTTACTCCAACCATTTTAGGCTATGCTATTCAGGGTATTGATGCTATTAATTCTCCATCAATGACCTGTGGAAATTATTTTGATGGTTCTACTAATAGGTCAACAGTTTGGACAGATGTTTCAGCTTCGGGCAGTAATGTTAAATATATTAGGCACAATCAACGACCTAACTCCAACCCTGATATTTTATTGGGTCAAGTAGGAAGAATTAAGCTATCAAATCCTGATGATTCTAACGTTAGTTCAGTTATTGAAACTCTCTCTGATTCCTATCTCAATAATTACTCAGGTTGGGGAACATTTGGTTCAGGAATTGGTGAGGGTTTATATAGAACGAGAGTAAGGGCTTTTAGTGATTTAAACGATAATGATAAATATGATGATGGTGAGCCAATTTCAGATTGGAGTGATTGGTGCGATACTACTTATGACAAAACAGCTCCAGATGCTCCAAAACTTAATTCTCCACAAAATAACTCTTTTGTTCAAGGAGCTTCTTTAACTAGTGATTGGTTTGATGTTGAAGGTGCTGTGAAATACTTATATGAGAGTTATCATGATGAAGACACCAATAATCTACGATACAGGAATGAATATTCAGCTTCCCAAAAAACTGCAACTAACGTTGCTGACGCTACTTTTTGGTGGAGGGTAAAAGCAATTGATGCAGCGGGCAATCAAAGTGGTTGGAGTGATTTGTGGAAGGTCACGGTTGATAACACTTCTCCGGCTATGCCAGCTAATTTAACAAGGTTTAGTAAGGATGGTTCGATGGAGTATCAGTGCAATGATGTTACCACCTTACAAACATTAATTCCTAATTGGAGTGATGTCTCGTTAGATGATCCGAGCTTTTCTCATTATGAATATTCATCATTTAATGTTGGGGGAATAATTGGTATTGATAAACAATTGGTATACACCAATAAATTAGTACATAATTGGATACCTACAATAGAAGGTACTTATGGTTTTGCTGTTAGATCAGTGGATAAGGCAGGTAATAAATCACCTTGGGCATTATCAAACACAAATGAAATATCACTAAATGATAGTTGTAAGATAACATATGACTCAACTAAACCAACTACTCCACAAATATATGGTTTTAAAAATCCCGACTTATCTTGTGGTGTTGTTACAAGTTCTGGCATAGTGACAGTTGATTGGTCAGATTCTGAAGATGTTTCTAAAGTTGGTTACAACTATCAAATTGACTATCCAAAGCCAGATGGTACTAGGGGTATTTGGAATAATTATTTTACTGCATCAGAGTATAGAGGTTCTCTAAATGAAGGAACCCATTACATTAAGGTTCAAGCAAAGGATGCCGCTGGTAATTTATCAGGCTGGAGTGAGATCTGTGAAATTACTAAAGATACCATTGCCCCAGTTGTTGATATCACTTCTCACAATGACGGAGACATCTTATCTGGTAAAGAGACAATTTTTGGTGAAATAATTGAGGACAATATTAGTCACTATAATCTCTCTTTATATAAAGATGAAGATGGGTTGTGTAATAAAGAGTCAACCTGGAATTTCAAAAATAGAGTTTGGCAAAAACAGGTTAACGGTAATAACGCTGTTGAACAAATTCTAGACACTACTAAATTTGATAATGGTCATTATATGATCAGGCTTGCAGCTAGAGATTTGGCTGGTAACAGAGATCCGATGTCAGATACAGGCGACGGTGACTCTGTGGAGGTTATCTGTGTTGCGATTGACAACGAAAAACCCTTAGGCTCAATCGATCATGTGTATTATCAACCTGTTGATTATCTATCAACAAAATTCGTGACTAATGATAATCAGCCAATTATTAGAGGAACATATTCAGATAATAACGATGTTATCTCAGTAGAAGTTGAGATAGAAGGAGTTGAAGGTCCTTTTTCAGCTACTATGAATAGTGGAGAGTGGTCATATCAACCTTCAAGTTTAATTTCTGATGGAACATATAACATCAGGGTAATAATTACAGATATGGCTGACAACGAATTAGTTGTTGAAAAAGAAATCACAATTGACACTGTTGCTCCAACCGCAACTCACACCTATTACAAAAACGAAGTTGAGATAACTGGAGGAAAAACTTTTGTACAAAGCATTGATCAATTAGCGTTTAAAGCTGAGTATTTGGACGCCGATCCTTCCTCTGGATTATTTAAAGATATATTTGTGGTCTTTAGAAAAAGTGATGGCAAAGCTTATTGTAGCTGGAGTAAAAGTATAGTTCCTGAATGGCCAGTTAATTTATCTGGAGAAAGTTTCTCATTAAGTAGTTTCCAATCTCTTACTCAATGTGTGAGTTCTTTGGAAGATGGTGAGTATTACACCCGACACAGAGTATATGATAATGCTACAAGGAAGACTGCTCCAACCTATAACCAGCATAGACAATATAATGGTATTAGTTTTGTAGTCGATTCCGTTGATCCTGAATCAACAATCACTTTCCCAGAAAATTCTAAATCTGGCGACACTGTTTATCTTACCCAATGGAATGGAGAAATATTGGGTACAGCTGAAGATGAATCTTCTGGATTGGAAAAAGTTGAATTAGAAATTCAAAGAGATTCAGATAGTAATTATTGGAATGGGGCTGATGAAGTTTGGCAAACTGATTCATATCTTAACTTAACAAGCTCCACTGATGAGTTTGCTGACTGGAACTTCTCATTTACTCCTGAAGCAGACGAGATTTATTACTTAACTTCTCATGCTACGGATAAGGCTGGTAATTTTGAGGAAAGCTACTCTATTAAAGTTGTCTTCGACAAAACCATTCCCAATGTCAAGCTCACCATCGACCCAACTAATCCAGATGGCTCAGGTAGCTGGTATATTACCAGACCAACCTTAACTATGGAGGCTAAAGATCCTTCTAATAGTGGTCTAGATAACCTCCAATATCAATGGAATAGCCAGAGCGAATCAGGTTGGACAACGGTTAGTGCTAATGGCATCAACTCAGCCATAGCTTCAACTCAACCTCCAAAAGAGGGTCATAGTATTCTTTACTATCGTGCCACTGATATGGCTGGTAACACCTTTAGTGAAACTGGTGTTAAAAACATCTATTGGGACGCCACCGAACTCACCGAAGGTCCTCTTGACGTCAAAGCCGATCCTAATCCAACCAGTGGTAGCACCTCTACCATTTCTTGGACAAAAGCAGAGGATGACATCGGCATTGCCAAGTACAAGGTTACTTGGGATTTAAACGACAGTGACGAGAGCAACTCCAAAGAAGTTTCTGGCAATACTACTGAACTTAAGATCACTGATCTTAATGAAGGTACTTATAAAGTGACCGTTACCGCTTATGACCACTCTGGTCATAAGAAATCGGCTAGCACAAATTTGGTGGTTAATCGTACCGCTCCTGCTGCTCCAACCTTAACCTTAGTTGGAACCACTGCTGGTACAGCCACTCTTTCCTGGAATGAGGTTGAGGGTGCTAACGACTACATTATTTTGTATGGCACAGAGTCTGGTAACTATCAGTATGCTGCTAGAGTTGGCAATGTTACTCAATACACCGTTGAGGGTTTAACTGCCGGTAGCTACTTCTTTGTAGTTCGTGCAGTTGACAATGTTAATAACCAAAGCGGTAACTCCAATGAAGTCAATACAGGAGCAATCTTAGGTGCTGTTGGAGCAGTTGCTGGCCCTGCTGCCGGCTTCGTAGAAGCAGGTGATGTCTTAGGTGACCAAACTGATCAAGAGCCAACAGAAGAGGAGATGGAAAGAGCCAAAGCAGAAGCCGAGAAAGGCGCAGTTTTGGGAGAGATGGATAGTTGTACTTCTCTTAAAAATCTCTTACCTTGGATTATTCTTGGCCTTCAGCTAGTCATCTTGCTAGGAGTGGAGATTGTGATGAAACGTGACTCCTCAGCAGTAAAGATGGTCATTGCTCTAGGTACAACCATTGTAGCCATTGCTCTTTATTACTTACTAAGAAACAATGCCTGCTATGCAGATGGTTCTTTAACCATGATTATTGATCGCTTCTTCTGGCTAGCTTCTGGCTTGCTCTCGGTAGTGATCAGATTCTTGGGTTATGGGTTCATCGAGGTGGTTGATAAGGAGTAGGCGAGTTACTTAAGTTATAGAACTTAAAAAAGCCCTTTGCATTAAGCAAAGGGCTTTTTGGTGGCTATTTTTTTATTTCTCAAACTGGATAAACTCTAGCATCTTGGTAAGTTGATCAATCGAATCTTGAGGAAGATCAAACTTTTGTTTCAAGTAGTGTTCGAACTCGGGTAGGTCTTGGGTGTTATCTATCAACTGAGTGCGTTTAAGGAAATCCTCCAAACTCATGTTTAAGGCTTTTGCTAGTTTTATGACAACTCCAATTTTTACATCATCATACTCACTTTTTTCTAATCTAAAAACAAACGATGGAGTCAGGCCAGCTTTTTCAGCGAGGATATTTAAAGATATACCATTACTTTTTCTGTATCGTTTCAGGAAAAGGCCAATCTTATTGGCAACTGAACTATTTGAGTGGCAGGGACTCATGGCTCATTTATATCACTAAACAAAAGTGATGAAAAGCACCACTTATCCCAAAATATTATTATCTGTTGGCCAGAGTCTTCTATCTATCTCTTCTAGTAGTACTTTTTGAAGAGCGCTGTGAGGCTGTCCTGGGAACTTCCCAAATCCGTGGGCAATTGGATCAAAGCCTCTATCGGTTAGCAAATTAAATGTCGTTAAAAGTTGCTCATCAGAGAAGAATCCAGATCTCACTGTAGCCTCTGCAAATGTTTTCAATGATGAAAATGAGACTACTGGAAGCTTTCCAGCTCCCAGGTGGATCTCAACTCCACCAACTGTGGGAATACCAACTCTATTCCAATCAAAACTAGATGTCCCAGCCAAAGAACCTGACATAATAGTCATCAAATCATTAAATAGTAGCCAAGATGCGGTGTGGTTGTGACCTAACATGAAAAAATCTGTATCTCTAAAAAGTCCAGGTCGTGAGGAAATAAACGGTATCGCCTTTAGTATTGGATAATTTCCAGATCCTGATACTTGATGTTGTGCCATGATTCCGTGACCAGCTACCTCTCTTTTTACTATTGAGCTTTCGAAATGTTCACCTTGTGCAGTTCTGGCTATTTTTGCAACCGAGATTTTTTGCGCTGGATCAAGATTATTTTTCTGGAACAGTAAGCTAAAAGCTCTAGACAAGTAATCTGAGTGAGAAGTTCCTGGCCAAGCAAAACCACTATTGGCCTCGTGGTTTCCTATGGTTATGTTGACAGTAAGATTTTCAAGCTCTTTTGCTGATAAGTGTCCCAGTCCATTGACGATCATAAACTCAACCATGTATTTTTGATCATCGATATTAATCAGGTTGCTTCTTCTTGATTCTTGAGTGAATGTTTTATAATTATTGCCGTGAATAATATCTCCATTAATAATCAGATTTACTTTATATCCTTGCTGTAAAAGTTGGGCTAACCTATCAATTTGTTTTACTTGATAATCAAGTCTAGCTGTTGGAGAACCAACCTGCCAGTCTGCCCAATGCATTACTACTTGTCTATCTGGAGATTCACTCATCTTGTCATAGAACTTTTCAAGTCGAGGCTCAACGATATGGCGACCTTCACCATCGATTCCTAACTCAACCACTGATGGTCTAAACCATTGACCGCGAGTAGCGATAGTTTTCCACATAGAATCACCTGCAACTTGAAGTGCTGAGTCAGCTTGATTTAAGTTAACTCCTTTAAGAGGAGGTAATGATTCTACCCAAATACCATCTCCGTTTTCCGATGTTGCAGCTTGAAATCCAGCTCCTAATGCTTGATGTTGAGTAACATAAGAATTAGCCACTGGTTCTCCAGCATTCATCAACTGAGCAATTATGTCTGGAGTTTTACCAAATGGCTCAGAGTATAAAGCCTTGCTATATCTTGGATTATGCGCCACATCGATTACAGTTTTTCCTGAAGGCCCCTCAATAATTAGTTGTAAGCCATCTACAATTGGATAGTCAAACTTTTTAGTTGGAGTTGGAATATTACCAGCTTCTCCTTTAGCTTTACCAATAAACTTTCCATTAAGTTTTTCTTGCTCTACATTTTCAAGGAAGTCTAAATAAAATGGGTCAATTGGTTTGCCTGCTTTTTGATCGTGATAGGCCTTGTAAAGTAAGAAGTACTCGTGCTCGTCTCTGCCAGTAAGTGCTCCCATCTCGTCAGCTTCAAGAAGATCTCTTCCACTTCTTAAACAGAATGGATAAACTACTTCTAGGATAAAATCATTGTGGGTATCCCATGCCTCTGTTTGTCGTAGTTGATCAACTCTCCAATATGGAACAAACCTAACAAAGGTTTGAGCTTCCATGATCGAGCTACTAGCATTAACCAGCAACTGCATCACATCAATTGTCATATCTCTACAGATTTCTACAGCTTCGTCAGAGATATTAATGATTAGAGGAATACCTAACTGCTCTAAATCATCAATAAGCATCTTTGCTGTTTTAAACTGTTCTCCAAGATCACTAATAACTAAGGTTCTGCGTCGATCTTTCTGTCTGTATTTAAAAGTGCCTTGAATGAGTCCACTGGCAACTATGGCAGTGGGTCTTTCTTCTGCCGGAAGAGATTTGATGTACTCAATGATTTGTAAAACAAAATCAATCGCACTATCTTTATGGCCAAGATGTAACTCTGGAAGATGTAAAACTTTTGGCGAAGGTTGATCGGTTGTTAAAAATATTTCAGGTTTTTTGATTTTTGTTTTTCCAGCTTCATATCTACTTCTAACATCAGCAAAACTTCTAATCGAAGCTGTCTTCCCATTTTCTAATGAAGATAGGATTAAGTCAGCTGACTGGATTGCTTCTCTTAATGCTCCATAGGTTAATCCTCGCTCTAGCCCCTTTTTGGTTAACTTGAATCGATCTTTACTATCAGTGGTAAATCTAAGAAGATCAACTTCTTCAAAAACTGTTAATATGGCTTCGACAGTTTCTGATGTATATGGACAATCTCTTCTCGAAGTAATGCTTTCTAAAGCTATCACTCCTTTGCCATTAATAGATTGAGCGATCTTTCCTACAAGATTAAAGTCATCTCTTGTATAAATTTCTGTGAGTTCATGAATCTGTTTAGTTGTTTTGGGTGAAGCATCTTCTGTGTCATCTTGTGGAAAAACACCAGTATCAATTAATCGATTAAGCTGAGTTCTCCAAAAATATGATGTTTCACCAGCAATTAATCTATCTGTATTTTTTTTACTTCCGATTATGGCTTGTACCTCATTCTCAGTGGTATTAAAAAGATCTAGAGTTGGAAAAGTAGAGAGAGCTAACAAACATAATTCAAGATAGGAGGATAGCATCTGGGTATCAATGCTTTCTTCAACAACAAATCTATTTCCTAAAAG
The DNA here is from genome assembly GCA_964437755.1 of uncultured Pseudomonadales bacterium. Taxonomy (GTDB): domain Bacteria; phylum Patescibacteriota; class Microgenomatia; order UBA1400; family PJMF01; genus DAOLOF01. The sequence continues at coordinate 9,994 of CAYTIA010000018.1, read as the reverse complement.
GGTTATCAGTTTTTTGACATCGGCAGTTTTTGGTTTTTTCTCTTGGTTTTTTCCCAAGATGACAAATTTAATGATTGGCTCCCATTCTTGAAGATTTAGCTTGGATTGAGTTGCTAGTTGCTCAATGTCTTTTACAAGTTTAATGGAGTGTTCTTCAATAATTAAGTTGTAAATAATAGATAAAATCTCATCAAGAGCAAAGGTTTCAGAACTATCAAGCTCGGATAATTCTTCTAACATTCTCGAAAGAGCGGGTAAAATTAAAACCAACTCTTTAGATACTAATAGTGTTGCAGCTGTCTCATACACTCTAGTAATTGAGATAGTCTCTTCTGATTCTGGGTCAATTAGTGATCTAAGTTCGTTTCTAAGTAAGGCAATAAATCTTGCCACGTCTTCGTCTATGGGGAGATGGGATTCGAGTGAAGGCGTTGGTACTTTCCATGTTCTTTGAGCTTCGTATCTAGTTTGTGAGTAGGTAGCCCATCTTTCAGCAGCATCAGACTGAGATGGACTCACCCAACAAGAACCACATGGTTCAGCAAGAAGGGCCGCTATTTTTTCATCTTCAAAAAACACTAATTGAGAATACTTTTCACCTTGATGATGACGCCAAGTGACGTGACCATCATGAGCGTTTCCATAGGTAATTTGATTGCCGTCTTTCCAAAGATAGCCAGCAACCAAAGGAGCTCTGCGAGTTGAATAAATAATGATTTGTCCTGTGTTTTTATCCTGTCCTACGACTCTAAAGAATTTTTCATCACCAGAATTTATTCCTGGTGTAAAAAGGTAAGAAAAAGATGCTATTGAGAGTTTTCCAGCAAGTATTTGTTGTGACTGATCGGGTCTAAAAGTGTAAAGAATTTGAATCCTATTTTCAGTTGATTTTTCACCACTATGTTCTGCTTGAGCTACCATTATTTTTTCTTTCTACAATAATTTATATATAAAAAAAAGAGTGGATAAATCCACTCTTTTTCAATTATTTATTTTAATAAAAATTAGGCACTTATACTTCATGAGTTGTAGTATATGTAACACATATGTTGTTTTTAATCTATTAATTTATTAATTCCAATCAATAGACGTTTTAATCATTTTAACAACCGAATTTTTCATGTCAACAGTAAACAAACAGTTACAAAGTGTTACAATAAATTCGTTAACAAATCTAATGATTATTAATAGTTAACTGATTTCTGAGGGGTAAGCCCCTCAGCGTTTTTGTTTCACTTTGTGTCACAAAAACTGCTCCTCTGTGACAATCTATTATTTATTAAGGTGTCACATCAAGGGGCAATCCCCTTGAAACCCCTATTTTAGTTATCCTTGAGCAAGCTCATGGGATATAATCAGAATATAAAAATCACAATGCAAGCAAAAAAACAGATTACTGTTATTGGTGGAGGCACGGGTACCAGTGTTGTATTGTCTGGTTTAAAGCAGTATCAAGATCTTTGCGATTTGAATGCTATCGTGGCAGTTTCTGACTCTGGAGGGTCGACCGGCAGACTTAGAGATGAGTTTGGTTTTTTGCCAGTTGGAGATTTACGTCAATGTTTGGCTGCGTTAGCTTCAGGTAAACATCAACAGTTGGTTAGGGATTTACTTTTATATCGTTTTGAAAAAGGTAATGGTTTACAGGGACATAATCTTGGCAATCTAATTTTAACTGCATTAGAGGATTTGGCAGAAACTCCAGCTCAAGCGATTGAGCAAGCCTCAAATATTTTTCGCATTAAAGGTAAAGTTTATCCTATTTCAGAAGATACCGTTGATTTGGAGATTCATTATCAATCAGGGAAAAGACTTGTTGGCGAGCATTCCCTTGATGATCCAACTAATGGAGGTCAAAAGATAACACAAATTAAACTTAAACCTCCTACAAAAATCTATCATAAGGCTGCAACTGCCATTAGAGATGCTGATTTAGTGATACTTGGTCCTGGAGATCTTTACGCCAGTCTTTTGCCAAACACTTTGGCTGAGGGTTTTGTTCAAGCACTTACAGCCAGCAAAGGCAAATTTATATATGTTGTGAATTTGATGACTCATTATGCCCAAACTCACAACTATACGGCTAAGGATCATCTATTAGAGGTCGAAAGATATTCAGGCAGAAAACCAGATATTGTTATCATTAACAATGGCGAAATTTCAAGATCTCTTGTTAAGGCGTATGAAAGAGCAAAAGAGTATCAAGTTATTGATGATCTGGATGAAAATGAATATCTAGTGATTAGGGCAGATCTTGTTTCAAAAGTTAAGGTCCAACAGTCAGCTAATGATTTGGTGCCGAGAAGCTTACTCAGACATGATTCTAAAAAGTTGGCAAAAGCAATTATTAATCTACTGTAAATACTCTTAGAGTTATCAGCGAATATGTTTCTTAATAAAACCGATATTGTCTGTAGCAATTTGATTGGCTTGAATTCATCGTGTTTTTAGTTATACTTAAAGTAGCCATGGATTTTTTGGTAGTATTATCAGTGTAGTTTGTGATTTTTCATGATAAAAGTTTTTAATTTTCTCAACAAAAAAAGTGATAAATTTGCAGCGCATAAGACTTTTGTTTGTCAGTTTGAGAAATCTGTTTATATTCTGGTAATTAATGAATTAACAGGCAAGATTGCTAGGGCAGCCAAAAGTGATGATGGTTTTATTTTTACTCCTCATAAGCCTAAAAGCAAATCAATTCGAGAATATCCGGAATACGAAGATAAATTAAGAGATTTTTTAACTTCCAGATATTTACATCAACTAGCTCCTGGTAGTGAGTTTATCGATTACAACAAGTTATCAATTCAGAATGCTTTTGATACTCAAGGTGGGGTGTTGGTCTTTTTCCATTATCACGATGGTGGTCAATATACTATTGGAGCAGTTGGTTTTACCATGGGTGATAATCCACAAGTTATTTGGCGTCACAGTGAACCTGTGTGGCAAATGGGGGATGTTTGTGTTGGCAAATCAATCGAGTTTGTTAACTTAATCAAGATTCAAAAACAATTTGTTGCTTACTGGGTGGTTAAAGATGAGGGAGTATGGGCCACCACTTATCCAAACTATCGGATTACCGATCAGATTAGACTTCGTAAGAATACTCAGCTAGAGAGACCTGATCAAAATCCGTTAATTGCTCCAAATCCCAGAAACTCATGGGAATCTTTTACCACTTTTAATCCAGCAGCTTTGTATGATGCAGGTAAAGTTCATCTGTTTTATCGAGCTCAAGGTTATGACTATGTTTCAAGTGTTGGCTATGCTACTAGCACCGATGGCTTAACAATTGATGAGCGTTTTGACAAGCCGATCTTTAGACCAACTCAGCCATTTGAATCTACTTCAAATCCTGGTGAAATCAATATGGCTTTTCTTTCTGCAGGATGTGGTGGATGTGAGGATCCGCGTGTTACCAAAGTCGGAAATAGAATTTTTATGACTTATGTGGCTTTTAATGGCTATTCTGAACCAAGGATTGCCTTAACCTCGATTGCTTTAAAAGACTTTCTTGATCATAACTGGTTGTGGACTCACCCAATCTTAATTTCACCACCGGGAGTGGTCGATAAAAGTGCTTGCATTCTTCCAGAAAAAATAAACGGCAAGTATGTGATCTTTCACCGCATTTTCCCCAATATTTTAATTGATTACGTGGATGATCTAAATTTTTCAAGAGGTCAATATCTCAAAGGTCAATATCAAATTAAACCGCGTTCGGCGTTGTGGTGGGATAGCAGAAAGATTGGAGCAGGAGCTCCTCCATTAAAGACCAAAGATGGCTGGTTATTAATTTATCAGGCAATAGATGATAAAGAAGGATATCGATACAAAGTGGGAGCAATGTTACTTGATCTTAATCATCCTGAAAAGGTTTTATACAGAACTCGCCAACCAATTATTGAGCCAGATGAGTGGTATGAAAATGATGGTTTTAAAGCGGGAGTTGTTTATCCCTGTGGTGCAGTGATTATGGATGATCGTTTATTTGTCTATTACGGAGGAGCTGACTCTTATGTGTGTGTGGCAACCGCTGATTTAGATCAGTTTCTTACCCAACTAAAAACTACTGGCATACCTCAACTCGATCCTACAATCATACAGTTAGCTAAAGATAAAAAGTCTAAGGTTAAAAAAAAGAAGACTAACAAAAAAATACTAAAAAATAAGAAAGCTACCAATGTCGATAAAACCGATTAAACAAGCGCTTCGAGTTAGTTCAAATCCTATTTTATCTCCTTTAGAAAAAAATAGTTGGGAAGCTGAAGCAACCTTTAATCCTAGTGTAATTCAAGATGAGAATGGTGTTTATCACATGTTATATAGAGCTCTTTCTGATGAAGTTGAACATCTTGGCCATAAGATGAATGTATCAACAATTGGGTATGCTTCAAGTCATGATGGGGTGGATTTTTCTGGAAGAAGGCAGCTCATTGTTCCTGAATATGAGTGGGAAAAATATGGTTGTGAAGATCCTCGAGTCACTAAAATTGATGGAAAGTATTATATTTTTTATACGGCTCTTGCTAATTATCCTCCAAGTGCCGACGGTATTAGGGTGGCGGTGGCAATTAGCAAAGATCTAAAAACCATTGACGAAAAGCACCTAGTAACTCACTTTAATGCTAAGGCAATGACTCTTTTTCCGCAAAAAATTGCTGGAGAGTATGTGGTTATGCTTTCGGTTAATACTGATAATCCTCCCTCAAGAATTGCGATGGCAAAGTTTGATAAGATAGAAAAATTATGGTCAGCTGGTTTTTGGGAAAGATGGTATCAACAGTTAGATCAACACGAAATTCCATTAAGTAGGATTGACAACGATCAGGTAGAGGTGGGCGCAGCTCCAGTGAGAACCAATCATGGCTGGTTATTAGTTTACGCTCATATTCAAAACTATTACACCGAGGATAAGCGTATTTTCGGGGTTGAGGCAGTTCTTTTTGATCTCAACAATCCCCAAGAAATCATTGCTCGAACAGATTCACCCTTTATTGTTCCAGAAAAAAAGTATGAGTTAGAGGGAATGATTCCGAATGTGATTTTTCCAACTTCTGCCTTAATTAAAGAGGATCAATTACTAATTTATTATGGAGCAACCGATAATTATTGTGTTTTAGCTCGGATGCCTCTTGATGACCTTTGTCATCATATGCTTGATAATCCCTTCAAGCAAACTTTTTATCTAACAAAGTATCATCAAAACCCAATCATGGTTCCAAGAACCGAGAACTTTTGGGAAGCCAACTCGGTATTTAATCCCGCAGCTGTTCATGTTGATGGAAAGTTCTACGTGGTTTATCGAGCTCAATCTCCAGATAATACCTCAACTATGGGTCTTGCTGAAAGCACCGATGGCTTCCACTTTGAAAGATTGCATGAACCGATTTATGTTCCAAGAAAACCATTTGAACAAAAGGCAGAGCCAGGTCGCTTGTCAGGTTGTGAGGATCCAAGAATTACTCGTTTAGGAGATGAGTTTTTTATGTTCTATACAGCCTATGATGGTATTAGACCTCCAAGAGTGGCACTTTCATCAATTTTAGTTGAGGACTTTGTAAACCATAACTGGCAGTGGTCTGAGCCAAAAGTAATTTCATCGCCAGAGGTAGATAACAAAAATAGCTGTCTTTTTCCTGAAAAAGTTGAAGGTAAGTATGTAATTTTACACAGAGTTGCTGGGCATGATATAGCTATAGATTTTTTTGAAGATTTAGCCGAGTTACAAGAAGAAAATGTCTGGCTAGAAAAAGAGAAGGAGATTAGTCCAAGAAGAGGCTTCTGGGATGGAGCTAAGATTGGTATTGCTGGCCCTCCAATGAAGGTTGATAAGGGTTGGCTATTACTCTATCACGGCGTGTCTGATATTGATCATCATTATCGAGTTGGGTTTATGCTACTAGATAAAGATAATCCAGCTAATGTTCTTTATAGAAGTCCTTATCCTATTTTGCGTCCAACAGAAGAATGGGAAAGAATTGGTGATGTCAACAATGTGGTCTTTCCATGTGGAGTAGTTATAGTCAATGGCACGATCTTTGCCTATTACGGAGGAGCTGACAAGGTTGTTTGTGTGGCCACTGCTCAGATCAATGAGTTGTTAGCCCAAATTCGTATCTAAGTGAGTTTATTCTGATAATGCCTCTTTATTCCCTATGAGTTGATGGCGACTGACTGTCTAGCTCTGATATACTTGTGAATTTCTCCCATTAGTAGCACCAACATTGACAGCAAGCCAATCTTGATGATTTCGGATATATCTAGATGCTCAAATCTAAAAACCTTCATTAAAAAAGGTTGACTCATCACAAGAAACTGCGAAATAAGTGAGAGAGTAACCGCTCCCACAATATATTTATTTGAGAGGATCCCTATCTTGAATAATGAGAGATTTAAAGATCTCATATTAAAAATATTAATTAACTGAGTAAAACACATGGCGCAAAAAGCTACTGTGCGAGCTTTGTCTATTCCTTCAGGGAGGTAGGTCAGGAATAGTCCTAAAGAAATAATAACCATGACAGCAACAATCGGCACAAGGAAGCTTAACATCTTTTTTGAAAGAATGTTTTCTTCAGTTGTTCTTGGTGGTTGATCTAAAACATCTCCGTGACCAGGTTCAGCGGCAAGTGCAATATCAACTACTCCATCAGTTACCAAGTTCATCCATAAAATTTGTGATGCTAATAATGGAAGAGGTAAATTAAACAAAATTGATAAGATGATGATAGCGTCTTCTGCAAAATTAGTGGTGACCAAAAAAGCACTAGCCTGTCTGGTGTTTAAAAATACAATTCTGCCTTCCTCAACAGCATCGACTAAAGAAGCAAAGTTGTCATCAGCCAGAACTATATCGCTAGCTTCTCTGGCAACATCGGTGCCAATTTTGCCCATGGCAATACCAATATTAGCTTTTTTGAGGGCTAATACATCATTTACACCATCTCCAGTCATAGCAACTCTGTGTCCTTGATCTTGTAAAGAACTCAATATTTTCAATTTCATGTTCGGAGTTAGCCTGGCAAAAACATTTACTTCATCCACAGCTAGTTTAAAATCAGCTTCTGAAAGATGTTCGAGTTCTTCTCCAGTCATTACTAGAGGAAACTTGCCTGGTTTTGTGTTTTTATCTAAAATATTAACTTGCTTTGCAATAGCCAAAGCGGTTGCTTTGTGATCTCCGGTTTTCATAATTACTCTGATCCCTGCCCTTCTTGCTTTGGAAACTGCCTCAGCAGCCCCTTCACGAGCTGGATCTACCATACTTACAAAACCTAGAAAAATTAAATCGTGAATCACTTCGTGTGAGAGATTTCTTTTATCTTTCGGAGATATTTTGTACGCAAGAGCTATTGTTCTCATGGCTTTTGAAGAAGCTTTTTTTACTTCTTCTAAAACTTTTTTTTGATCATCATTATTAAACTTCTGAGTTTTTCCGTCTTTGAGTTGTTTGTTAGAAAAATTGAGAATTGCCTCAGGAGCACCACTTACAAAAATATATCTTTTGTTTTCTTCTTCTGCCAATACAGCTTTGTATTTTTCCTCTTGATTAAAAGGTAGTTCGTCAATGGTTTCAACTTGGTCAAGTCTTGGCTTAATTCCTGATTTAAAAGCCAGGACAGTCAAAGCTCCTTCAGTAGGATCGCCGCTAATAGTATAGTGTGGATCTTGTTCGCTACCCTTATTGATTAACCTGGCTCTTGAGCAAAGACCGCAGGCAAGTAGAAGCCTTTCTAATTCTGGATGCTTATTTAGTCTAATTTCGCGATCATTAAATAGAATCTTTCCTTTTGGAGTCCAGCCATTACCTTCAACTGCATATAGTTTGTTTGCAGTATTAACGGCTTCGATGGTCATAGTATTTTGGGTGAGAGTTCCGGTTTTATCGGTAGCAATAACATCGACAATACTTAATGTTTCGGTAGCAGGCAAATTCTTGATAATGGCATTTTTTTTGGCCATACGATTAGCTCCTGATGCCAAAATGATCACTAACACAGCAGGTAATCCCTCAGGAATTCCTGATACGAGCGAAGCTACAGCAAAAGTAAATATTTCTGAAAATGAAAGGTTTCTTATAAAAAATCCGATAAAAAAAGTTAAGAGTGCTCCAGAAATGGCAATAACCGACATTTGCTTGGTTAATTTGGCAGTTTTTATCTCAAAATGGGTCTTTTCTTTTTTAATTTCACTTAAGCTTTTGGCAATTTGGCCAATAGCGGTTGTAGATCCAGTATTTGTAACTACAAACTTTCCGATGCCACCGGCTACAAATGTGCTCATCCAAACAAAGTTTTTTCTATCAGCTAAAGCAGTTTTTGATGAGAGGGCTCTAGTATTTTTTTCTATTGGAAATGCTTCGCCGGTTAATGATGACTCAATAGTTCTTAAGTTATTAGCCTCAATTAATCGGCCATCAGCAGGTACTCTATCTCCTTCTTCTAGAAGAACTAGATCCCCTGGTACTAATTCTTGAGAAGGTATCTCGATCAGCTCGCCATCACGATACACTTTTGAGATAGAAACAACAATCTCCTTGAGAGCCTCAATCGATTTATTAGCCTTATACTCCTGAATAAAACCAATTAGGGTGTTGAGAAACAACACTGCCACAATGACATAAGTATCGATGGCGTGATCAAGAAAATAGGTAATTAGGGCAGCAGCAATTAATACATAAACCAATAAGTTATTAATTTGATGCCAGAGAATTGATAAAACTAAATGTTTGGGCTTATCGTCAGCGATCTCGTTTGGGCCATACTTTGATTGACGCTTTTTGATTTCTTGAGAAGAAAGGCCAGAATCAAGGTTGGTGCCAAACTTTTTTAAGATTTCTTTTATAGATTTCTGATGATAGGCAGGAGTGGACATAATGAGGTTTATTTGTATGATCAGTCTTTAGTTTATCAAAGGTGGGGTTTAAGGACAATGAGAACTAGATGTAGATGACTCATGCAATGATAAACGCAAATATTTGATAAATGATATACTAATTATATTATTATCAACTTCAAGAAGATTATGTCAGAAGAAACTCAGCATCCTGAATATAAAGGACACTATGAACCCACTTTGCCAGCTGACGAAGATTTGTCAAGTTTAGATAAGGCTTATGAAGAAGGAGGCTATGAAGCACTAAAGACACTACTCACACCAGAGCTAAGAACTAAATATGAAGAAGAAGGCTATGAAGCACTAAAAGAACTACTTTCAGAGGGAGAAAAAGCAGTTTACAAAAAAGGAGGTGACGAAGCTGTAAATAAACTGCACTCACCAGAGCAAGCTGCGGCTGATAATCGCGCAGCTTATCGAAGAGCTTTAGAGGCTGCACAAACAAGAGCTCAATTGGAGTCAATTTTAAAGGATCTTCAGCCAAAGCCAGCTAATCATGAAGATAAACAAAGTCAGGCTGAACCAGAACCAGAATCTCAATCTGAATTTGATCATTATACTGGAGATCAAAGAGTAAGTGGTTTTTTAAGAGATAGGATTGAAGCCACCAACGATCTTTTTAATGAACAAGA
>CAYTIA010000018.1:0-454 GCA_964437755.1 uncultured Pseudomonadales bacterium | reverse complement strand
ACTCAGTTGAAAGGCTTTTTCTTAATGACATAATACCCACAATTAATAATTTTGATGAACTGTCTGATTTGAGAAAACTAGTTGAAGCTAAATTCAGAGACAAATTATTAGGACCTCAAAACGTCGATGCAATTACACAAGCTTTAAGAGATAAGGAAAGAAATCTGCAAGATGATTATTATAAAGAACATTATTTAGAAACTTTTCTTTCTAACTTAAAGAATATGCTAAGCTCCAAAACAATTGAAGGAGTGTCTAAAGAATGGTTCCGAATTTTGGATAAAGAGTTAGAACAAGGTAAGATTAGATATGAACAAGCTTTGGAAATAAGAAATGCTGTTAGAGACAGAATTGAAATGCTAAAGTTATATCATAGATAACCAATTTGTTTTAAAAATCATTTTTAATTTTACGATTATTCGAAATAGATACAAAGATTATTAACTGATCAATC
>CAYTIA010000017.1:0-18749 GCA_964437755.1 uncultured Pseudomonadales bacterium | reverse complement strand
TTGCCAATAGAAGCATTTGCGCTATAACCATTTGCTGAGTTGTGAGCAAATTTTTGTTGAGCTTCTGTGTCAACTAATTGTTGTTCGGCAATAAGAGCCATTTTCTTCTCAATCTCTTGATTAAGATCAGCAATTATTTGTTGCATTGCTGTAATTAGTTCAATCAGCTGATTTAACTCATCTGTCTTTCTTTGAGTTGCCTCCTCAACATTGTGTTTCAAAGCATTAAAAACAGCTAGAATTCCAAGGTTATCTCTGTCATTAAGTTTTATCTCTCCAAAGCTACTAGCCAGCATTTCTGCTGCTTGTTGGTTTTGAGTTTGATGTCTGACTTTGCCTAGGGCTTCTTTAAGAGGAGCAATAGTTTGTGCAAGAAGATCATCATCAGTTAATAGCCATTGAAAGCTATTGAGAGTTAAAGCTAAACCAGAAAAACCTTGATTAACTTCGCCTGCTTGAGGAGTAGTCCCAAAAGCAATAGCCATAGCGTAGGGATCTTGGTACTTTTCAAATGAGTAAGAACCTCTAGCGGTAGTTGGTACGGTTACAGTTTGAACTCTTTCTGCAGACATTTTTGCCTCCTTGATAGAGACAAGCGGGGAGAAAAAAAGACTCCTCAAGAGGAGCCAAGTTACTCTCGATGCTCGTCGAATTAATAATTTTGCTGAAGATCGGACTTATACACTTCTCTGGTGAATTACCGTTGCGGCACAGTTGCAGATTTTCACTGCATTCCACAGCAAAAATAATACTAAAATGAAACTTACTTTTTTTCAAGTAAAAGAATTTTACTAAACCTAGTCTATAATTTTTATAGGACTAGTTAATAATTATTGAGAATTAACACATCTTGAGTTTAATTGGATAATGCTGTACAATTATAAGATATTGTCAATATTTGATGGAAGAAAAATGACAGAAAACAACAATCTATATTACTCATATCCTTGGATTCATGATCCAACAACTCCTAGCTTTGAAGAAAAAGAACGTGCTGAATATAATTGGCAAATTCTACAAATGGTTACTAACTGGATTCTAAATTTTGCTGATAAACCAGAAACTCTAGAAATGGAACTTGAATCATAAGAAAATTATTTTGTTGTTTATTTTTGGAAATTATTAGATATACCTAATAATTATGCAAATAGGCCAATCTTATTCAAGTGTTTATATTTTAGGTAGGTCTGATGGTGAAGCTTTTATTAGGCAAACAAGAGATGAGTTTATGTTTCGAGGTGTGAGGGTTATTGTTTCTCAAGATCCCTCAACAGATTACACTATTGAACAGTTAAATGAGTCGGTTGTAGTGTTGGTTGCAAGTGCCCAGTTAATTGCAGATGAGGGAGTAAAAGACTTTGTTAGATCACTGAGAGAAGAAGATGTTCCTCTTGGTATTCACAGAATTATTCCGGTAGATGCTGGTGCCCTTGAAGACAGATCTTTTAAAAGACTTCTAGGAAGGGAGATTTCTCCTTTGCATTTTATTAATACGCCGGAGGGTGTTCCCAAGCCAATAGATCGATTAATTGAACATCTACAGATTCAAAGAACATTTGATACTGAGGGAAAACCGAGAGGATTTAAGAAGTAATTGTACATTATCTCAAAAAAGTACTATAGTAATATTTGATAGGCCGATAATAATTATCAAATATCATTATGAAAAAAACATTTTCCATTATGGCAGTGGTTGCTGGCATAATTATTCTTCCTGGAGTGGTGCTAGCTCAGCAAAATCAACAAGGAGCTCAAGCTCAAGATAGGATTCAAGATCCAGTAGCCCATCAAGAAGTGGCGGCTCCTCAAGGTAATCAAGTGCAAAATAGAGTTATAACTCAAAACGCTGGCGAGGAGTCACAATTTAAGGTTAATACCCAAGAAAGTTTACAAAATAATGAAGAAGTTTTGACCATGCAAGCTAGGGGTGGATCAGTTAAGGAGAATATGGGAGAGGTGGCTCAAAAGGTTCAGCAATTACTGAGTGATGAAGAACCAAATACTGGTATTGGACCAAAAGTTAGAGAGATTGCACAGCAACAGGCTGAAGCTCAAGGAAAGATTGAGGATGAGGTAAGTAAAATTGAGTCACGCCAGGGCTTAACCAAAAAGTTGTTTGGCACAGACTACAAGGCTGTTAAAAACTTAAAGCAACAGGTTGAGCAGAATCAAGTTAGAGTCCAAAGCTTGCAAGAACTGCAAAATCAAACAACTAATCAAGCTGAAGAAACTCAAATTCAGGAATTAACTCAAGTTTTGCTAAGTCAAAATGAGGCTCTAGAAGAACAAATTCAAGCTGAAGAAAAAGTTGGCAGTATTTTTGGTTGGTTAATTAAACTCTTTAATTAGATAAGAAGTTTTTTATTTAAACTATAATGCCCATGGTTTCCAGACAGGGATTGGTTCATCTAGTTCTCTCCAACGAATAGGAGCGCTTAAATTCCAGTTCCAGTAAAAACTGTCAACCCAACTTGTGTTTCCATTGGTGAGATCACATCTAGCATCTGGATCTTTAACGCAGTAATACTCGATCGTTTCTAGGTGGTGATTGGTACAATCGGTGCGAATCGGTCCAGAAGATCCATAACTTTTTACCAGTTGTCTTTCCCCTTCTTTGCATGAGGAATTACATCCCATATCTCTAGTACAAAAATTGTTACATCCAAACTGCTCATATTTATCAGAGCTTACGCATGTCCATGGATATGGAGGATAAGAATCGTTCTTGGTTTCAGGTTGAGATGGTTCAGGAGTATTTTGTTCACTCTCATCAGATTTATTAGACAGGCACAGATAGCACCTGTTTTCATCGCAGTTGCTTATTACTTCTCCGGATTGAGAAAACCTGGTTAAATCATGAGATTCGAAAGCATTTGATTCTGGTAGAAAACAGGCAAAAATCTCTTCGTAACCGTTGTGGGTAGTAATAAATACTTTTTCTAGTTTTTGAGCCGATTGACTGATGTACGAGTTTTTTAATTCATTTGCTGACACAAATTTACTGATAATTTCCTGAGAAAGATCACTGTTTAGTGGTTCAGCTAAAAGATCCTCTTCCCAAGGGTGGGGCTGGTTAATTGCCTGAAAACGATCTGTAGTTTTTATAAACTCACTTGCCAGTAATAGTGAAGAGCTATCGCGCCCACGATTAATCTGTTCGATGGGATTTAGGGCTGATAAAACTACAACTACCAAAGCTAAGATAATAACAACAATGATAATAATCTCAATGATAGTGAATCCCAAAGACAAGCCATTTTTTTTAGAAAAATTTTTCTTCACATTTCTACTATAAAACAAGGTAGGTTTTTTGTCTAAGTAAAGCGAAAAGAGTAGGCATATAAGTGAGATTTAGTCTTCCAGTATTCTAAAGTTTTTTTCTTTGGACTTTTCACCCTTAACCAGTATTACCTGAGATTTTTTAATTTTGAGGAATTTGGATAGAACTTTTATGCAAGCAAGGTTAGCTTTGTTGTTAACTGCTGGCTCGACAACATAAACATCTAGTTTTCCTGATTCGTTTTTGACCACCTCACACTTTTTTGAGTTTGGATGTATTGTCGCAGTAATCTTCATGCAAGTATTATTATTTTTTAAATAATAATAAAAAACAAGAACTAGTCAACAAAACTTAAAGCTGTTCCAGACTTGTTAGCTCTTCCAGTTCTACCAATGCGGTGGATATAAGCTTCTTGAGACTCAGGAAGGTCGTAGTTGATTACGTGAGTGACGTCATTAATATCCAATCCTCTAGAAGCTACATCGGTTGCTAAAAGAATTTGAACTCTCTCGGTTTTAAATTGAGTTAATGCTTTTTGTCGTTGGCTTTGTGATTTGTTACCATGAATTGTGGCTACTCTAAAACCTTTACCAAACAGCTCTTTAGCAAGTTTGTTTAAACCATGTTTAGTTCTGCCAAAAACTAAAACCTTATCAAACCCCCTTTTTCTCAAAAGGTTATTCAGGATTTCAACTTTTGACTGACCATTAATTTTTATAATGCTTTGATTAACATTAGCAGTTGTTTCTTTGGTTTTAATTTCAACTTTGACTGGATTTTTTGAGAAACGAGCAATAATTTGATTTAGCTTGATTGGAAGTGTGGCCGAAAAAAAGAGTGTTTGGCGTTCAAATGGCATTAGTTTTATTACAAACTCCATGTCATTGATGAAACCCATGTCAAGCATGCGATCAACCTCGTCTAATACGAGAATTGAAAATGAACTTAAGTCAAGTTTCTTTCTTTTGGTTAAATCAATCAATCTTCCAGGTGTACCGATGACAAAATGAGGAGATCTCTTTAAGTTTCTGATTTGAGAACTCATTGAGGTGCCACCAATAAATAACGCTGAATACAAATTTAAGTTTTTGGCGAATATTCTGAACTCTGACTCGATTTGAACAGCTAATTCTCTAGTTGGAGTCATGATTAAAACTCTCTTTTGTCCATCATCTAATACCTCATTGATTAAAGGAATTAAAAAAGCGGCAGTCTTGCCAGTGCCAGTGTTAGCCAATCCTATTAAATCACTGCCCTCTAGGATATGGGGTATGGCTTGATCTTGAATAGGGGTTGGGGTGATATATCCACAGTCAGCAATGTTCTTTTTTAAGTCTTTATGAATTGAAAAATCATTAAACTGATTTTTTGTTTTATACTCAATTTCTTCATGAGTTCCAGATGAATTATTTATCAAATTTGTAGGATCAAAAATCTTAATTCTTCTTGAGCCTCCAAATCTTCTTTGAGGTTGTTTTCTATAAAATTGATTTCGTGAACTAGACATATTTCCTTATAAAATATAAATAATTAAAGGAATTTAAGACAAAATGAGAAAAGTTGGAGGTTTGAGAAAACTTTCGAAGAATCAAAACTCTGAGCGAACTTAAGCTATTGGCTGTTCCTTTGTTAAGTCGGTAATTATATCATAGTTATGGATATATCACAAAAAATCTGAAATACTTAGTATATAAACAAGTTTCAACTATATGCTAAACTAAAAATATATGAGCAAAAAGAGCCATTCTTCTGGGTTTACCATGATTGAGATTTTGATTGTGATTGTGATTTTCTCAATCTTATCAATCACTGTTTTAATAGCGCTTGATCCCATCGAGCAGATTAATCGTGGCAGAGATACAAAATCATTAACCTTTAGTGCTGAGCTGTACAATGCTATAGATCGTATTGAGGCTCGAAGTGAGTCGGTTCCTATCTTGAGTGATGTGGTTGCTGCACCCCTAAATTCAAATTTTGGAATGACAACTCTTTATCAATTGATGGATTTTTCTGAAATTAAACCTAGTTTTATTTCTAGTCATCAGAAAGAGCTCCCAAATATTTTCTTAACTGTCGTTGATTCTTTTCAAAACAAAGCAGTTTGTTTTTTGCCTAAATCTAAATCTTTCAGAGATCATTATCTTAGTGTCTATTCAGCAGGCGGTGAGAAACTCAATCAATGTCCTATAGAAGGTTGTTACTTATGTTTTTCATCGGTGATGGCGGAAATTGACCCATCGGCTTACGATATTGTTGGTGGGGTTGATTTAATCGCAACGCCACATCCAACTGAAATGCCAACAGAAGATGAAGAAACTGATGTTTGTGGAAATTTTGATCCTCAGTGGCCAAATTTTGCTTGGACTTTTGGAATCTCAGACACCTTTGCTAAATGGGGATGTACTCATTTTTCAACAACTGACTGGGGTTGTGGCAGCACATGTTTGCGTGATCATGATTGTACTCCCTGTCCAGAGGGTCAAAGAAAATTGATCAAGTTTTATTATGCTACTCAAGAAAGCGGAAACTTTGAGCTCTGTTTGAGTCATTATAAGGAGGCTAGAGAAGAATACTGTGTTAGTGATCCATATGCAAGATGTGATTTAAGTAGGTACCCCTTTGGTGTAATGTCCTTTATATTTGGTTGCGAAAACCCCAGAAGACCAATTATTATAATTGAAGAGTATTTTCGTTAATAATTATATATATCAATAAAATGAAAAAAATTATTTTGTCCACTCTTATTTGCTTGGTTTCACTACTTCTTTTGATTAAGCCTGTCGGGGCGAGTGGAGATAAAGTTAGAGGGGAAAAAGCAGACGGTCCTGCGAATCAATATGGAGAGTGTCCCTTTATTGGCTAGTTTTGTTATCTTTTCCATTTTTAAAAATTTCTTTGGCAATATTTGTTCCTTCGGTGATAAGTATAAAAATCAATGGAAGCCATAAAGTAGTTATTCTTAACCACCTTGGTTCAAGAAAATAAAGAATAAGCTTACTTATCATACGGGGCATCAAAAAAATGACTTTTCCCATCACTTGAGACTGTTTGATCCAACCATCTGCAATAGTATTATGATCCCCTTTGGTTTGATAATACCACTGCTCTTGACTAAATTTCTTCTTGCTAATAATTCGATGAGTAATGCTTTCTGGAGACTTTTGAATTACTACTAGTGGTTCTGGACGATAAGTAATAACATCATTTTCATGATATTCTTCTTTTCTTTTTATTAAAATAATTGAGTCTTTTTTAATTGATGGTTCCATTGAAACGGTGCTAACTCGTAAAAATCTTTGATCTCCTGGTAATTTTTTACCCAAAACATATCCAGATAATGATATAAGGACAAAAAAAATGATTAGGAAAAAGTAGAGTACTTTTTTAATTGTTGGGAAGTTATTTTTTAAAATAACATAATATTTGTTTGAAGCTAAAGATATCCTAGCAATACGGTTCATATACTTAGTATAAAACCTTTTAGCTTGAAATAAAATTTTGTAAGATTTCTTCATCCCAAAAACCTTTTTTTAAGTTGTTATTAGAATCTATGGTTTCAATGATTAAATTAAAGTCGCAACGTTTATTTTTTCCAACATCTGTATCTAAAGATATGATAAATATCAAATCATAGTGATTATCCTCAACCTTTGACAGAAGATTGAGTGATACTAACTCTCCTGAATAAAGTTGCTGAAGTTGTCTATTATATATAGAGATTCTAAGTTGTTCGCAAAGGATACTGCTATTGGTAAATTGTGGAGATATTTTGTAATTGAACTGCATCTCTCCTTCCTTTTTAATTCTTGCTGAGGCAGTTTCAAATCCTCCTGACATTATTCCTGTTATATTGAATAAGGTTGATGTGGGTAGTTCGTTTGCTGTTTGGCGATTTGAAAAATCTAAGGTAGTTGCTTTAAAGAGATTATCATTAAGGAATTTCTTTACAATAAAATCAGCGTCGGTAAATTTTGATTGAATGAGGATTATGCCGATCGCCAGCACGAGTATTTTTGGCCAGCGCTTTGTTAGCATAGTGACAGCTATTTTTTTACTTCAGCAAAAACTTTTCTTAGTTCATCATAGATAATTAAAATTACCGGGACTCCAACTAAAAGAGCTATGCCAGTTTTTGATTGAGCAAAAGCAACAGCAAATCCGAGCTTGGGAATAACTAAATTGACTTTACCAATGATTTGATCGCTTTTGATTGGATGTGGATCTGGGCTTTGATTGGCATCTCCTTGGGTAATGTATTGGAGATCATCGTTCTGTTGAATCTCAATAATTCTGTGGGTAATAACTCTTTGAGAGTTGTCGGAAAAAGTTACCACATCATTTTGTTTGTACTCATTTTCTTGTTTTACGGCAATAATATCGCCTGTCATTATTGACGGCTCCATTGATCCAGATTGGATAACAAATGTTTGGTAGGGAACTGGACTTTTATTAGATAATATCCACCCCAAAATTAGCAATACTACTACAAATGAGATTATTAGATAAAAAACAGTTGTGAATAGTATTTGGCTTGCTGACTTTTTATTTGCCATAGATATTGGTTAAAAAGTAAACGCGCTCAGATAGAGTAATTTACTACTGAGCGCGTTGATGACTTAATTTACTATCTTGCTGGAGACATCTGCTCTAGTGTAAACACAACATCGAAATCTAAGCTATCGCTTTGAATTTCATTACCATATGCATCATGATCAATATTCCAGTCCATTGTGACGGTAACACTACCACCGGCTGGGATTACTCTTTGTCCGGGGTTTGTGTTAGCTAGCCATTGAGATTGGAACTCATCGATGTTTGCATTAGCTAAAGTGGTATTAATGACGGATTGATCGTTAAGCTTAACAACACTGTTCAAAAAATTTCCCAATTCTCCCTCTCCTGGTCCAGGATTTGCACATGTTGAATCTACTAACTCCTCAGGTTCATTACAGCCATTTTCGTAATTTTCAAGATTTGCCAGTGAAAAAGTTAGACGACCTGGAAGTGAGCCAGTATTGTTAATAGTCCATGTTCTACCGCCCTCAACAGTGCCATCAGCTCCAATGTTGCTTACTTGAAAGTTGTCAAAGGCTTGACCGTTATTTCCGTCAACATCCAGATCAAGTGTGCCAACAGTAAAGTTTGCAGTTGTTGATGTTTCTGTATCTGTAAACAGAGCTTGAGATCCAAAGTACCCAGCAGTACCTACGACAGCGATAATCAGGGTACTAGCCAAAATTTTTTTCTTATTCATAACAAATCTTTCTATAGGGCAGGAGCATCAACTTTGCTAGTGGCAGTTTTAGCGCTACTCCTATACATATTAATAATATAACTCTATTAAATACTTATACGCATTTATTTGTCAATAGAGATAGACTTTAATTACATTTTGCGAGTTTGCTCTGAAGGATTATTTGAATGGGTTTCAAAACTATTCTCTTTAGTGGAATAAAAAAATTGAAGATGTCTTTATTGAAAAAATTAGTTTATTTGTTTTCTACATTTAATAGATGTAGAAAGAAACCTATCGCCAAGTGGGTTTCAGCTACTTCTTGCCAGTGCCAACTAGACATCCTGGTTGTTGCACCAAAAATGAATTCATAGTAAATCGGCAGAAAATCGAAAATAAAATAAAAAATAAAAATAGGGAAGAAATAGAAAAACAGCTTCGGTGAAGGAAAAAATATATTTAGCTTTTTATGGAGATTTTTTGATACTTGTTTAACTACCGTGCTAGCAAATGATCCATATAGTCCAGCCATCATCAATATTTTGTGTAATACTTTTTGAATAGGATTAAGATTGTGGATGCTAATCTCTTTTTGATAGTTTATCTCTTCAATAAACTCTGGAGTTTCGATATTTAACAATCTTTGACCCCAAGAAATTTCTTCAAATGCTGCTAAGAAAAATATAACGGCTGTTGTTAAAAATAAAAATGAATAGAAAGAGTTTTTCTTACTCTTATAATCTTTGGAGATTCTGAGCGAGTAAATAAAACAAACAAAAAAAATAATTGCCTGCATGTACTCGAAAGGACCATCTTCCCATATTAACAAACAAAGAAAATGAGAATTTATATGATAGATCAAGATGGTAAAGAGTAATATAGCGGGACCCAGAAGCCAAACAATTTTATCTTTGTATTTTAAATACCGTTTATCAAAGTATAACAAAGATCCACTTAGTACAAATAGATTGATAATTTTTTCAAATGAATGGCCAAATAGAGAAGAGATAAACTGAGAAGAATTAAAACTGATTATTACTAATAATGAAACAAATACAGAAAAAGGAAAAAGATATTTTCGATTAATATCCAAGATTTTTTGCGAAAGGAACTTTTTTTCAAAAATATAGTGTAGAAGATTGAATAGAACAAATAACACTAAAACTAGCTCAGAACTAATTCCAAAATAAGTAGTAGAAAAGGATGGGGATATAACTCCATCGAGAATAATTAAAAAAAATGTAAAAAAATAATAGATTGTTCTGATTAATCTCATGAAAATATATGAAGACAAGTTATATTATGCAATTCAGGTTATATTATAAAAGATCAGAGCTATAAACAGTACCAGAATTTGAAGAAAAAACGTTATAGAAAAAAGAATAATTACAAATCCCTGTTTGAAAGCTAGACGTAACGACATACTTTATGTTATTTGATAAGAGTAGTTGTTTTGCTTCCTCCTCATTTAGTGAGCAAGAATATAATTGTTCAGCTAGAGTTGCTTTATTTGTGAAATCTGGAGTTTGTAGTGAGTGTCCAAGGAAAACTCTATTGTTTGAGTATGCAGGTATTAAATTTCCTAAGTAATAACTACTTAAAACTCCGTCCAAAGGTTGAGATGAGTATTTAAGATACTCAATGATTTTGTAATCATCATCGTTAATAAAATACCAAGGGTTGTTAGTTTTAGTTTCATTAAGTCTTTTAAAAAAAATATTAAAAGAAGTCATTGAGGTGATAACAAACAGGGTTAACAAAAGAGCTAAAAATAATTTTTTTGATGATTCCTGGTTGAATTTATTTGAAAGATCTTTTAAAAGATCAATCGTTAATATTACTAGTGGGAAAAGAGCACTTCTCAAAAAAAATCTTGCAAATCCTAGTGGTAAAAATGAAAGGGCGATACTTACTCCTGCCCAAAAAATAAAGTATTTTTGAAAATTATTGAGTTTATTAAAACGAAAAAGATTGTAAAGAAACGGAATTAATAATAAGCCATAGCCTAAAAATAAAGAACCAATAGTCGGATTTGATAATTTTTGTTTAACTACTCCAGAAAAACTGTCATTAGAAGATAGATTTTTTTGCATTAACAATACCTCGATTGTTCCGATGATTAAGAGGGCTAGCCAAAAAATTGTTTTTTCTTTATTAAGTTTTATCGGATTACATATAAATAAAAACGATCCTATTAAGATAAAGCTTAGTAAATAATAAGGATAAAAAATAAGAGTTACTAACAAAAATAGAAACAAACTGAATAGCCATTTTTTTTGTCCATTTTTTTTATTCTGAAAAAAATAATAATACTGACTCATTAATAAGAAGATGTATGCTGAGACAGCTAAACCCTCATGAGGTCTTTGAATTGCGCTGTGAAAAGAAAATGAGGTCATGCTGCTATCAAGTGAATCGTGATAGGGATATGTCAAAAATCCTAACCCTCCAGCAAATAACATGGTCAGAGTTGTCAAAAAAACTGTTGAATTATCTGTATGAATCTTCTCTATAAAAATAATAATTGTTACAACTAAAGCAAATGAAGTGATTATTGAAAGACCATAAAACAGAATAAATGGATCAATATTTTTAATCAAGTTACCAGTTAAGGTATAGAGTGGATAGTAAAAGATTGGTTTATTAGTATTGGAATCATAAACGTTTTCCATTAAAAAGCCATGATTTTGACCCCAGTTTATTGCCGAAACATAAACATTGATATCCCAGGGATCAAACCAGCTAGCCTGTCCCGAAAAAGTATAGCCCTCAGGAGTATTTCTATAGGCATAGTAGTGGGGATACAAACTGGAAAATAGAGTGATTATCCAAACTAATATGGTTATGATGATTAAGTTAATTTTTTTCAGATGTTTGTTTTTTTTAATGCTAAAATTTATTGTAATTGCGGATAAGTCCAAGTTAAATCACTCTGAATTGGTTTTCTCAGTTCTTTGTCTTTAAGCTTTATGACCCAAATTCTTTCTTTTCCAGTCTCTACGAAGTTGTCGTAAAGAACCTCTTCTTGGTTCATTTCAATGTATTGATAGATATAACTATTTAAAAAATATGATGCAATAATGTAATCAACATCATCAAAAATTTTGTTATACACATTAATATCTATTGGTTCGTTTTCAGGATTATTAGGAGTAACTCTCATTTGAACATCTGGCCTTTCTTTTTCTATATAGAAGAAAGGGTCAGGATAGCTGGCAGATAACACCTTGGCATTTGCGGGAAGATGACTAGCAAGTTTTTGTGACAACTCAAAGTAATTATGAGAGTTGTTTATCTCATTAGTTCTGTTAAAAAAAATGGCACTATTAATTATGGGAACGACAAATGCTAACATAGCTAATAGTTTTAACTTTTTTGAGGTCAAAAAATCTTCTATGTTTATTGATAAAATTATTGCTCCAAAGAACGAGGTATAAATTAAGTACCACATCTCTTTAAAGAATATGGGTAAGAAGCTGGAAGTCAGAGCCAAACAAATTAATAATATTTTTTTTGAGTTTCTAAACTTCTTTTTGATTAACAAAGAGATAACAAAATATAAATTCGAAAGATAATAAACTGAAAGCACTATTCTGTGTAAAAATTTGTACTTAAAAGTTTCGACTACAAATGAGGAGCTGTACTGTTTACGATGTAATTGAACGATGTTCTGGATTAAAAAGATTTCTCTATTTTTCCAAAAAGTAGCTATCCAAATAGATAATCCAAAGATTATTGGCAAGCTATAGATGGTTAGATTGATCACTCTATTTTTCCAAGTCTCATTTTTTTGAAAGGCTAAGCTAATGATAATAGGAATTAAAAAAATTACTGCTGTTGGATGAGTTAACAATGAAAACGCTGAAAAGAGTCCGCTTGCAAAGTTATGTGTAGTGGTTTTTTTTGATATAAAATTTAGGTGATAATGAAGGGCGAATAGACCCAGTAGCAAAGTTAAAATTTCCATTCTGGCAACGGTTGAACCGTCTTGAAAGTAGTGATCAGTAGCCAAAAACACTAAGGTGATAATTATTGTCCTACTCGATCGATACCAATCTTTAGTAAAAAAATAAACAAAAACTAGCACCAAAGATCCGCAGAATAAACTCAATAATCTGGCCGTGGTGATACTAGCTCCAAATAATAAGTAAGCTGTGGTTAACACCAAAAAATAAACAGGGGGATACCAGTATGAGTATCTTTCAACATAAGGGATAAAATCTTTAAAAAGAGAGGTGCTAAAACCATTACCTTTAATAAAATTATTGGCGATATCAGAGTATAAAGCTTCATCCATAAATATGGGGAACTTTGAGTGAAGCAATAAAGATAACAATATTGAAAATATCAAAATAATAGAGCCACTAATTATTTTGGTATTAAATTTTATTTCAAATAATTGCTCTTTTTGAATTGATTGATGATTTTTTTGGAGCTGATTCATTTTTTTCCATGAAACAATTTAGCGATAGCGAACTTTAACTTTAAAAAAATCTTTTAAGTTATTAAGAACTTCATAAATAGAGGTATTAGATTTACCTTGAGTACGATTAGGAAAAATACAGGGTTCTTCTACAAAATTAAATCCTGCTTTTTTTAAAATCAGAGCCACTTCTGTCAGAGTAAAATAACTAGTGGTCACGAGCTGAAGCTGACAAATTTCTTTAATGGCGATTCTGGAGTATGCTCTAAAGCCATTGGTGTAATCGGTTAGTTTTAAATCTAGCAGTATTCCAAGAAGATGATTGGCAATAAAGCTTGAAACTCTTCGATAGATAGGCCAGCTTAGTGTTTTACCTCCCTTGACATAACGTGAGGCGATTGCAACATTTTTGTTT
Organism: uncultured Pseudomonadales bacterium; assembly: GCA_964437755.1. GTDB lineage: Bacteria > Patescibacteriota > Microgenomatia > UBA1400 > PJMF01 > DAOLOF01. Next base: position 5,398 of record CAYTIA010000017.1, on the reverse strand, counting down.
GATTCTTTAACAATTTTTATTAGTCGACTAAGCTCTGAAGGTCGATGAGATAAATCAGCATCCATCTCTACAAATATTTTGAAGTTTTTATCTTTGAGGGCTTTTCTAAAACCTGCAATCACAGCGTTGCCTCGACCATTTTTTGAAGAGTTATTAATTAGATTAAGAGTCGGATGTATTTTTTGTAATTTTTTTACAACTTTAGCTGTACCATCTGGAGATTGATCATCAACAATGAATATTGCGACATCTTCTTCTTGTTTATAAATGCTCTCAATTAACCTAGGAACATTATCTTGTTCGTTATAGGTGGGTACGATGATGGCTATTTGCGGATTCTTCATTGTTTCTTATTTAGATTATCGAAAAATGAAGTAATGGCTTGGATGAAGTAGTCAAGTTCTTTCATGGTTAAATCTTGGTGACAACCAATATAAAATCCAGACTTAAGTAAATAAGAAGAAACGGGGAAATCAGTTTCTTTAAACTTAAATTTTTTGTAAGCTGGCTGATTGATGATTGGCATTAATGGTCTAGTTTCAATATTTTTACTTTCTAAAAAATAAATCAGATTTTTTAAGCAATCTGGCTGTATTTTATGAGCTTGCGCAGTTAAAACTAGTGGATAAGCCATATAAACATGAGAATTATTTTTATCTTGTTTTAGTAAAGCAAGCCACTTTTTTAAATGAGTTAAGTTTTTATTTAGATAAAGAACGTTCTTGACTCTTTTTTCAATCAGAATTTTTATATCTTCAAGCTGAACTAGGCCAACTGCTGCTTCAAGTTCGCTTAAGCGAAAACTAAATCCAATATGTGGGAAAATAAATCTTGAATCTACCAGTTGATTAAAACTACTCGGAGACTTGATATTGTCATCATCATCAATGGATAAATAGTGTGAACTTCTGCCATGATTAATTAAGCTTCTCATTAATATTGCCAACTCACTGTCGCTGGTAGTAATAACTCCACCAATACCAGTAGCTAAGATATGTGCTGAGTTTGTTGAAAATGCTCCGGCGACTCCCCAACTACCTACCGATTTTTTTTGATGGTGTGAAGCAATGGTTTCGCAACAATCCTCAACAATTATTAAATTATGTTTTTTTGAGATCTTATCAATAGCTGACATTTTTGAAGGTTTGCCAAACAAATGAACGGGCATAATTGCTTTTGTTTTTTTGGAGATTTTAGCCTCGATAAGTCTAGGATTGATATTAAAAGAATCTTCTTCCACATCAACCAAAACAGGTTTTAGATTGGAATGAACAATGGCATTAATACTAGCGACAAACGTTGTAGCGGGCACAAGCACTTCGCTATTGTTTGGCCATTGGTGTTTAATCTTGAGTGCTTCAAAAATTACTCTTAGGGCATTAGTACCGCTACTGCAAACGATACCTTCTTTAGAGTGATGTAATTTTGCAAAATCTATTTCAAATTTTTTACAAAAAGGGCCATAACTAAGTCTTTTTGTTTGCAAAACTTGATCGATGTACTGATGAGTTTTTTTAGTGATATAAATAGTACCTAACGAATAATGAGGCATAAAAATATATAAAGTTATAATAGTATTATGTCACTTAATCTTAATCATTTTTTAGATAAAGTCACCACTCCAATTTCTTTTGGAAAATTGCGTTCATATCAAATCAAAAGGTATTTTAAGATTTTTATTAATATTAACTATATTTTTGGTTTTTTATATGCTTTCTATTTTTATATAAGGTCGCCAAGAACAACTCATATGTTTGAGCGCAGGTTGTGGGCGTTTGAGTGCTGGGCAATTTTATCTTTTTATGGATTATTTATTTACTTGTTCTATCTGGAAAAATCAGCCTTGGAGGAGCAACGGGGTTTGTATAGATTTTCTCAAATCCAGGCAAGAGAGTTAATTGAAGTTCCGGCTAACAAAGTTACTGCTTGGTTTAGATCTCTTGAAAAAAATCCCAACAAATATCAATTTAAAACTCATCAAGGAGTTGAGATATTGTCTGGTTCACTAACTAAACCAGGATCAATATTTATGACAAGGGAAATTTTTTTAGGTGTCACAACTTGTTTAAAGTTTCGAGTAACTAAAATAAAAAATACTGAGTTTGAGTTTGAGGTAATTTCTCATATATGGTTAATGAAAATGGGTGTAAAAGGAAAAATTCAAGTTCAACCAGTCAACAATTCGCAAACCATACTTAAGTTAGTAGTTTTTAATAAAACTCAAGGATTCTTTCTACGAACTCTCTCAACAGTTTTATTGTATTTATCTCCAGTAAGATTAATTGTGGCCAATCAAATATTAAAAGAAGTAAAGTTTATAAAACAACAGGTTGAAGAGTAATAACTTTATTCGCCCAAAGATATGACTTTTTTGTTAAGTAAGGATGAGTTATTTAAAAACAAAAGTTCATTCTGTTCAATTTTGGCTAGTTGTTGATAGTATGCGGAAAGTCCTGGGATATATGGTAAATATGACTCTTCATTACTATTTGATCCGTAAGATAGTATTGCTGGCATACCAACCAAAGGATGGTTTTGTGGATTACTGATAAGAGCTTTGATTGTTCTCGTGCTTAAAAATCCCTTGATTTCTTCTAACAATGAAAGCTCAGGTCCAGATGATGAGGGAGGTGATGGATATTTTTTTGGTTTTGTATCGGGGAATCTGATTCTGCTAAGTGCTATCAATAAATTGGCAATTTGATATCTGTTGGCATAATAAGAAGCTGAAGATTTTTGCCCAATTATTTTTACCGAGAAATCATCAAGAGCTATATAGAGATCTGTATTTGGGACTGGCAAAAATACATTTTTGCCTGTTTGGTTCAAAACTCCAAAAAATCTATTTAGTTTATCGGTGTTGAGCAATTGATCTGGAATTAAAGGCAAGATCAAGCCATCTTCATAACCAGCTAGTTTTTTTAGTGGGCCAACAGCTGTGAACGATCCATTGATATTCCTATACAAAACAGCCTGTGGCGAAGCCATGGCTAACTGACGATAATGGCTATTACCTCCGAATTCATAAACTGCTTGCTCGATTCCCTGAATTGCCGAGTTTGTATCATCTTCTGAAAGAATGAGGCTCATCATTTGGGTTGGTGCTAGATGAAGCTTACTAATTTCTAGAGAAGTACCTTTTGTAAACTGTAACTCTGTGAGTTCATTAAGTTGATCGGGAGTAGTAAATACTTGTGAATCTAAAACGGGAGTACTAATTCTAGTATTGATTGATTGATCTTGAAAGTTAGTGTTAGTTAGAAAAATAATCTCACTAGATACTGCGTCAAAATTATTAGCTTGGTATTCAGTTGGTACCCCATCTTTTTTTAGCGAAATACTAAGTGCTAAAGAAGTCTTTCCAGCTACCTCTACATATAAAGGACTAATCTGGTCGACAATCAAAAATAGTTGATCAACCGGAATATTATCTTGTAAGCCAAGTGCGCTTAGTGGCAAACTCTCAGTATGATTAAATGAACATTTTTGATTAAAGTATTGAATCTTTAACATTCCATTTTCAACAGCTACCATTTGAGTCTGAGTAAAGAAGATGCCGTCAGGGTTAAGAGTTTTAGCTACTTCCTGAATAGGCATAGCCTCAGAGTTTTGAGAAAGCAGGGCAAGCTGTTGTTGATAAACGGTTGTAAGTTCAGGTTCGGCTTCAATTCTGGTAGCGAAATATTGATTCATTAATGATTGCCACTCAGTAATTGAGGAAACGTTGTTGGCTAGTTCTAGCCAATGGTTTTGATTTGAAATTGACTCTTTTAATGCTATCGGTTGATTTTCCCAGTGAGCTAGCCAACCATTGCCTTTAAATAACTCGTATTCACGAAGTAACTGTCGATCAATCATGCCGCCGACTTTCCTCCACTCATTAATGCATCTACTAATTTCCTGATCTTGATCGGGAGTTAGAGGGGTAATTGAATTAATCTCGGCTTTTTTGAGTTCAAACCAACTTGCCCAATGATTAGCTAGTAACATCAACTCTATCTTGCGATTAATTTGTGAACAAAGAAGATCAAAATTATTAGTGTGTTCGGAGTGAAGATGTTGAAATGAGATATCGATGATACCCCTAATCAAGTGTTCTCTGATTTGATGGGCTAAGTTAGCAAGTTGTTCTGGTGAAGATTGAGTAGCTTGCACCTGAGCTTCAAGTTGGGAACACAGTTGAATAAACTTGGCGTTTGTCACACCATAAAAAGATGATAAATCAATTTTTTCAGCCTCATTTATAGTGCCTGGTTGTTTAAGTACGGCAGTTTTGTAAACTTCCGCCAGTCTTTCTGGAGCAGTGCTGTGAGTAACACCTTCATCAATGGCAAAAATTATTGCTCGAAGTTCTGGATTAGTAATATAATCCTCTAGATCTTCAGATAAAGAAATAAATGGTGTTTTTTCAGGTTTTTTTGGAGCTTCTTTGCCATTGCCAGTAGGTGGCTCTGTAGGAAAGCTGCATCCTCCTAGTAAAGCAAATATACCAGCTAGGAGTGCTGTTCCTGACCACTTTATAAACTCTCTCCTAGATAATGTTCTTCTTTTTCTTTCCATACTCATTTTTTAAGGCTTAATATCAGTGCCAATACCACTATTCATTCTTACTAGTTCTTGAAGGGCTCCGTATAGGGCATAACCAAGATCAAAATCTCCTCCAAGATTGGTATTCAAAAATTTAGATACTACCGAAAAGGCGGCAAAAACTGTAAATTGACTGTAGGCATGATGTTGAAGCTCATCTTTTAATACTGGAATCTCTAGTACATCAACTTGGTCTTTTGGCACCATCACTATTGTTTCTGGAGAGCCATTGCCCAGACCATTTCTTCGAATGGTTGCCAGTCGCAGGCACAACTCGCCTTGAGTATTAACAGCTGTGGTCAAATTTCCGCCCAAGATTGGCTGAGGATCTCTAGAGAAAGAACCTATTTCGGTTTGAGAGATAATATCACCAGTAATAGCAGTGCGCGTCACCAAATATGCTGTTGCAGTATTCTTTGGTACTACAACATACTGTCTATTATGAGTTCCTCCAGAACTAGTGGTGAGTACTGCCTGTCTTTGGAGCAATGCAATCTTTTTGGTAGTTTCTTCAGGTTGTACTTGACGTAAAAATTGCTCAAAAAGTGCTTGAGGTATCTGATCTAGGGTGGCTGTGTAATAGCCAGGATCTACTTCGTCTAATACCCTGAATTGTTGCGTTTTACTGGTGTCACTAGTTGTTCCAGTCTGAATGGCTAAGATTCCATTTTGAACAGAAGCATAATATGGTCCCTTATCTCTTGGTAAGAAATCAGCATTATGAGCATAATATAAATTATCTGGTCCTTGGGTGATAGTGATCCAAAAGAGAGAGTTGGCTGGGTGCTCAAGTGGGGTAGCTATATCTATG
>CAYTIA010000016.1:0-19847 GCA_964437755.1 uncultured Pseudomonadales bacterium | reverse complement strand
ACCCCAACGGGACTCGAACCCGTGTCTTCACCGTGAGAGGGTGATGTCCTAAACCGCTAGACTATGGGGCCTCTGATATATTTTAACAACTGCTATTATAACTTTTTGAGATCACTTGAACAATAACAGATAGTTTTATACGATTTTCTTCAGGTTTGTTTTTTATGCTTTGTAAATGAACAAAGCATTTTTTCTCAATCTCTCGAAAAATATATATTTAAGGCTAGGAGTCGTAATCTTTCTATTAGCTCTTATAGGATATTGCCATTTATCAGGAAAAAGAGTATTTGTAATAGCTTCTGGATCAATGGAGCCAACAATAACTATAGGATCTCTAATCTTCACTACACCTGAATATAAGTACTATCCTGGTCAAGTAATATCATTTCATAAAACGATGGAGGAGATGCTGCCAAATTCTCAAGATAGTGCAAAGGATAATGATTATGGGTTTAATCAAGAGTTTGTGGTTTCGCACAGAATAATGAGTGTTCAAAGTAAAGATAATGTGGAGTGGTTCAGAACGAAGGGGGATGCCAATGATAAGCCAGATTATTATTCAGTGATTTCGTCAAAGGTTATTGGTCGAGTATTTTTGGTAGTCCCATACATAGGATATATCTTTTTAATATCTGGATTTAGTAAGTATATTTCTTTCTTAATATTGATTAGTTTACTAGGCCTAACATTGTTATAGGCCAAACACTTTATTTAATAGAAAATAGATTAAATAATACATGTCAAAATCCTATAAGAAACTTGTATTAATGTTAGCTGCTGGTTGTGTGCTGCTGACTTTTGCTCGATTATCTAAAGCAATTTGGAATGACTCAGAGATTATAGGATTCAATGTTTCATTCTTAAGTTCGTATTTCTCACAAGATCTTATAATTAATGTACAAAATGAGAACCTTACTCAAGATATATCTGAAAAAATTCATAATGTATACTTTCAATATGGTTTAGATTCATGGAATTATCAAGGAAAAGTCAAAATAATTGCAGATAGTGCAAATAAAAATTATTTAGCAATAGGGGAGTCTTATAATAGTAATCTAATATCTGAAAATTGCATTTTTCAAGATGTTGAACTTACAAAAGGTCCAGTTCATTTTTTGATTACCTATGAATATTTTTCTCAAGATGATTTTCTTGGTTTTGATCAAGTTGCATTTGCAGTTTTAATTAATGATGAAATAATTCATTTAGAGTCAACTAGCTTGAATAGAGTTGGTCTTAAGCAATCACTTATTTATTATCTGGTTCCCGAAAATAATAGTTATCAATTAAAGATTTGTGCTGGTAATACTGGAGATCGTCTAAATTCTAGTTGGATTCATTTGCATGGGGTTTCTACTTATGTAGCTGCAGTTAACCCTTTATCTAACATTAAAGTCACTAATTTTGGTCACGAAATTTGTGCAAGTTATTATGTAAATAACGAACCCTTTGAGAGCTGCTCTTCTAATCAACTATTTTTGTCTTTTACTGATTTGCTTGATAATAAAAGTTTGTCAATTACCTCTGGTAATGAGGTCTATGAGCTTCCGATTTTTGTATTTCCCAATCCACCCAATACAGTTGAAGGTTCTAGAGTATGTATGTTAAACAATCAGCGACTAGCATTATTTTTAACGGCTGATCCTGAAAAACTTCAAAACATAAATTTACGATACTCTCAAGATTTTGATAACAATCATTGGGACAATTATCAAGAAACCCAAAATGTTTACTTAGATTATTTATTAGAGTTGCAAAGATCTTTTTGTGTTGATAATCGATGTTTATTGTTTTTCAATTCTCTTGCTGGTGATTATTTTTCTGAATCTCAAGATTTGTCAATCTTACTTAAGAACTGTGATCCATCTGGTCAGTGTTCTGAAATATTCAAGCCAGCTTTATATGATACTTGCGAAGATCTATTTAACGATAACCTCGTGCAACCGATTTTACTTAATGAAATAATGTTCAACCCACTGGGTGATGATAAAGGTGATTGGTATGAGGGAGAATGGGTTGAATTGTATAACCCCAATAGTTTTGAAGTTGATTTAAGTGGCTACAGAATAGAAGATGAGGCTGGTTGGCAAGTATTCTTGAGTTCTAGCAATTGTGACAACAATTTTCACGTAGATGATCTTGGAGAAACCATTATTGAACCCTTAGGATTTTTAATTGTTTTTATGAGAGGAAGGGCCATATTAAATAACTCTGGTGATTCGGTTTATCTTTACAATGGACTTGATCAATTAATCGACAGTGTGCATTATTCTGGTTCATCTCAAGAAAACACTACTTACGGGAGATATTTCGATGGTATGGAAAACTGGATAATGGGATTGTGTTCCACTCCTCTCGAGTTTAATCGCATAGATATGTAAATCAGTTTGTTTTAAGTATTGTTTATTACCATTGTTTCTTGAAAGGAGGTGAACATGAAAAAAACAACAATTAAAAAAATCACCCTCTCATTATTATTAATTATCTTCACAGGAGGTTCTGCAATAGGTTTAAGTAAAGCTGTATTTCAGGATCAAGAAGTTATTAACCAAACGGTTAGTATGGGAGTATTAAATTTACAGGTAGGAGATGTAGATCCAGTAAATGTTTCAATGAACTTTAGCAATATGGTTCCTGATGAAACAAGAAGCTATACTTATGATGTCAAAAATACCGGTCAGATTCAGGGTAATTTTTGGTTGGAGATATTAATAAATAGCGAGAACGAAGGGATAAGTCCAGAAAACGAGTTAATCACTGAGTATGATGGGGATATTTCTCATTGTGCAAGGTTATCTCTTAGCATGAGCGATGTGGCTGATGATGACATTCTATTAATTGATAATGAACTAATTGCGTCAATTAATCAGCAAACTTTTGATACCAACTATGAAAGTGCCATCGATCAAATGGTGAATATGGATAAAAGCAGAATGATTGTTACTCTCAATACAAATGAGTGCGGGAGTGAAACAATCGGAGATACATTACAAATGGACCTTGCCTTTTATTTGACTCAAGTGACTGATTAAATTTTGAGATGATAGCTTGGTAATTAATATGAAAATTAATTACCAAGCTATCGACAAAAATATTTTCTATCGTCTAGCTAGACAAACTGTTGGCTTTTTTGCATAATGAGAGCATGACATTGTTTGTGTCAATGCTCTGCCTATGAAAAATCATAAAGGAATATTAGCTTTACTAACTCACTACTTGATCCCACAACGTTCAAATAACTATCGTCCAAAGATTCTCCATCCGGATTCACTTTTAGTCTTGGCTATTGTTATTGTTGGTTTTTTTTCGTTAGCGCAAACTGTTAAATTCTTTCCTTCTTTGCAAAACTCGATTCTTGGTTATGCAACTAACATTTCTATTGAAGACATAGTTGCTCAAACTAATCAACAAAGGGAAAAACAAGGATTATCTCCTTTAACTTTAAATACACAACTATCTGCGGCTGCATTAGCTAAAGCTCAAGATATGTTTGACAATCAGTATTGGGCTCATACCTCTCCGACAGGGAAACAACCCTGGGACTTTATAAAAGCTGCTAATTATCGTTATCGAGTTGCAGGAGAAAATTTAGCGCGAGATTTTTATCAAACTGGCGATATGATTCAAGCCTGGATGAACTCTCCTACTCATAAAGAAAATATTTTGAATGGTCAATATCAGCAGATTGGCATAGCTGTTGTTAATGGTAAGTTAGAAGGTTTTGAAACAACCTTAGTAGTACAAATGTTTGGAGCTCCTTCTGCATCTCAGCCAGCTGTAAGTGATTCTGCTGCAACCAATGACAATCTTGATTTATCAAAAGCTAATCAACCAAGTACGGCAAAACTTACTGAAACTGAAACAGAAGTTGCTATTCATAATCCAGTTATTGCAGTTGCAGATTCACCAGAAGAAGGTAATTTATCAAGCAATTCTGATCAGCTGATTACTGTTTATAATAACAACAAGAATCAGCAAAAAATCTTATCATCAGCTTTTGAACCTTTAGCTAATATTAAGAACTCTCCAATTTTTTCACCTCTTCAACTAACCAAAATTTTATTTTTAGGAGTGATCTTTTTAGTTATCCTTACTCTAACCTATGATTCATTTGTAATAGGTAATAAAAAGAATATGAGATTAGTAGGCCAAAATTTAGGTCATATCGTCTTGTTAATCTGTGTTGGATATTTGGTGCTACTTTTTAAGGGAGGAGTGATTAAGTGAAAAAAGAACTTCTCAGTCACAAGCTTTCTTATTCAGCGCTTTTTTTATTTTTGGCTACTTGCTCATTTTTATTTTTGGCAGCTTGGCCAGATGTTCAGTATCAGCGCTATATTGTCTTATTGATCTCGGTTTTTTACTTTTTATGGGGAGTTGTGATTCATCTCAAAAGAAAAGAGTTATCAAAAAGGATAGTTTTTGAATACTTTGGAATTTCTTTACTGGCTGGATCTGTGTTGATGCTAATTACTCTTTAAATCTGTTAACTTCTATTTTTTACGTGGTAAACTATCAAATATACAAAAAATATAAATCAAGAATCAATTTATGAAAGGTATTATCTTAGCTGGAGGTCAAGGTACTCGATTAAGTCCACTAACAAGAGTTACTAGTAAACAACTTTTGCCAATTTACGATCAGCCCATGATTTTCTATCCTCTTCAAACTTTGTTAAAGGCTGGAATTGAAGATATTCTAATTATTATCGCTCCAGATCATGCTGGAGACTTTTTAAAGCTTTTGGGAAGCGGTAAAGAGTTCGGCTGTGATTTTACTTATGAAATTCAAGAAAAAGCTGAGGGATTGGCTCAAGCATTTATTATTGGAGAGAAGTTTGTAGGAAATGACAATGTTACCTTGGTGTTAGGAGATAATTTATTTGAGGATGATTTTACTCAACCGATTCAATCATTCAAGTCTGGTGGAAGAGTCTTTGCTAAGAAAGTTCCTGATCCAGAACGATTTGGAGTTGTTGAGTTTAATGATAATAAACAAGCTATTTCAATTGAAGAAAAGCCCGAGTTTCCAAAGTCTGAGTATGCAGTGACTGGATTATATATTTATGACTCAACAGTTGTAGAAAAAGCAAAATCTCTTAAGCCTGGAAAAAGAGGAGAACTAGAAATAACTGATTTAAACAATTTATATCTAGAAGAAGGAACGATGGATGTAGCTTTTGTTGAGGGAAAATGGTTCGATACTGGTACTTTTGAGTCGATGTATGCGGCAACTTCTTTTGCCAGAGAAAAAAGAAAGCAGTAGATACAAATGAAAAAAAGTTTTCACTTATTTAGCATTTTTTTAATAAGCGTGTTGTTAAGCTTGTTCTTTTTACATCCCATTGTGCATTCTCAAGAAAATGATACCGAAATAGAAATTAACTCGAGCAATCTTTCTATTTCTGATCAAGTTATTCGTAAGGAGAGGTTGGAGGCTGAAATCAAAGATCAGCATTCACAATTATTAAGTCAACTAAGCACCTATCAAAATGATGAGAGAAATTTTCGAGTAGCTCATGATCAATACTTAAGATTGCAAACACTTAACTCAATTGAGGGGGTAATTGCATCAGCAAAAAATTTAAATCTTTCACGAAATAAGGCTCTTCATAGTTATCTCAATTTATTAAGATTAAAAATTATTGAGGCAGAGGGAATTGAGATGTTTCATAAAGAAAGAGTTCTTGAAAGAATTCTTTCTTTACAAGGACAACTAGATGATCATTCAAAGCAAGTAGAGTCAATAGTTGCGAGAGAAGAGATAAACGATCTAGCTGAAACTTTTAAGCCAATTTCTTTATCAATTACCGAAACTAGTTATTACGCATTAAGCGTATTGACAGTAGGGAAGCTTCAAGCTGTTTATGATCAGTCTGCAGTAGTTGGTCAGCGAATATTTAATGAGGAGAGTAATACAGTTTTAGCAGAAAGCACAAATAGGACTCGTTCTTTAGCTGAGGTTGATAAACTGATGTCTGAACTCCCTCCTCTCTTTCAAGAGATTTGGGCTGAGGTCAATCACGCTGAAGGAAAAACTCAGGGATATAGAAATTTATATAGCGGATTGTCAAGAAAACTGAACACAACGTATTCAAAATTATCGAGATTAGTTGCCTATTTTGAAGAGATAGAAAATGTTAAATAAAATAGTATTATAAATAAATGACTCGAAAACATAAAAAAGCCGATGAGTTATATGCCCCTGTCGAAGGTCCAATTGTTGAATGGACTCAAGATCAGTGGTGGCTTGATGGAAAAACACGAATCAAAGAAAAAAACAGTTTTTTTCAGAAAAAAAAGGTAAAAATTATTATTCTTGGACTAACTTTTTTTATTTTGGCGATAGGTTTATTAATGGTCCAAATGAGAAAACCTCCGAGTGTTAATAAAAATGAGGAAACAGTTCCTGATTCAACTCAAGAAAAGGAATTGTCAAGCTTACAACAACAGATTGTTAAACTTAGATCTCAATTAAAACAGTCTGATCCAGCAAATAGGGAAACTCCGCTTCCAGTTGTTGAGATGAATATTATTATTGAAATGGATTGATTAAAAGTGCTACACTCTCAAGAAATAAAAATTATTTAATTACATATGTTTGACTTTTCAGCATTTAAGCAAAAACTAGAAAAGATAATCGATTATACTCATCAGGAACTTAATACTCTCAGAACTGGGAAAGCAACTCCTTCATTATTAGATCCAGTCAAAGTTCAGGTTTATGGTACAACGATGGCAGTCAATGAATTGGCGAATGTCAATGCTCCAGACAACAACATGTTAATCATAGATCCTTGGGATAAGAGTATTATCGGGGAAATTGAGAAGGCTATTAATAAGGCTGAGTTAAATCTTAATCCAGTAGTGGATCGAGATATTATCAGAATTGTTATTCCTCCGCTTACTGAAGAAATCCGTAAGGAACTAGTAAAAAAAGTTCATCAAAAAGCTGAATCTTCTAGAGTGATGATGAGAACAACAAGGAGTGATATTAAAAGTGAGATTGAAGATCAAGAAGGTATGTCTGGAGTTAGTGAAGATGATATTCACAACGATACAGAAGAACTCAATAAAATTATGCTTGAATACGAAAATAAATTAGATGAGATTGTTAAAACGAAAGAAATGGAGTTAATGCAGATTTAACTTTGGTAAATTACTTTTTCAACCAATATGGATATTATTATTGTTATCTTGATTATCTCTTTTTTAGTCATAATTCATGAGCTGGGACATTTTTTTGCAGCGATTATGACTGGCACCAATGTTGAGGAGTTTGGATTGGGTTATCCACCCAGAATATTTAAGCTTTTTGTTTTTAAAGGAACGCAGTTTACTCTTAATGCCATCCCTTTTGGGGGATTTGTTAGGTTAGAAGGAGAGTTGGGTAGAGATGATTCTTTGGATAAGAATGAATCCTATCAGGGAGCTTTTTTCAATAAATCATCATTCAAAAGATTAGCGATTACTTTAGCAGGAATTATCACCAATATTGTATTTGCTCTAATAGCTTTCTCGATTGTTTATTCTTTTATGGGTATTCCAATTTCCTTATATGATCAGGCCAGAATTGGTGAGATAGCACCAAATTCTCCAGCAGCTGAGGCAAACCTGCCAGTAAATGTCAATATTCTAGAAATAAAAACTGATACAAATTTTTACTCTATTGAAAATTTTGAGGATGTGCAAAAAGCAGTCGCTGACAACAAGGGAAAGAATCTGGAAATTGTCGTTTCAGGTACTTGTGAAGGCAACGTTTGTCGAGATCTAAGGGATAGTTATCAAGTTTATGCTCGAACTCAAGAGGAAACTCCAGAGGGAGAGGGATCAATTGGCGTTGGATTCCTAGACGCAACTTTTCAATATTATCCTTGGTATGAAATGCCTTTTAGAGGAACATGGTTTGGGATTCAACAGGCTGTTGGTTTGGGTTGGATGATTTTACAAGCATTGGTGGATATGTTTGTAGGACTTTTTACTAAGGGTGTTTTACCTCAAGATGTAGCTGGTCCTGTGGGCATTATCCATGAAACTCAAAAAGGGAATGTTATTAGTGATAGTTTTCTTGCAAATCTTGGTTTTGCTGGAATGCTTTCATTAAATTTAGCAATAATGAATCTTTTGCCAATTCCAGCTTTAGATGGAGGTAGGGCAATTTTTATTATGTTGGAGAAAATAATTGGTAAAAAAACAGTTGAAAAAGTTGAGGGTTATGCAAACTATGTTGGTTTTGCCCTGTTGATTCTCTTGATAGTAACCATTACTATTAAGGATGTTCTTAAAATATTTAATGGCTAGGGGGTTGTTGTCTCCTCTGTTCAAATAGTATTTTTTTTGATTTAATACATCTTTAAAATTAATACGAACAAAACTTACTTATAACAAATTTATTAGTTACAAATTTTTTATTAAAATAAAACTGCCTATGACAAAAATGAAAAAACAACATTTATTTATTGCATTAGTTGTTTATTTGCTATCAGCTGGAGCAACATATGCATTATCATCGGCTTTTTTAGATTCGAGCTCAGCTCAGCAACCTTTACAAGTAGCTAACGATGAAAAAACTGCTTTGGGAAGTTTACTTGATATTGACCCCAGTGCTCCAAAGGATCAAGAATGTCCATTAAATGGTGGTATGTTTACTTTGGCTGAGCGAGAAGCATGGGAAAAACGAAGACCACTTTTTGTGATGGTAGAAAACTCCCCAGATGCTCGTCCTCAATCTGGATTAGGAAGAGCAGATGTTGTTTTTGAGGCAGTTGCAGAAGGTGGTGTGACTAGATTTGGCTCAATATTTTATTGTGATGCTCAAAGAGATGACGTCACTATTGCTCCAGTTAGAAGTGCTCGAACGTATTTTGTTGACTGGGCATCAGGTTTTAATCTACCAATGTATGTTCATGTTGGAGGAGCAAATTTAGCTGGACCGACCGATGCATTAGGTCAAATTAGGCAGTATGGTTGGTCTTTACAGACAGATTTAGACCAATTTTCAATTGGATATCCAACCTTTGTCAGAAATAACAATAGAATACCTGGTAAAAAGGTAGCTACTGAGCACACTATGGAAAGTAGTACTGAAAAGCTTTGGGATGTTGCTGAAAAAAGAGGTTGGACCTTTACTGACCCTGAAGGAAATGAGTGGCTTGAAGATTACACATCTTGGGTATTTGAAGATGAGCCATCTCCAACTGGGAATGTTAAAAAAATCTCATATGATTTTTGGAGTGGTTATGGACAGTTCTCTGTTGCATGGGAATACGAAACTCAAACAGACAGATTTTTAAGAACTATGGGCGGGGAGGAACACATCGATCATAACGATGACACGAGAATTGATGTAGCAAATGTTATTGTTCTCAAGACTGTCGAAAAAGGTCCAGTTAATGAGTTAAAACACATGCTATATACAACTATTGGAAAAGGTAAGGCTCTAATCTTTAAGCACGGCGATGTCTTCGAGGCTAATTGGTCAAAACCCACTAGACTGAGTCAAATTAGTTTTACTAATAATGCTGGTAAACCTATAGAACTAGCTAGGGGTCCTATCTGGATTAGTGTTCTTGGCTTGGGTAACGAAGTGGTTTACTAACACTTTTCTAAGTAAACTTCATCTTGTGGTTTTTGTATAATCTGAGTAAAATTTGAGTACAATTTAATATTCTGACTGTATTCAGAGGGGTTGGTTGTCAGAAATATTCTACTAAAATAAGTGAATATGAGTGATCTTCAAGATATCATTATCTCAAAAACCAGAGTTAAAATGTTAGAACTTTTCTTTTTGAACTCTGATGAAATGTTTTATGTTAGAGATATCTCTCGTAGAACTAAAGAACAAGTAAATGCTGTGCGAAGAGAGCTTGATAGACTTCTAGGAACTGGTTTGCTAAAAAGTGAGGAAAGAGGGAATCGTTTGTATTACAACTTAAATAAAAGGTACCCGTACTATCAAGAAATTTTGCAGATGGTTGTTAAATCAACTGGTCTAGGAAAAAAGATTAGACGATACCGTCGAAAACTGGGTAAGCTTGAATATGTAATGTTTTCAGGTAAGTACACGTCTGGAATAACTCCGGCAAAAGATGAGGTTGACATGATCTTTGTGGGAGATCTCGTTTTATCTGAACTAAAGGAGCTAATAAAAACACAAGAGGAACAGATTGGTAGAGAGATTAACTATGCTGTATTTTCTCTAGAAGAATTTGAATTTAGAAAAACAAGAAGGGATCCCTTTGTGCTTGATATTCTTTATGGTTCTCGAGTGATGGTTATAGGTAATGAGATTGATTTTACTAATAGACAAATTCCCGGTATCGCCTAGTGTTTTCTTAATTACTATTTTCAACAGTTTGCCCAAGTGAGATATGAAAAAATTTATATTTAATAACTCTATTTATTTATATTTTCTTCTGGTATTTATTTTATTTAATGTTTTTATACAAATATTGCCTTACGATGGAACAGTTTATTTCTGGGGGAGAAAAATTGATTTAAAACCTGAGTTTATTTTTAGTCTTGATTATGTCCCAGGAAGTTTATTTGTATATGAGTTCCCAAAAATGAGCAAGGATGAATCTGAACATGACCTTTCAGCTTTTAAAAATATGGTTCAGTCCAGAGTTAGAAATTATTATCATTATCAGCCAAATCTTTTTTTGGAAAACAAAGACGATAAAAATTTCTTAGTTGTTGAAGCATCCATTAATTCAACAAAAGATGATATTGATCAACTATTAACCAAGCCAGGTAGGCTTAATTTTTATATTCAAAAAAATGATGTTGTAGAAGAAGATTTAATTTTATCTGATGATTGGTTGACAAATTTTTCTCTAGTTGAGGGGGTGTCAGAAAAAAATGTTGTTTCAGCAAAAGCACAAATTGATTTTCAATCTAATCAGCCAGTTATAGCAATTGTTTTCGATGCTCAAGCAAGACAAGTCTTATTAAAAAATACAAAAGACAGCAAATCAAAAATTTTAATGGCAATGTTTGATGACAGTATTGTTTTAATGTCTCCAATTTCTGAGCCAATTTTAAACGGAAAGATAGTAGTTTCAGGAGGTAGATTCTTATATCAGGCCGAAATGAATGCAGCGATTTTATTAGGAGAAGAGTCATCAATCATACCTCTTCTTCCACAAGAGGAATCTAATCTTGATTTAAGTATCTATAGTGAAAGACCTAGGGTGAGTTTATTTAATAGATACCAACTTTATTATTGGCAGTTTCATTTATTGATAGTTATTTGTTTCTTAGTCTTATCTTCAATCTTATTAATCATTCGTTATAAAAAGATTGGGACTGCAGCACTTCTTCTGATTCTAGGAATATTCTTTTTAAATTTTAGCCTGATTCGCTTAACAGGCACTATTGTTTCTTTTCCAATGCTAATTGCGGCTATTGTTATTTATCTGTGGTTGTTTTTACCAACACTTATCTATCTTAAAGAACTGTCATATTTAAAAGATCGTGGGTCATTATTTTATGATGCAATAAGAAAAGTATTTTTCTTAAGAAGAAGGTTGATTCGAAGACCGATTGCAACTTTATTTTTGGCTGTTTTGGCATCGTATTTTATAACTCAGTTAGATTCAATAAATAGTTACTCATCTTTAGAATTTGTAAAGGCACTGCAGCAGTTTGGGATGATCAATATTTTTATCTATTTTTTCATAATGTTTGCTTTAACAAAACATTTTTCTAGGAGAAGTTAAGAATATTTATATGAAGCAGACAGTAATTTTTGATATGCATATGACTCTGTTTAGATTAAAAAATTCAGATGTTAACTCTATCGAAGCGATGCCTCAAGCCATTGAAACATTTCTCTCTTTTTATAATTTGGGTTATAAAATAGTGATTATGTCTACTTCAGATATTCAGAATTCTCGAGAAAGACTTCAAATTCTACTTCAAAATTATGGGCTTGAAACTGAAGAAATTAAGATAATTTTTAAGGAAATCGATATTCTATCAATGCAATTTTTTGGAAGTAAACACACTAAAGAAGCCTGGCTAGAAGCAATGAAACCTTATAAAAACATATCTTATATTTTTGAAGATGGAGAAGCAAAATTGCACGCAGCTGGAGAAGCAGCTAAAGAACTGGGAAATGATGCAGAGTTGTTTACAAGTGTTGCTGATTTTGCGAATTGATAAATATCTTGGCTTCCTTAAGTAGATCTTCTCTTGTATTTAACTCTGGCTGATCTAGTACTTTTTCAAGTAAGTATGTTAGAGTTTCGCCAATTAATCTCCCTGGTCTAAGTTTAAACTCTGAGATAAGATCGTTTCCATCTATCTCCAAATCACCAGCATCCATAGGTTGATTGAGTTGTTCAATAATTCTTTCCTTTAACTCTTCTAGCCTCCAACTTGTTTTTTTGGCTCCACTGCCCAGTCTATCTCCCTCTCTCAAATCAAGAATATCATCAATATATTCAAGCCCCACCCTTTTGATCATTCTTCGGATAGCTGCATCGGTATCGTGAGGCTGGTAATGAAACATATGATATCTCACTAGTTTAAAAAGTTGCTTTCTTTGTTCGTTCGATAGTTTTAGGCGTTTTGCTACCTGATCAGCCATGCGAGAACTTACAATTTCATGATTATAGAAGGTAATCTCTCCATTTCTAAGTTGGTATGTTTTGGGTTTGCCAATATCGTGTAGAAGTGCTGCCAGCCTTACAATCGGATCTTGAGAAGGACAACTATCAAGTGCATCAAGTGAATGAGTCCAGACATCAGTGTTATGATGGCCACCTTGTTCAACTCCTTTGCATGCGGTTAGTTCTGGCAAAATAATACTTAGTAATCCTGTTTGATGTAAAAGTTGTATTCCTCTAGCTGGTTGATTGGTAATAAGGATTTTTAAAAACTCAGCTTGAATTCTTTCCCAACTGATTTTTTTAAGTAAAGCTGCGTGATTTTTTATAGAAGCTAGAGTGAAAGATTCAATCTCGAAGCTTAGCTGACAGGATAATCTGATTGCTCTCAACATTCTTAGAGCGTCTTCTTGGAATCGTTCATCGGGGTTTCTAACGGTAGTAATTATTTTCTTTGCTAAATCTTTTAAACCTAAATGCTGATCAACAATCGAGAAATCTTCAGTTTTTAGGGAAAGGAGTGAACTTATTTCCTTCTGATTAGAAAAAAAAGAGTTTAATATATCTGGATTTATGCTAAGAGCCATGGCGTTAATTGTAAAATCTCTTCTTTCCAAATCTTGATTAATTGATTTTCCCCAGATTACTTCATCTGGACGTCTGTAATCTGAGTATGCTCCTTCAGAACGATAAGTAGTAATTTCAAATGGAGGCGGCTCAGTTGATTTTTTAATTAGAATATCGTGAGCAGAGCTTGCTTGGCTTTTTAATGAAGAGTGAATTTTATTTGCCTCAGCTAAATCAATAATTTTCTTCTTATTTGTATTTAGTTGTTTTTTTGTTCTAGTAAAAATGTTTTTTATTGGTAAAACATAGCCATCAGCTACGATTGAAGCATTTAGATTTTGGTAAGAAACTCCAACCATTCCAAACTCATTTGTGTAATAGCTATCTGGGAACACATGTTGAATTAATTGCGGGGTGGCATTGGTAGTAAAATCATAATCAATTACCTCGTAAAATTTGGAATACGATGTTTTTTTAGGTTCTTTAGATTGTAGAGATGTAAGCGAGTTAATTAGTAGATCTCTGACGGCACCTCCTACTAAGTAAGCTTCGTGTCCAGCCTTATTCATTTTCCACAAAACATAAGCGACCTCATAAGGAATTGATAGTTCTATCTGCATGATCATAATTATATCAGTCTCATTTTGATTATCACTAGTTTAAAACTCACTCTTCACATTCTATTTATTACTATTTACACTAAACAAACATGAAATGGAATCTATCCAACGATGTCACTATATCTAATTTAGATGTACTAATTCAGAGTGTTCTGAAAGAAAGAGGTATAACTGATAAAAATAATTTTCTCTCTCCCTCTTCTCCTTTTGATATTACTCCAGTTGATCTAGGAATCGATTTGGTTGAACTTAAAAAAGCAAAAAGAAGAATCGAGCTAGCGATAAAAAATCAAGAGAAGGTATTAATTTTTGGTGATTATGATGCTGATGGTATTACAGCAACGAGTGTGATCTGGTTAACGTTAAAAGAGATGGGGTTGGTTGCCCAGCCTTTTATTCCCGATAGACTTAAAGATGGTTATGGCATTTCTCAACTTACACTAGAGCGTCTTTTTGCAAAAAATAAACCCGATTTAATTATCACTGTTGATAACGGAATTGTAGCTCATGAGCCACTTAAGTGGGTTAAAAAACAGTCTGTGGATGTGATTGTGACAGATCATCACCAGCCGTTAAAAAACAAGCTTCCGGCCTTGGTGATGGTTCATTCTACAAAAGTAAGTGGAGCTGCAGTAGTTTGGATGTTGGCTCGGGAATTATCTCCAGTTTTCTCAAAAGAATTACTCGATTTAGTGATGATCTCTACAATTTCTGATCAAATGAGATTGGTTGATGAAAATCGAAGTATTGTTAAATTTGGTCTTGAATTAATTAAGAAAAAACAAAGAGCAGGAGTACAAGCTTTACTTGAGGTTTCGTCAATAGAGCCAAATGAACTCAGCGTAGGTACCATAGGTTTTAGTTTAGCTCCAAGAATAAATGCTGCTGGAAGAATTTCTCAAGGATTGATGGCTGTTAGGCTGCTCTGCACTCAGGAAATTGAGTCAGCAAGAAGAATTGCTAAAAAACTAAATGATCTCAATCAAGAAAGGCAGGATTTAACCACAGCTCAACTTGAAAAAGCAGAGTCCAAAATTAATGTTAAGGATGATGAATCGCTGATCTTTGTTAGTTCCAAATCGTTTCATGAAGGAATAATTGGACTTTTATCAGGTCGTTTAACAGAAAAGTATTTTAAGCCAAGTATTGTTGTTGCAGTAAATAAAACAACCGCAAAAGCTTCGGCAAGAAGTGTTTCTGGAGTCAATATAACTAATCTTATTAAAAAAGCTGATAAACTGCTACTAAGTGTAGGTGGACATGAGTTAGCTGCCGGATTTAGCTCGAAGCCAGAAAATTTGGAAAGCATTAAATCACTTCTTCAATCAGAGGCAAAGAAATTTATTAATCCCGAATTACTTGAACCATCACTAAAAATAGATGCTGTACTTGATCATTCATTGGTTTCAATTGAAACGGTGAATAGACTTAACCTTTTTGAACCCTATGGCTTGGGAAACAAAGAGCCATTATTTATAATTCCAAATATTAAATTAATTGATAAAAGACTCATCGGAAGCGATCGTCAGCATCTAAAGTTATTGCTCGAGTTAGACTCAAGCTCTTTCGGAAATATTGAAGCATTGGGATGGAGAATGGCTAACAGAGTAAAGGAACTTTTAAATGTAGCTTTTATTGATATTGTTTGCTCACTCGAAATTAATACTTGGAATGGAAAAAAATCAGTTCAATTAAAACTGAGGGACTTTCGTCCCTCAGTTCAGTTATGATTTTTAGAATCTATTAAAGATACTTTTCAATCTTTTCAACAAAGTCCTCGTAAGGAGCTGCGCCTGGAACGAGCTCAACTTCACCATTTTGGGATTGAATAATGATGTTGGGAGTGCCACCAATACCAATAGCTTTTCCTCCAGCGATGTCATCATCAATATTTTGAGAAAACTCCTTATTATTGAGACATTTCTCAATTTCAGATTTGTTATAGCCAAGAGTCTCAACAAAACTTAATAAACTATCTTGATTCATCATAGTACTTTCGGTTGAAATATTTTCAAAATATCCATTGATGAATTTCCAGAAAGCATCGTTACCTTCATAAGCAGCCACACACTCACTTGTTTCGGCAACAACTCTTGCTGGTCCAGTTGGACTTAGTAAAAAATGTCTATACACCCAGGCTACTTCATCAGGGTATTCTTCTACTAACCTTTTAAGCGTAGGATGAACTCTGGCACAGTATCCACAACTAAAATCTGAGTATTCTATTAGAGTGACCTTTGGATTATTTGCTCCTTGAATATGATCTTCATTAGAAACGGCTGGTGTTTTACCTAGATCTTTCTCTATTACAGGCGCAGCTGTGGGTTGTTCAACTGCAACTGATTTTTCTGAGAGATCTTTTGATAGTTGATTTGTTTTCCAATAAGAACCTGCTAAAAAACCAGAAATGAAAACGGATATAATCAGTGCAATAAGAATAAAGTTACTGTTGAGAAAATCTAGAGCATTGTCAATAGAATTTGATTTTGATGTCATAAATATTTGAACTAATTTTTATTTAATAATTGTAATAATATAACAGATGAAACCAAAAAGATGTTGGACAGCTTACGAAAAAAATCAACTGCTTAAGTATAATATCTCTTTAGAGGATTTGAGCAAATATGAAGATAAGCCAGTTGAGTATATAACTGGTTTTTGTGAGTTTATGGGCTCTGAGTTTATCGTTAACGAAGGTGCCCTAATTCCCAGAATTGAATCAGAGGGATTAGTTAATGTTGCATATCAGTGTATATTGGAAAGGCAATTAATTGACAACCTGTCAATATTGGATGTTGGATGCGGAACTGGTTGTATTGGAATCTCATTATTTCTTAAACTTAAAATAAATGGATACTCAGCAAAGAAAGTTGATTTAGCCGATATCTCTCCTGCTTGTGTGAGAATAACTAGTGCCAACGTAAAGAAATTGATAAGTAAAAATGATTTAAATATATTTAGAGTAATCCAATCAGATTTGTTAAAAGAACTGACTCAGCAAAAATATCAAGTCATAACTGCTAATTTACCCTATATTCCATCTCAGTTATTAACGGTTCTTGATACATCAGTAAAATATTATGAGCCTGATCTTGCTCTAGATGGCGGAGAAGACGGACTGGAGTTGATAAGAAAGTTTCTAAACCAAGCAAAAAACATTTTAGTCGATGATGGTGTTATTGTATTAGAAGTTGACACTAGATCGGAGATATCTAGAGAGAATCTGGGTTTAATGAGTTCATCTTGGGAATATCATATTCTTAAAGATGAATTTAGTAGACAAAGATATGTTTTAATAGGAAAGAGAGTTAGGAGCATATCATTAAATATCTAGTAATTAAATGAATTTATTTGAATCTTTATTAATATCTAATTAAAATAAGAAAAATATGTTCAACACTATTTTCAAGGGTTTAAAAATAATTGCTAATTGGATATTTCAGACCTGGAGGAGCTTAGCTTTGTTTATTGGTTCTTGGATATTGATAATTCTCATCGTTATTATTTTTAGCGCCGTTTCATTTTCGGGCAAAATAGATGATTCAGCTCAACTAGGCTTATCAAAAAAAGTTATTAATTCTGGTTCTGAACAAGAAATCGCTCTTATTAGATTATCTGGCGAAATAACTTCATCTTCATCAGAAAACATATGGGAGTTTAATCCTTATTCAATTACTCCCTCAAATATTAGAGGTTTGACGAGTAAATTATCTGAACTAGAAAAAATAAAAGCTGTCATCTTTGTAATTAACAGTCCTGGAGGCTCCGTAGCTGCTTCAGAGGAGATTTATCAGCAAATCAAGATGTTGGCTGAGATTAAGCCTGTTTACGCATATTTTGAAGAAACTGCTGCATCAGGAGGATATTATATTGCACTGCCTGCAAAAAAAATTTTTGCATCTATACCTACTATTACCGGATCAATTGGTGTGATTGCTTATGATTTAGATATATCTGAGTTAATGGAAAAAACAGGTGTAAAACTTGACACTCATCAGTCGGGTTTATTAAAAGACTTTGGTTCATATACAAGATCATCTACACAGCAAGAGATAGAAATTTTCAATTCAATTATTGATGATTCGTATCAGCTATTTATTACTAGAATTGAGGAAAATAGAGACCTAGATAGGGATGAAATACTTGAATTGGCTGACGGCAGAATATATTCTGCAAGGCAAGCTAAAGAAAACGGTTTAATTGATGAGTTGGGAACGGTTCATGAAGCAATCAAGTATGTTTCGGATGACATCAAAATATCTCAGCCAACTGTGGTGGAGTATAGTTTAAATTCAGGATTCTTGCCAGGACTATTAGGAGCAGGGGTTAAAAATCTTATTCCGAGTTCAGCATTTCCTGCGCAACTATTAAATCAAAAAGCAGGAGTTTATTTTTTATAAAGACTCAATATTCTTTTCTCTCTCTCATCACCATCCACAAACACAACAAGACTACTAATGCAGTTAAAACAAGAATACTATTTGGATTTGGAGTCGACAATAAAACTCCGCCTGCTAATGGTCCAATAATATTAGCGAAACTATCAAGTGAGTTGGCTACCCCCAAAACTGCACCTTGTTCATTACTGCTGACACTTCTAGCAATATCTCCCATCATCAATGGATAGTTTAATCCTGTGCCAACAGCGAATAACACCGTTAATGGAACTAAATAATTATATGAAGTAGTAGTCGACATTAAAATTAAACTTACTATCATTAAGAGCAAACCAAATCTCTCGAGACTTCTCTCTTTAAAACGATCAATTAGATTTGGAATGAGTACGCCTCTGAATAAAAAATTTGTTGCACCAATTGCGGTCATCACTAAGCCAATTTGTTGAGTAGTAGCATCATATTTAATTTTTGCAAACAGTGAATAACTACCAGTAAAAAGTGCCATGGCAGTTACATAAAAAAAGTATTCAAATAGCTGTTGATTTACATTTTTATTTGTTAAGAAGTATTTTACTCTTTCAACATCAAGGAGATTTATTTTTATAACTGATTTATCATTCTTTTTAACTGTTTCTGGCAAGGCAAATAATGTAAAAATTATTGAAAAAAATGTTACACTGGCCGCAATTAATGAAGGGATTTTATAACTGGTCTGAGCTAAAGTGCCGCCAAGCAAAGGTCCAATCATGATTCCAATTGCGAAAGCAGCACCACTAATGGCAAAAACTTTGCTTTTATCTTTTTGAGATGTGATATCAGATAAATAGGCTTTGGCGATGGTTGCGTTGCTTCCCAACAAGCCATCGATTATTCTTGATAAAAACAGTAGCCAAAGTGAGTTAGCGAAACCAAGAATAATAAAACTTATGAGGGTGGAGATTTGAGAGATGATTAAGAGTGGTTTTCTGCCAAATCGATCACTGAGTGTTCCAGCAATAGGAGCACTAATAAATTGGAAGAGTGAAAAAGAAGTTAGAAGTAAGCCTATTGAAAAAGCAGAGGCCCCAAATTCTTGAGCCATAAAGGGGAGAAAAGGAAGAATTAGGGAAAAACCCAATACTTCAGTCAATAATATTAAAAAAATGATGTAATGTTGTTTGGATAATTTCATAAGATATCTTTTTAAAAAACAATATGCCAACCGTTTGGTTGGCAAACTTAATTAGATAGCAATGGAATGATCCCGGGCTAGGATTCGAACCTAGAATGACAGGGTCAGAACCTGTAGTGATGCCATTTCACTACCCGGGATGTTTATTGTCTGAAGTACTGATTATAAAGCAAATGTAAGTTTTTTTTAAGAATTGGTTGTTATGCTTAATACTGATCAAGTTTGTGAATACGATTACGCAAATTAGCGAATAAAAAAGTACTTAAAACAAAAAATGA
The DNA here is from genome assembly GCA_964437755.1 of uncultured Pseudomonadales bacterium. Classification (GTDB taxonomy): domain Bacteria; phylum Patescibacteriota; class Microgenomatia; order UBA1400; family PJMF01; genus DAOLOF01. Next base: position 204 of record CAYTIA010000016.1, on the reverse strand, counting down.
AACAAAGAAGCGTCCTAATTCTTGAAGATGATAAGTTACTAGCAGAGTCTCTTAAACAATCACTAATAGAAAAGAAATCATATCTAGTATTTATTGCTCATAATTTAGATCAAGCATTTGAATTGATTGACAATCAACAAATAGAGTTACTAATAGCTGACTGGATCTTGTCTAATGGCGAAACCTCATTAGAGCTAATAGAGT
>CAYTIA010000015.1:0-21001 GCA_964437755.1 uncultured Pseudomonadales bacterium | reverse complement strand
CACCTTTCAGAGGTAATTGTACAAGAAATGGGACAAATCGGACACTATAAAAAGGGAGTGTCTTGTTTTTATTTATGATCCATTTTGATATATTTTATAAAATCTAAACCAAATGCTGAAATTCTTACAAATGGTGAGTTTGCAGAATTGTAACCATACCTGGTACCAGTGGCATCAAAAAGTAAACCGAGGTTAACAAGATTGTGAATATTTTCTTTTCGATTTGGGTTGTTTCCATAAATCTGGTAATTCCGATCTTCTGTTTTTTCAATATTCACATCTTTTAATGTCAAAATATCAGTTTGAGTGAGCTGAGAAAGTGTATGTGTAAATTTCTCTAAAGGGAAAATTGCTTTATCAGTAGCTTCAGTGAACCCTAAAAATATATTACGAAAGATAGATCGTTTTTCCTCATTTCTTTCAGTCAAATATTTTTCTAAAGCAACTACAAAACCATCTTGAAATGACTCATCAGCTAATATCTGTTCTGTAAAATATCTAGAGTTATCACGTACCATTTCAACCCACTCAAGAACTCTTTGTTGTCTTAACTTCATTCCAGCACCATAAAGAGCCTTGCTAAGCTTATATGGAATATTGATTAAGGGAATTGATTCTGCAATTGCATCTACGACAGCATCGGCAGCTATCTCCATTGATTCTGAAACCAAGACCTTATCTTTATCGGTTAGATTGTGGTTATTCATAAGATTAGTGAGATGGATATAAACTTCTTTTTTCTTTTATAACAACATTTTGTCGAGCTTTAGCTATACAAATTCCATCACGAATGGCATAGCACTCAACATAATGATTTCCGGGATACTTTGTATCTTCAGGAACATTTTTTGTACTACCAACTGTTATATCTCCTCTAGGCTGTTCACAGTTATTATCATTTTTAACTTTCCACCAATATTCATCACAATCCACACCCATATGAAGCTTAAATTTTATCTTTAGCCCGTTATCTATAAAACCTTGTTGGGTAAGTCTACGAAAATCATTTCCGTCTTTTTGAATCCATCCTTCTATAGTCATAGTTGATTCTGTTAAAGTTGGTATTTGTCTATCATAAAGAAAATCTTCTGATGGCAATCTTGTATAAAGTATTGGTTCTAGTAAATCTTCAACTTCGATATCAAAATAGACACTCTCCAGTTTGGATAAAAATCGGTTTCTTGCTTCTAATATAAGGTTCTTCTGCGTTTGAGTTATATCGTTAACATAATCGTCAATGTATCTTGTGTTATCAGCTCTATCGGTAACTTGAGCTTTAGAAAATGCCTCAGGCAGTTGTAGAAAAAATTGAAAGACAGCATCAAAAATTTCAAGATTGGGCTGATGAGTGTATTGAATCGTAATGAGTTGTTCAATATGAAATGATTTCATCTTAAAATCATCATATTTTGCCTTGTAAGAATTAGCCCAAGCTTTAACAAATTTTACTGATTTTCTAAAATCATTGCTAGATTTATTTATCTCAGTTGCAACCTGTATGTAACCTCTTGGATCTGAATTTATCCACTCCATTTGACGTCCTTGAGTTGCAAGTTGCTGATAGTATTCATTTCTTTTCTGACCATGCTTTTTCCTCAGAATTTCAGGCACCTTGTATGTATCCAACTGGAATTCGTTTTTGAAAAAGATATATGCTGGAACAATGTCAACCGAAAATATTTCTTCTTTCCCTTCAAAATATGCAACCGTAACAGAATGAGTTTGTAGAGATACCTCTACTGCGTAATCTGTGGGATTTTCGTAATCAGCTTTTACTGATTTAAACAGTTCTGAGAGTGCTGATTGAGGATTGTGTTCATATTGATTCCACTCACCCAATATGTAAAGGATGTCCAAATCATGAAGAGGTCTTACTGAAGTGAATCTAGGGTAAGAACCAATCTGTATGCAGTTGTTATTTAGGAGCTCAGTAAAAGATTCATAAATATTTGAAACAAAGGCTCTGTCTTTTTCATCTGGAGATAAGTTGTCTCTGACATATTGTCTAAGCAGTTCATTTATTTCAGCTTTTATCATAACTTCTTACTTTTATCCTTTTGTATATCCAGTTGTTATCATGGCAGTCACGATATCGTTAAGTAACCGCCCGCGGAAATTCACGACGGTAACATTTCTTTCCGAGTCAAGCTCTGCCATCAAATCATCAGGGATATTACCTTCTGATTTGGGAGCATAAATTACAAGAGCATCGCTATCACGCTTGAGATTTTTAATATTAATTAAGTCGTTTTTCCAGTCTGGCCAATAAACCAAGAAAAGGGTAGCCTCACTGGCTTTTCCAAAATCATCCTTTTTAGTTATTTGAGAGATATTATTCTTTGAAATTAGCTTAGAGTCTATTAACAAATTTATTAAGCTTGTGGCATTGTCAGATTTTGCAAAAACGACAATTTTTCTTTTAGCCAAACCAAGACCTAATCTAATAACAGCAGGCAATATGCCTTTAAACCAAGCTACAACTGTTGCAAGTATGATTATAAAGCTAGCAATATCCGAAATATTCCCTATTAGTTCAATCATTGACACCTTTCTTAATTACATCCTCAGCCACACCCTGAACTGAGATTTCTTCAAATACGTAAATTGGTTTATTTGCTGGATTATTGGACTCTGGCTCAAGAATGATATGACCATCACCGCGTTTCAGCCTTTTAATAGTTGCGTTCTCACCAATTAAAGCGACTATTCTTTTCCCAAAATCAGGGGAGTCCTGCTTCTTAACTAAAACATAATCACCATCATCAATGGTTTTACCGTTAACATCAGTTGCATTCATACTGTCACCGACAGCTCTCAGAAAAAAATAATTGTCACTATTACCTCGCAAGCTACTTGAATCGTAGGGGATATAAGCTTCAATGTTTTCGATTGCTAGTAGCGGCATACCACAAGCTACATTTCCTACTAAGGGAATTTGAACTGTTTGATCGTTTTCGGGAAGAGATAACTCTCTATTTTTATTTAGGTAGCCGAGGTTTTTAAGAGAGTCTGTATGACGCTGTACTGAACTTGTGCTTGTGTAGTTTAATGCAAATCTAACCTGATCAAGAGTAGGTTCATGACCAAGTTTCTGAGTTAAATCGATTATAGTGGCTAAAACTTGTTTCTGCTTAGAAGTCAGATAATTTTTCATACGCACTATTTTACGCATAAAGCGTAAAAAGTAAAGAGGCAAGTTATATCTGCATCAATCTAATCTTTCTTTCTTGGGTAATCCTCAAGGAATTTTTTATTCTCCCTCACCAAAAACACTGTTTCATAGATATATCCTTTTTCATCTTTCAAATCTCTACCTATCAGCACACCTTCTCGTCTCAGTTTCCTAATTGAAAAAGCCTTAACCCCATAATGGTAAGTTATGTCAAATTTTGTAAGAAACTCTTCTTCCCACCACTCTTTATCAAGATCTAGCATCGGAATCACACCTTCTTGAGTATTTCTCCAGCAATTTCTACACCTTAAGCCATCTGGTCGCCACCAAATATCTTCACCATCATGAGAATCACCGCAAATGCCACAATTATATCCTCTGCCGCCATCATTCAAATAAAAGCCATCAGGCTCATTTTTAAGTCTTCGCATTCGGATATTTCTGGTTACCTCATATTCAGCCTCCAGTCTGGCAAGTTGAACTAAATTATGATGCTCATACTTAGCTCTGAACTCTGAGTCAAGTTTTGACTTAGGCTTCTTTGATTCTTTTTTACCAAAGAGCTTTAGCAAATCATCTTCAGACTCATATCCTTTGAGTTTGCCACTAAGAAAACCAAGTCGATATTCAATATCATCTTTTGGTGCTCGCCAATTGGTATCTTCGAGAGTAACTTTAAGTAATTCATATAAATCAGCAATGGTTTCTCGATCTCTTCGTTTTGGTTTGGTGTCCTGAACAGTAAATGAAACAACTACATAGCGATCCATATCAGGTTTACCAAAAGATAGGCGAGTAAACCCACTATCAATTAGTGCCTTGTTTACCAAGGTTTCCAGATCAGTTATTGCAATTTTATTAATAGCCAAAAGTTTTTCATGGGCTGGAGTATCCATTTCGGCTAAGACTTCTGCTCTTATTTCCTGAGCTACTTCCAAAGCTTCAAGCGTTTCAACATATTCTTTGCCTTCTTTTTCAGAGAGACAGAATTCAGACTGGTATTTTTCAAGAAGCTCTTTTTCATTTTGTTCTGTTTCTGCTTGTTCTTTCTGCCACTTTATATGTTCTTGATCACTTTTCTTCAGATCAAAAGTTTCTTTTTTTGAGTAACCACAGCTCTTACATGCATAGAGTGTAGTGATGATCTTTTCTTTTGTATTATTCTCGATATCCATCTCTCCACCGCACTTAGGGCAAATGTTTAATTTTAAAACATAAATTTCATCATCATCGTAGACACCCTGACGCTTCTTGCATTTTGGACATTTGAAAGTGAAAAGAACTCTCATCGGTTTATCATCATCCCAATCAATTAAGTGATGTAAGCCATCGCTAATCATGACGGTGTCACACTTAGGACAACTCGCTTTTGGGGCAGGAGTGTTATCTTGCTTATCTTGTTTGATTCGATCAGCCTCCATCCATTCCTCGATAGTTGAAGCTCTGTTTTTATATCTTAAACCCTTAGTTACAAAAAGGAATCTGCCTCTAAAAATTCCCATGTTGCGTTCATGTTCAGACTCAGGATATTTCTCAAATTTTGTTTCGTCTCTCAGCTTCTCTCCAACACCGTCAATCATCTCAAGCTGTTTTAGACATTCTTTGATAGTACCTAAATCATAACGATCCTCGTAGTGTTGTTTGGGGTGAAGGTATTGAAATGGCATATTCCTTTTTAGATGATAGTTAGCAATAGTATATGCTCCTAATAAAAAAGTCTTAAGTTATAGGTTAGTGATATAATTGTTTCTGCCCATAGGCAGAATATTTTGTTGTGTATCGCAACAAAAGAAATCAAAGTTGCAATGCGCTTTTGCCCTTTTGCACCTTTGTTTGTTTCTTTATATAACTATGTCATGTTGGTCATGATTATGCTTTGCCTAAGAGTGCCTATGGGCATTTTTTTATAAAAATGATAGAAAAATTACAAAGATGCAAGTCATTAAATGATATAGCAAAGCTACTGGGGTACAAACCATCTTCACTAGCCTATCTTTTATATTATTTTCCAGAAAACAAAAAATATTTTGAGTTTGAAATACCTAAAAAAACCGAAGGTACAAGAAAAATTTTAGCACCTGAGCCTAAGTTAAAATTATTGCAACATAGACTGGCCACTGTTCTAGCTGATTGTTATCAGGAAACGTATTTAGATCATGAAAAGTATGCACAGCCACTGGCTTTTGGTTTTGCTCCTGGATTAAGCATTTTTGAAAATGCAAACAAACACAAAAACAAAAAATTTGTCCTTAATGTTGATATAAAAGATTTTTTTACCAGTATTAATTTTGGCAGAGTAAGAGGGTTTTTTATTAAAAATAAATACTTTAAACTTAATCCAAAAGTGTCAACTATTATTGCTCAGATTGCTTGTTATAGTAATCAGCTACCACAAGGTAGCCCTTGTTCTCCAATTATTTCTAATTTGATCGCAACACAACTTGATGCAAGGCTAGTTTCCCTAGCAAGAAAATCAAAATGCACATATTCACGATACGCAGATGATCTTACTTTTTCGACGAATTTTAAAGAATTTCCTAATAATCTTGCTATTGAGCAAAATGAAAATAATAGTAATAAACTAGGAAATGATTTAGTTAGCATTATTGAAAATAGTGGGTTTCATGTTAATCTTCGAAAGGTCTCTCTCCAATTTAAAAGATCGCGTCAAGTTGCCACTGGTTTAGTGGTAAACAAAAAAGTTAATGTAGCAAATGAATATTATCGTCAAGCAAGGTCAATGTGCAATGTATTATTTAAAACAGACTCATATTATTTTGACAATGAAAAAAATAATCCGACTATAAACAAACTTCTGGGTATGATCAATTTTATTTATTGGATAAAAATAGGTTGGGAATGTTCAAAAAAAAATACAAATGTTAAGAACAACCAAAAAAATGATACAGGCATCGTTAAACTTTATAAAAAATTAATCCTCTATAAGTATTTTGTGAATCCATCTAAACTCGTAATCCTTACTGAGGGTAAAACAGATAAGATTTATCTTAAATATGCATTGCAGTCTCTTTGTTTAAAAAATAAATACCCTGAATTAATTAAAAAGATATCAGATAAGCCAGAAAAATTTGAATATGCTTTTAGTTTTGTAAATATAAGAAATACAATTATCCATGATCTTTTTAAAATACCTAGTGGAACAAGTGGACTAGTGAAATTAAGTGATAGATTGATGAAGTCATATGACGAAGAGATTTATACCTCTCCGCTTTCATTTAAAAAAACAGTTGTGATTGTTTGTGATAATGATGATAGTGGGAAAGAGGTTTTCAACAAAGTATCAAAAAAACAAAAAAATGTTATTAAGATACTAGACATGAAGGTTGCAAATTTTAAAGATTTTTTGTTTGTTATCAAAGTACCCAAGGACACAAACGGTGTAATTGAAGATTTATTTCCAGAAAAAGTTTTAAAAACTAGCTTGAAAGGGAAAGAATTTTTATACAAGGTCAAAAAAAACAAAAAACTCAACTTAGAAACTCAATATGGTAAAAGTGTTTTTGCTAGCAAGGTTGTAAAACAACAATGGAAACAAATAGATTTTTCTAAATTTGAATCATTGTTTGATGCGATCTCAAAAATTATATCTAAATAAAGATTTTAGTTAATAATAATGCTTTTTATTTCGATAAAGTATTAACGTACTTTTTTCAATTAGCATAAACACTCCTATCAACATTCTGATAAGCATCATAAACATGATAAAAAACATTGTCACATTTAACGCTGTATAGTTCTTTATCATAAACAGTGGGAAGTTGATCCAGCTCAACTTCAATTATGGTTTTGACTCTGGCTCGCTCTTGTTGCTTCTTTCTCCAGTCAAGTGATAAAGCTTCATTTTTGAGTCTTTCAATCAGTACTTGAGCAACTTGCTTCACTTGTTTATATTCTGTCTTATCAAGCTCAATAGCTGGACGAGTGAGCAGATCAAAAATAGCCAACTCCTCTTCGGACAATCCTTCCATGACACTGCGACCATCTTCCATTTGGATGTCACGAGCCAAATCTTCTAGTTCTTTAATTAAATTTTCTAGATTAAGAGCTCCGCTATTGTATTCACTAATAAGTTGTTCAAACTTTTCTTGTAAGTAAACTCTAGTTTTATTCTGCTGGATCATTTTTTCTAATTTTTCTATGATTCCTTGTTTTAATCTTTCAACGGTCACTCGCTTGTTTGGTTTAGTAAAGTTTTCTTTGAGTGCTTCGAAATCAACTTTTGAAATATCAATTGGCTTAAAGTCGTCATCAATACCGAATCCCTCTGGGGATATGGATCTGTCCAAGAGTCTCTCAATTTCATCGGTTACATGATCAATACTTACCTCAGGCTTAAGTGATTGAATTCGTTTGGCAATGACACGCAGAATACTTGCTTGAGGAGCAAACTCCATCGCTTCTTGGTTGGGTAGGACAGCTTTATATAGTCGTATGAATTCGTTAAATAGCTCTTTGTATTTCTTTGCTATTTCATCAGTAATTAACAATTTATTGGCTGCATCACTAATTAAATCACTTCTTTCAAAAGTATTCGGATCAGCATCAACAAATGCTTGAATGGTAATTTCATTTTCTTCTAAAAACTCCTCAATTTTCGTCAAAAGCTTTCTTAAATCTTCAACCAAACCAGCAATATTTTTAATTGGAGATTTTCCTTCATTTTCCCCAGGATCACCATAAATAGCAAGAGCTTTTTGTAAGCTTCTAAAGATCCCAATGTAATCAACTACTGTACCCGATGGCTTGTCCTTAAATACCCGATTGGCTCGAGCCATGGTCTGCATCAGGGTATGGTTCTTCATTGGTTTATCTAGGTAGAGAGTAGAAATTGATGGCGCATCAAAACCAGTAAACCACATGGCGCAAACAAAAACGATTCTAAATCTATCTTTAGGGTCTTTGAATTTCGTTGCTAGATCTTCTGTCACCATGCGCTTGCGATGGGGTAAAATATCAACCTCTTTTTGTCTCATGTCAGAGATTTCATTTTGGCTTTGTGATACCACCACCGCCATATCCGTGTCTAACATGTAGGCAAGTTCTTCTTGAAGTCTTTCTTTTTCATTTTCGTCAGCTTCTGTTTGTTTTTGCTGTAAGACTTCAATTTCTTTTTTCCAAAATATCTGGACCTTGTCATACATCTTCAAGGCAGTAGCTTTATCAATAGAAACTACCATGGCTTTACCCATGTAACCTCGACTCATGAAATGATTGACAATATCTTCAGCCACAGTATTCAACCGATCTTCTCTAGTAATAAGGTGGTATTGCCGAGAAAACTCTTTTTCTAGTTTTTCTTCTTGGTCTCCGTCTAGCTCTGCTTGTTCCAGTATTTCATTTAATTCACTATCAAAAGCATCATTAGCTAATTGAAGTTGGGGGATTCTGTTTTCATAAAAAAGAGGAACGGTAGCTCCGTCTTCAACTGATTGTTTATAGTCGTATTTACTCACATAATCACCAAAGACAGCTTTTGTTTTTTCTTCACCTGCAATTAGAGGAGTACCAGTAAATCCTAAAAATCCTGCATTGGGTAGAGCTGTCCTCATGTTCATTGCCATCACATCATATTGAGTTCGATGGGCTTCATCAGTCATAACGATGACATCACTTCTGCTTGATAAAACTGGGTGAGATTCGCCTTTCTTAGTTTGGAATTTCTGTATAGTTGTAAAAACAAAACGATGATCTTCTTCTAATAATTGTCGAATGTGGTTGATACTACCAGCTCTAACATTTTGTTCAGGTTCGGTCACAATTCCAGCATCCGCGAAGTTCTGATAAATTTGATCATCAAGTTCAGTTCGGTCAGTGACTATAACAAATGTCCAATTTCCAGGTATTTTGCGCAATACTTTCTGGGAAAAAAGCATCATTGAAATGGATTTACCACTTCCTTGAGTATGCCAAAATACGCCCAGTTGACCTTGGTTTTTATCTAGGTCATAAGTATTTTTAATTACATTATTAACACCCAAATACTGGTGGTTTTTAGATATGATCTTTACTGGAGCCCCAAAAGCATCGGTAAAAATTGTAAAGTTTTCAATTATGTCACACAGCCTGTCTTTATCGCAGACACCTTTGAGCATGTTTTCCAAAGTAGCCTTTGGTGTTTCATCTTCTGATTCAATTTTTTTCCAATCAAAAAAATGTTCCCAAGTTGAAGAAATAGTGCCTAGTTTGGCTTCGCTGCCATTGCTCAAGATAATAAGCTGGTTGTACCAAAAAATGTGAGGAATAGTATCTTTGTAATCTCTTAAGTTGTCATTAAAGGCAGATTTAACATTACGATGAGTAGCTTTGAGTTCAATAAAAACTAGAGGTAGTCCATTCACAAACCCCACTAAATCTGGACGACGCTTGTAAATATCTCCAGACACCCAAAGTTGTTGAGTGATCAAATACTCATTATTTTCTGGATTTAAAAAATCAATTATCCACAAGGATTTGGTAACCTCATGACCCTCATCATTGCGGTATGCGACCTTGATACCATCTTTTAAGAGTTTGTAAATTTCTTTGTTGGCATTAACTAAGCTCAAAATACTGCGGTCTTTAGTGAGCTGATCATAGGCTTGGAAATACGCAGTTTCTGGTAAATCGGGATTAAACTTACGAAGAGCGAAAAGTACTTTATGTTTGATAACTACATCACCAGTGGTTTCACGACCCAAAGTGCCATATAAACCCAGTTGCTCATCGAAGCAGTTTTTCCACTTCCAGCCCATTTGAGTGAGTAAGTTAATTGCTGGTTGTTCGACCAGAGTGTCTTCGTTAAGTGATTGCATCAAGTTCCTTTTCACTGTCAAGAAAATCTAGAAAATATTTGCCGAAATTCGTTAAATCATATGCTGTTCCGTTCATCAAGCCATGTATGGGTCTTAAAAGACCATATGAAGACAACATATCAATTTCATTTACAAAGTTTAAATGATTAAACTCCTTATGTTTTTTTACATCTTCTTGAAAAAAAAACACATCATCGAGTCTTATTTTTTCTTTTAAATCAGGATTGTTTTTCAACCATTTTTCAATGGATACAGAATCAATCATAGTTTCTTTTTTATAGTATGGTTCATCTTTATTATGTATGAGATTAATTGCTTTAAGGTCATCTAAAAAATCACAAATCTTGGTAAATAGCCTCATCTCAGATAAAGTTAATTGCTGAATTACTAGCAATATTTTTGAATTGTATTCAATAGCAGGCATCGGTTCACAGTGAGCACTTATAAGATATTTGTTGTAAATATTTAGTTTTTCTTTAGAAGCTTCTTTTAATGAAGAATCAATGATTGACCAAAATAATCTAGCTTGTTCCGGGCTTTCTTCAATTTGCTTTTTCAACTTATCAATATCTATCCCGTCAAATAAAATTTTGCTTATTTCCCAAGCACCTGCCGTGAGTGTTAAAAAAGCCGTTAATCCAATAGACCATTGAGCATCGGGACTTAAGACTGTCGCGTATTGACCAACAGTGAATAGTGCGGTGGTGGCAATATTTTTGTTTACCTTTTTCATACTTCAATTTCTCCTAATGTGAGGCGAGGTAGTAATAAATCTCTCATCTGTGATAACATAACATTTTTTTTCCCAAGAATTAGTTTTTGTTGAAATATTTCACTCATGATGTTAACAAACTTCTCCTGTATAAAAGTTGGAGGTATTAAAACCAAATGTTTTTCTAGAAAAAACTTCCATTTGAAGTTTGAAATTCCTGTAGATTGTGTTTGATATTTAGTTATTTCTCTAGATTCATAAATCCTATTTAGGTGTAAGGCAAAAATATAAGGATGAAATATATCCTTGTCGATTTTTAATTTTTTACAAAAACTAGCACATATAAGTGGAGCAACTGAATTTAAAAGATGTTCATTCAATATCAACATACTTCGTCCTACTGGCTGATCTTTACTTCCGCCAGATACCTCGATAACAAAATCAAATTCATCTAATTTTCTTGATGTTAATTTTGATTGTTTCTCATATCTTTTTGGTAAATTTTCAAGCTGACACGATGAAGCATCATCTAGATCTGTACCCCTGATCACTTTTACTTTTTCAGTATGACTTTGATCCTTATTTTCTTTTCCCCAGCCTCCACCGATGTGAAGTTTTGTAATTTCACCTACAGATTTTATTCCCCATTCTTCTGGAATTCTTCCCAGCTCACTATCAATCATTTTCACTTTTTCATGACCAGGAAATTTAAAATGAATAAACCATTCTTCATAAAGTCGTTGAGCGATTTCTTCAAGGATTTGAATGCGACGATTGTTTTTTGCAATTAAGTAATCAAATTGTTTAAGTATCAGAGATACTTGTTTTTGATATTCAATAGGAAAATAAGTAACCAAGAGTTGGTCTAAGTGATTTCTATTTAATGTTGGAACACCAGCCCCAGCGTTAAAGTCAGCTAAAGGTAAGTTTTTTAGTGAATAGTAAACAAAACTAGGATCATTTCCTTTAAAATCTTTAACCCAGAGAGATGTATTGTGTGGCCAAAATTTAGTGTTTACAAATTGTACGGTGCCCAAAGATCCGCTTCTCCCAGTAATAACTCCCGGAGGCTTAACTTTATATGAATCATGATATCCAATTATCGATGTTGACCCTACAACAGGATACTTTCCACCATTCATGTTTTTCTTTGTTAAATCATAACCTCTTTGTAGAGTGATGAATTCTGAAAGTGGTACTTTTTTCGACTTTATCATTTAAATATTTCTCTTAGATTTGAATGTATTTTTTTCTCTAACTCCCGTGATTCTTGATTTAAAGTGAAAAGCTCTTCAGATAAAGATGTTAATTTTTCATAAAAATCCTCATCACTCATTTTCTTTTTTTTCTTCACCCCCACATATCTTCCAGGATTTAAACTCCAACCGTGTTTTTCAACTTCTTCAATATCAACCACCTTACACAGACCCTTAATATCTTGATATGTAACTTCTGGAAATTGTTCTACAAATAACTCGTTATTTTTATACTCTGCATCTTTACCACGATAGAGTCTGACAATATCAGCAATAAAATCAATCTGCTCCTGTGTAAATTCTCGGTGAGCTCTATCTACTTGGTTGAATATCTCTCGAGCATCAATAAAAAGAATTTGTTTTTCTCTTCTGCTACCTTTTTTGCCTTTATCTAAAAACCACAATGTACAAGGTAAGGTGACGGTGTCAAAAAAGTTGGGACCAACTGACACAATTACATCAATAACGCCTTCTTTAATAAGTTTTTTGCGAATTTCTTCTTCTGAATTTCTCGCATCGCCCGCACTGTTTGCCATGACAAAGCCAGCTCGACCAGTTTTATTAAGAGTGGAGTAAAAAAGTTGAATCCATAAGTAGTTGCCATTATCTGGGGTAGGCAATCCATATGGAAAACGCTTGTCATTCTTCAATTTTTCTTTATCAATTCCTGACGAGTTAAAAGGTGGGTTAGCCATCACATAATCAAATTTCCCCAGACTATCATGCTCGTCAGCATAGTAAGTATTACCTTGAACAATCTCGCCTTCGATACCATGAACAGCCATATTCATTTTGGCAATGCGTACATTATGTGAGGATAATTCTTGACCATAGATAGCCAGCTCACGAGAAGGGTCTTTTTTGTGCTCAGTAACAAATTGGGCACTTTGTACAAACATACCGCCTGAACCACAAGCAGGATCATAAACACGACCAGTGAATGGCTCGATAATATTTACAATTAATTTCACCAAAGATGTTGGTGTGAAAAACTCCCCACCTTTTTCACCGCTGTTTTTATGAAAGTTTCCAAGAAAGTATTCATATATTTTTCCAAAAACATCTCCTTCGATATCAGGAATTGAATTAAAAGTACGAAGCAAGTCTAAAAGTACACTTTTTTCAATTCTGTTGTAGTCTTGGGGCAACACGCCACGAACATTTTCATTTTCTTGCTCAATTAAGTGCATGGCATTATCAATTGCCAATGCCACATCATCAGATTCTTTAAGTTTAGTTAAATAGCTATAGTGAGCTTGATCTGGAACAAATAATACCCCTTGAGCCTGATAATCTCCTTTAGAAATATCACGTCTGACTGAAGAGTTTTTTGTCTCTAGCTCCTTTTTGGCTTGATTAAATTTGACTGAAGCATGTTTAAGAAAAATTAAGCCCAAGACAGGCATTGTGTACTCGGATGGTTTGAGATCTGAGTTAGACCAAAGCTGATCAGCGGTTTTCCAGAGTTTTTGTTGGAGATTTTGAATATTCGTCATAGATATTTCCTTTTGTACCACAATTATATACTCTCAGTCAGCCTTGATCGAGAGTAAAATAACAAAAATTCAAGCGTTTGAAGCAATTAATCGAAGATAAACAACTCAAAAATTCTAACCTTAAGAACTTTAGCAATCTTTTCTAAAGTCTCAACACTTGGTTTTCTCTCACCTCTCTCGATGTAACCGATGTATGCTCTGTTGAGCCCTGCCTCATATGCTAAAGCTTCTTGAGTAATATTGCGATCTTTTCTAGTGCGACGAATGTTTTCTGCGATCTTGTGGTAGATAATGTTCTTTTTTGACACATATATATTCTGTTTTAAAGAGTACTGATGGTCGACTTACTACTGGTATAGATTTGTTGGCAAAACAGCGATAAAATACTTACTGACAGTCGCCAATATAAATTATAAGAAAGGTAGCGAATGCCAGAACAAGAAAAAAAGAATAACTGGTTCGTAAGACACAAATTATTAACTGTAATTATAGTGATAGTGGTAATTATGGTTATTGGAGGTAGCAAGGGAGACAATAGTTCCAACTCGCCCAGTTCTACCACAGAATCTAAACAGGAAGAAGCAACTGCAAATTTCAAAATGAATGAACTAGTTACAAGTGGAGATCTAGCATTCATAGTGACTAAGATGACAGAGGCAAAATCTTTAGGTAATGCCTATACGAGTAAAGATGCTCAAGGTATTTTCAAAATCATTACAATTGATGTAGAAAATGTAGGTAAAGAAACCAAGATGATCGATAGCTCAATGATCAAGTTAAAAGATGACCAAGACAGAACTTTTGAAAGAAGTATTGATGGGCAAACAGCCAAGGGTCTGGCTCAGGGTCAATTCGATCTCTTCTTACAACAGGTTCAGCCAGGCTTGAGTGTAACAGGGGAAATTGTCTTCGATATACCAGCTGATGCAACTGGGTTAGTGCTACAAGTAAAAGATAGCATCTTCGGAAAATCGATTGACATTATGCTCGAGTAGATATACCAAAATAGGAAAGAAGAACCCTGCTAAACAGGTGGGGTTCTTGTAAGGTTTAGCTTATATTATAGTTTAGCTAATTTTTTAATGGATCCTGCAATTAAAATTTGACATACTAATACTTTTTATGTTAAATTAAAATTAGCAAATCTGTTCTAGTTAGCTACATAGATATTAATAATTATATTAGGAAAATCAAAACTATTTATTATCAGAACATAATTTAAAAATTTACAAATATTATTAATGTTGAGTTTTTAAGATAACGCTCACTTTGGTCAGTGAGCAACATCCGCAAGCGGGTGCAAGATAACCAATCAAACTCATGATTGTTTATCTTGTGCCCGTTTTTTAATGGTCACAAGAGAAAGGCACGTATGCCAAGACTCAAAGTGACCCAAATAGCGGTCTCCAAACTCAAAGCTAGTGAGTATAACCCTCGCAAGTTATCAAGCAAAGCAGAAGCTGATCTCACCAAAAGTATTCAGCGATTCGGGCTGGTAGATCCAATCATCATTAACTCTGCTACCAATAGAAAAAATGTAGTTATTGGGGGACATCAACGCCTCAAGATTGCAATGAAGTTGGGCTACAAAACTATTCCCGTTGTCGAAATCAATCTTCCTGATCTTGAGCGAGAAAAAGAACTTAATCTTCGCTTGAATCGTAACACGGGAGAGTGGGACTTTGATCTACTAAAGAGTTTTGATGTTAGTCTTCTACTTGATGTGGGTTTTGATGACAATGACCTGAGTTCAATCTGGGATGACAATCTAGAAATAGAAGACGATAACTTCGACATTGAAAAATCAGTAAAGAAACACAGTGATCCCAAATCAAAAGCTGGGGATCTCTATCAGCTTGGTCAACATTACCTCCTTTGTGGTGATGCCACTAATCCTAAAATAGTTGCTCGTCTGCTTAGTGGAAATAAGGTAGATGTTGTGTACTGTGATCCTCCATACAATATTTCTCTTAACTACTCGAATGGTATAAGCACCAAAGGCAAGTATAAAGGTACAAAGACCAATGACAGTAAATCTGCAACAGAGTATGAGCAATTTCTTAAGCAAGCTATTAAAAACGCCTTGTCAGTTGCCAAGTCCAATGCACATATCTTCTACTGGTGTGATGAAAATTACATTGGTTTGTTGCAAGCTTTATATCAACAGCTTGGTATCAAGTATCAGCGAGTTTGCCTATGGGTGAAAAACAATATCAACCCGACTCCTCAGATTGCATTTAACAAGGTATATGAACCATGTGTTTACGGCACAATTGGTCAGCCACATTTAGACAGCAGAAGCACTAACTTCAACGAAGTTCTCAATAAAGAAGTGAGTGCTGGCAATCGTCTACCCGATGATATTTTAGATCTTTTCTCAATTTGGCTTGTCAAGCGCAAGGCTGGACAAGATTATCTTCATCCCACTGAGAAACCGGTTACTCTTCACGAAAAACCTTTACGGCGTTGCACAAAACCAGGAGATATAGTTCTAGATTTATTTGGCGGAAGTGGTTCAACCTTGATTGCCTGCGAACAGATGAAACGCAGAGCATTTTTAACCGAAATTGATCCTGTCTTTTGCGATGTCATTATTGATCGCTATCAACAATTAACTGGCAAGGAGGTAGTCCTATGCAAATAAAACAAGGCATGATTTTCCAGCTTAGAGAACACACTCTTGGCTGTGGTAGTAGTACAGATACAGAGTTTGTTAAGAAAGTGATTGGTAACAATACTGTTTGCTCAATTCAAAGTGACCCACCTTATGGAGTAGCGATTGCCAAGTCATCTCTCAATCCCACTATCCATAAGCCACTCGCCAACGATCATCTACAGTCTGATGCTGAATACATAGAATTCACTAGTAGCTGGTTAGAAGCAGTCAAACCATTTTTGGCTCGTAAAAACTCAGCTCATATTTTTAATAGTGACAAGATGATCTTTGCCCTTCGAGAAGGCATGATCCGATCTGGTTTTAAGTTTTCGCAGTTATTGGTGTGGGTAAAAAATCAATCAACTATGGCAAGGCTTGATTATTTGCCCGCTCATGAATTAATAGCTTTTGGGTGGTTTGGTACTCACAAATTTTACAAGGCTCAGGACAAGTCAGTACTCTATGCTCCAAAACCTCAAATGAGTAAGTATCACGCCACCATGAAGCCAATCTCACTTATTCGGCGACTGATCCTAAATAGCACAAAGGTTGAAGACACAGTCTACGATCCATTTCTAGGTAGTGGCACTACTTTACTAGCTTCTCACCAAACACTTCGCAAGTGTATTGGAATCGAACTAGAGCCTGAATATTGTCAAGTGACTATTGATCGTTGGGAGAAACTTAGCGGTTTGAAAGCTACTGTCAGAAAGGAGTCATATGCCAAGTGATCTTCAAGACAGAACCCAGCAAAACAGACAGCTAATGTTGGAACAACTAACAAAAACTCCGGTTGTACAAATAGCTGTAGAAAAAGTTGGAATCTCAAGATCAACCTTTTATCGTTGGAAAGAGGAAGATCCGAAATTTGCCAAAGAAGCAGATCAAGCTTTGACAGAAGGTATTGCCTTAGTAAACGACATGGCGGAAAGTCAGTTACTATCTGCGATTCGCGATAGAAATATCACGGCTATATTTTATTGGCTTAATCACCGACACTCAGCTTACAGCAATAAGCTAGAGATCACTGCCAAAGTTAAAGATGAGACCCTTTCGCTAGACCAACAAGAATTAATTAAAAAAGCACTTAAACATGCTTCACTTATCATAAAAGGAAACCATGAATAAATTACTAAATGAAAAAATCTTCAAGCAGGTCATCAATGACCGCAAAATGAGAGTTAACTTAACCGGAGAAAGCATACTATACTTTTCAGCAATCTACTTCCCTCACTACTTTTCTTTTGATTTTGCTCAATTTCAGTTTGAGATGTTGCAACTTGCAGAAGACACCGAGTGTCAATTCGGAGTAATTATTACTTTTAGAGGGTCAGGTAAATCAACGCTATTTACTACAATTACGCCACTGTGGACAATCATGGGTAATCAAGCAAAAAAACATGTGGTGATTGTGTGTCAAACACAAGAACAAGCCCGCTCACACATGGCAAGTATTAAGGCAGAACTTGAATCAAATGAGTTGTTGCGGGGTGACTTAGGACCATTTAAAGAAACCAATAATACATGGAATGCTCTGTCTTTGGAGTTTTCTAAATATGAAGCAAAGATTTCAGCTGTATCAGTTGATCAAAGTATTCGTGGACTTCGCTACAAACAGCATCGTCCAGACTTAATTATTTGTGATGACATTGAAGACTCTTCATCAGTTAAAACCAAGGATGGTCGAAAACGAATTCAAGAACTCTACAGTAGTGAGATTGCTCCACTAGGTGATTTTAATACTAAAATTATTATGGTTGGCAATTACTTGCATCCCAATTCTCTATTAGCTACTCTTAGAGAATCAATAAAGGCAAAAAGGATAAAGGGAAGAGAATTATTCATACCTCTCATTAATGATGAGGGTCAAATCGCTTGGCCACAAAAATTTCCTGACCTAGAAAGTATCAAGCAACTGAGAGAAAGAGTGGCTGACATGAGAGTATGGGCTCAGGAGTATTTACTCAAGGTTGTACCAGAGGAAGATCAATTGATTAAATATGAGGATATTTGTTGGTATGACGATCTTCCCGATGGCTGGGAGCCATATCTTGAATACAGGGCGGCAGGTATTGATCTAGCAATTAGTAAGAATGATAAAGCAGACTATACAGCTGTTGTATCTGGAACCGTTTATCGACATAAAGGTGAATGCCACATTTTTCTTGATCGCAATCCAACTAACAAGCGGTTTAACTTTCGAGAAACTATTGATTTTCTTATGAATTTCAAGGAAGTATATCCTGATACTCACTTATTCATTGAAAGCACTAGCTATCAACAATCTTTAACCCAACAATTATTACATGAGGGTATTGATGCTCATGATGTACAAGTTGGAGATACTAATAAATTGGGAAGATTAGCTACTGCGGGATATTGGATAAGACGAGGGCAGATACATTTCCCAAAAGAAGGAGCAACCAATCTAGTGAACCAAATAGTAAATTTTGGAGCAGAAAATCACGATGATTTGGTTGATGCCCTCACTCTTTTAACCTTGCAAGTAATGAAGTTCGCTAAAACGAAAAGTAAACCCAATTCTATAAACGGTAATAGAGTTAAGGTACGCATTACTGGAAGTCCTTATGATACTGTTGCCTGGAAAAGATTAAAGGCTATAGGGTTTTAATCTTTATGTAATTATTAAAAAATAAAAAACTAGCCTTATCCGCATTTTGATTTAAACTGCGGCTAGACTTATAGAATCTTTGCGGTACCTTGTGCCAGAAAGGAAGCAAGATGTCAATAAAATACTGCCTATATGCCCGTAAGTCTTCAGAGTCTGACGAGCGACAAACAATGTCAATTGATTCTCAAATTAAGGAGATGAAATCACTTGCAGAGCGTGAACAACTAAACGTGGTGGAAGTTAGGCAAGAGAGTCATTCAGCCAAAAAATCTGGGAACAGACCAGTATTCGTCCAACTAATCACAGATATTGATAGGGGAATGTTTGATGGCATCCTAGCATGGGCTCCAGACAGATTGAGTCGTAATGCTGGAGATCTAGGATCACTTGTGGACTTAATGGATCAAGGAAAACTGCATGAAATAAAAACATACTCTCAAAGCTTTAAGAACAATCCAAATGAAAAGTTCTTATTAATGATCCTTTGCTCACAAGCAAAACTTGAAAATGACAACAGAGGTATAAACGTAAAACGTGGACTTAAAGCTAAATGTGAGATGGGAATTCGACCAGGAGTTGCACCACTTGGATATCAAAATGTCATCAACAATAACCGTATCAGCGAAGTAGTCCCTGACCCAGAACGAGCCTGGGTCGTTCAAGAAATGTACAAGCGAGTAGGTGAAAAAGGTCATAGTGGCAGAATAATTTATAGGTGGCTTAAAGAAATTGGCTTCAAAACAAAAAATGATAAATTTTTGGCTTTAAGCAAAATTTATTCAACACTTAAAAACTCTTTCTATTATGGAGAATTTAAGTACGGAGATGATTGGTATAAGGGGATTCATGAACCACTCGTAACAAAACAACTTTGGGATAATGTGCAAAAACAACTTCAGGTTCCACCCAAGAATTGGCATAAAAATAAGTTTCCCTTCAAAACATTGTGTATCTGCGGATCATGTGGAGGCGGAGTCACTGCTGAGGAAAGATATAAAAAGCTAAAGTATGGGGGAAGCAATAAACATATTTATTATCACTGTGCCAGATCAGTAGATTATGATTGCGATGAACCATACATTACGGAAGCAGATCTCATTAAACAATTACTCGCTCATATAAATGCTGGGAATGTAAAAATTAACAAAACTAAGATAGCTAAAAAATTAAGAGCTGACATTGAAAGATTTCATAAGCTTAGATCAGAAGTATTACATCAGGAATATTTATCAGGCAATTTGGGAGAAATTGAAGCGTCAGCTGTGAAGAATAACGACGATGAGATGCAAATCAATTATCTAAAGCATGTACTAAAGACTGGAAGTGCAGATGACAGACAGGAAGCATTGGGAATGATTCGGACAAAGTTTACACTCTCGGCTAAACAACTCATTAAAAAATAATGTAAATTGTTTTATCAAATCGAATTTGTATAAGCTTCAATTAGTACCCTCGCTCGTTGTCGACATTCACCATCAGTGATTATCCTACGTGCTGGTGTTCGAGCATGTCTCATAGTTTGTGTGGTTTGCATCAGATCGCTTACATAATTTGCAGATTGATCAGCCAAGGCGGCAAGTTTATCTCTTCCGCCAACAGCGAGGCATAGCTCTTCTACAGCTTTATAAATTCCATATAAAGGTTTTCCACTATCCAACACCTCTTCGTGAAAGTAGATTAGAGCTTTTTGTAAGGGGATACTGACAAGACTCTTCTTTAAGAGTGGCAAATTATTCTTGAAAGAACTGCTATCAAATAAATCAGACTTAACTATATGAGCCTTCGCTGAGATTGATACTTGATTTACCCTCACGTGATCGTGCATTTTAATTTCTTCGTGTAATTCAATAGATATATTTTTTTCATCATCAGACTTCATATGCCACTTTTGATTCAACTCAATAGTAATTTTAATATCATGTGCGAGACTCCATAATTGAGTGATTTGATTAACTACATTTCTAGCTTTTGATTCATCCGCTTCATTATCAAAGCCAATTTCTAGAGCACTATGCTCGACATGGACTTTCATGTCATAAATATCTAAATCCTCAATGAGTTCAGAAAATGGATAAGCAGGATTAAGTGAGCCTCTTAGGCCATATTTAGTATTCATAAGCTATGATTTTTATCATTATAAATCAATTCTTTTTCACTTATAAGGCTGCAAAACTGAAAAATCTTTAAATCAAGGAAATTTAGCAAGCCCCATCAATCCATTCAGGGGTATTAGACGGGTCTATCAGAACTTTTCGATTGTTGCGG
>CAYTIA010000014.1:0-26162 GCA_964437755.1 uncultured Pseudomonadales bacterium | reverse complement strand
GCGGGATTAGTTGAGCGGTTCAACATCACCTTCCCAAGGTGAAAAGACGGGTTCGACTCCCGTATCCCGCTCCATAAAGAATTATTAATTACTCATTCATATGGATTTTAGTTTTTTATTTAAAAAAGCTATTCAAGTTAGGAATAAATATTCCAAATTAGAACAAAAAGAGACTGGTAAAAGTTGGACAAACCTAAATCTTATGGAAGGATTTGTTGGAGATGTTGGAGATCTAATGAAACTAGTAATGGCTAAGGAAGGTTTAAGGAAGATTGAGGATGTTGATAATAAATTAGCTCATGAACTATCTGATTGTTTGTGGTCAGTGTTGGTTTTGGCTAACAAATACAATATTGATCTAGAAGCTTCATTTATGAATACTATGAATGAACTTGATGAAAGAATTAAACAAAAACTTAACGAAAAAAATTAACCCCGAAATATCCGGATGTTTAAATTTTGCGATCATGGTAAAATTTATTTATCATTCGAGATTTAATTTCATCTAGGCACTCGTGTATTTTTCATAAGAACAATGCCAAAAAATAGAATAACCTCAAGACTAGCTAATAAGCAAAAAAAAGAGTTAACTAAGCAGTCAATAGTTTTACTCCTACTGTCTATATTGATTGGAGTGATTTTTTTGGTGGTGATTTTGCCAGGAGCTATTAAACTTTTTTTTGAGTTAATGGATAAACAAACGGTGATTGAACAGGATTCGGGGTTGCCTCCCCAGGCTCCAATAGTTGCCTCTCCTCCAGAATTCACCAATAACTCCTCTTTAGAGTTATCTGGGTATTCAGAGCCAAGTTCAATGATAAAAGTGATGGTCAATAATCAAGAACGCGATTCTATTGAAGTAGATGAGGAAGGATCATTTCAAGTAAACTTAAAGTTAAATCAGGGAAATAATCAAATCTCTCTCTACACCATTGGAAAAAATGAACTTGAGTCCAGTCGCGTTACTTATAATGTAGTTCTTGATACTGAGGAACCACCAATAAAAATTGGTAATCCTGAAGATGGTCAAAGATTTGAGACTAAAGAAAACCAGACAATTACGATTGAGGGGGAAACGAAACCTAAGGCCAAAGTCTATATTAATAATCGATTGGTGTTGGCTAATACAGAGGGATTATTTACCTATAAATACTATCTCTCTGATGGAGATAATAAAATTGAGATTAGAGTAGAAGATGAGGCTGGAAATGAGGCTGAAACGGAGTTAACTGTTCACTATCGTGATTAGCCACTAATTATTTTCAGAAGTTCTTTTGGATCATTTACTAGATAAGTTGGGTTGTGTTTATTTAATAATTCTTTTTCTTCAAATCCCCAACTAACAGCTGCTATATCTACTCCTATTTTTTGGCAAGCCTCTATGTCGCGAACCTCATCGCCAACATAGAGAATATTCTCTTTAATTAATTTTTGCTCTTTAATTAATTTTTTAAGATCTTTGTCTTTTCCAAACAAATTATTACCTGATTTTACAAACTCAAAACGGCTAATTTGTGAAGCAGAAAAAAATGCGTTAAGATTTTTTGTTGAGTTTGAGGACAAAACTCCAAGTTGATATTGTTCTTTTGATAACTTTTCAAGTAGCGAAATAATACCAGGATTCCAAGATATCATATTGAGGTTATTCCCCATTTCTTCCTGGACTCTTTTTATAATTTTTGGAAGTTTTAATGGGGAAATATTAAATAATTTTATCTTATCTTTCAAGGAAAGATGCTTGAAAGATTTAATCTTTTTTAGAGAAATATCTTGTAAGCCCAACTCATCTTTTAGTTTAATAAATGTACTTTCAATTAACGTGTCAGAGTTAACTAAAGTACCATCAAAGTCAAAAATTATCGTGTTGTATCTACGCATTAAGAAGATTCTTTAATTGTTGAATGTTTCTCATCTTCTGTTCTTCATAGAGTATTCTAGCTGATTCAGAAAACCATTGATGATTTTGTAAAAAAATTAACTGAGATTTTATCCAATCTTTTTCATCGAGAGCTAGTTGGTACATGCCTGATTCTGGGTAACTCATGATTTCAAGTCTTAATCTTTGGTTCCATTCTAAAAATTCTGGCTTACCAAGAATAGATAGGTCTGCGTCACGGATAATCTCTTCATACTTGTTTTTTGGAGCAGATTTCATATTTGTATTTAAGATTGCTTCAAAAATAATTTGAGCAGCATCCTGTAAAGTTTGATTGTTCGAGTGAGCAGCATAGTCTTTAGCTTTTTTGGCGCCAAGTTCTTCATTGGCAATATATTGGTCAGTAAATCCAGTGTCATGGTATAAAGCAATTAAAACAATAATTAATATCTCGTCGTCATCAAACATCTCCATTTTTGCTAATCTTTTTGCTTCTGGATAAGCGTACTCCATGGTATGAGTTTCATTATGATAAAGCAAATCAGGTGATAAAGATTGGAGATGTCTTTTTGCTTCGAATCTTATGTCTTCTTCATATGCATCCAAGAATGCAATTTCTATTTCTTTGACTCTAGTCATGACAAGTATGTTGTGAATATATTTAGAAAATATTCGTCAATAAGGAAGTTGTTTTTATATCAATGATTAATATGTTCAGTAACGATTTGAACGATTTCATCCCACCCATAATCAGCTTCACGCCAATTACCCACTCTTCTTGACGAGCTTGGCAAGGAATATTGATCATTCCATGGCCTGTCGACTAAAATTAATGACTTTAAGTGTTGAAGGTCTCCAGCTGAGATTGACTGAGCTACCAGATCAATCACTGCAGGATCATCCTCAATATAGATATCAGCTTCGAGTTGACCTATCATATAGACTTTAAACTGATTACCACTCATTGGTAAAGCTTCGCCATCTCTTAAATGAATACCAGTTATTTCTGGAAGGTTATTATTTATCCATTGACGTGTTATTTCAGCCTGACCACTAGGTCTGCTGGTAACTACTTCTGGTGATGTACCCATAGAAGACAACACCCTAATTGCTTGATTTGCTCCGGGTACAATTTCTGATCTTTGCATTACTTCCCCAGCATATAGCCAAGCAGCAACTGCAGCAACATTTTCCTGACTTAATTGCATTGCTTTAAGAGTCAAAAGATCAAATGATGTCCAATCGGCATATGTTAGGTTTGTGCCAAATCGAGCATTAAATTCTTCAATAATTGGCAATTGACTATGAGCAATAACCCCGTCCATATCGCAGAGTAGTCGTGGCTGTTCCTTTGAAATCATATATTGAGTTTAAATTAATATTGGGTTTTTTATGATAACATTCGCTATCTTAATTGAGCCAGGAATGGGAATCGAACCCATGACCTGCGGTTTACGATACCGCCGCTCTAGCCAACTGAGCTATCCTGGCTTTACAATATCATGGCATATTTTATCAGCTCTTCACTTTCTTCAACAGTCTGAGAGGTTGATGATTGGCAATTAGATTTATTTGCAAACAAAAAAGCAAAACAAGTAAATTAATTGGTTCCAAGATAGTTAAGTTGAACATTGAGTGAGTGATGGTGCCGATCAATAGCAAAACAACCAGATATTTTTTTGCATGATAAGCATAATGAAGTTCCTTAATGATAAACGATAGCGCGAAAAAAAGCCCCAAAACCCCAGTGGAGCTTAAAAGAAAGACAAACAAGTTATCAGGAAATTTAGCGTGAATTATTTGATTTGATACTGAGGTGTTGATTGATGGAGTGAATAACCCTTTTCCAAGTATGAGTTGATGAAAATCAAGTTGGTTTATTACTGACTCATTTACCTCTACTCTACTTGAGATTGTCTCTGTTCTAGTTAGATTTACTCCAGCTCCCCCAGGTTGAGGAAGAAAAGGTATAAGAACTAATAATACACAAAACAAAAAATATAGTATTTTCCTGTACTGAAAGTGACTGATTCTCGAAAATATCAATGTAATGCAGGTGGTCGTGGCAAATGCTAAATATGAGCTTCTAGAGTAAGTGAGAGCGATTGATAGAACTAGAATGAGTCCTAGATAAAGTTTGTTTTTACATCGATTTTTTATAGAGATGATATATGTAAGAAGTAAATTTATTAGTAACATGCCAGTGAAATTGGGATCAAGCATGTTGCCCGCAAGTCGATAATAGTGAACGTCCCAACCTCCCTCTCCTAAGAATCTTAGATCAGGAATAAGAAGATATTGGAATAAACCTATAGCTAAAAATACAAAGAGCATGATTTTAAACATCAGCAGTACCCATTTCTGATCAATTGAACTTGATTTTATTTGGTTATTTATGCATAAACCGAACAGCAAATAAGAAAATAATCGAGAAAAATACATCCATGGGATTATGCTAAAGCCAGAAAAAAATTGATTAATAAATAACCCACTCAAAGACCACAGGATAAATAAACACAAAAATCTCCATCTTCGAAAGAAAGCACTTATGCTTTTTTTATTGATTTGGGATGAAAGAATAGTCAGTGCAACAAAGAGAATAATAAAAAGATCATGAGCGTAAATAGCTACGGTGTTTGCAATCTGAATTCGTTGAAGCTGACCAAGGCTTATAAAGAAAACCGCAATTATTAAAATAAGGGTTTTTAGATTTAGGCTTGGTGGAGATATCTTTTTTTTTCTAGATGCTTTTTCCATATTGCTATCCGAAACTTAAGCATTAACTGCTTTTTCTGAAAAATATTTATATACAAAAAAAAGAATTAGTGGTAGCGAAACCATTCTCGAATAATATATTCCGTTCACTGCTCCAAGAAGTCCATCTTTGTTTCCAAAATAATAGATGAAGCCTCCCATTAAAATCAATGAAAGAAATAAGTGATAGTTCATAGTTTTATATTTTTTAGAGGCTAACATTAGTGTATAGCAGATCATGAATAAGCTTTGGATTGAGCCAGCTAAGATTAATGGTCTGACTAAAGGTATTGACTCTAGCCATTTTTCACCAAGTAAAAGATGAATAATTTGTTGATCAAAGATGTAAATAGGTCCCGCAATTAATAAGATTATTACAATGGTAGTAAAAAAAGTCTTTAAAAAAGCTTTTTTTAGTCTTTTCTTTTGATCTGCAAACTTACTAAAAACTGGAATAGTTCCATAATGAGCTGATTTTGAAATTTCATAAGTTGCTCGATGAGTTAATCCGTAGGCATTGTGATATAAGCCAAGAGAGTGGGTATTGGTAATACTTCCGATTAGAAAATCATCGATATTTTCTACTAAATAATGAAGTAAGGAGCCGACGCTTAACCATTTAGCATTATCAAAAATTACCCTGGCTCTTGAAGGAATGTACTCGAAAGTTGGCCTTTTGTTAAAGATAATAAAGGAGATGACTACTTCAAGGATTGCTGCAAGGAGCAATCCAAAAACTAAGGCATAGGCATTTTTTAACCATACTCCCAGTAAAAGAGTGCTAATGACCAAAGAGGCTTGGACTCCAAATCGGTACAGAACATCGTGGAAAAAGATCATTTTTTTATGAAAGATAACTACATAAGGATTAATAAATCCCTTTATAGCAGGCACTAAAGCAGATAAACCAATTAGGGTTAATAAGGAAGGTTCTTCAAAAAAAATGGACATAAAATATCCCAGAACCATCATTACTATGCCGATTAAAAAACCTCGAACAATTGAAACAACCCAGGCAGTATTAAGAAAATAATCGACAGAATGATCAGACTGAATCATGGTAAGATTAATACCTGTTTGAGTCATAGCTTCGCTGACGCCAAGTGAGATAACAACCAGAGAAAAGATTCCGAAATCAGCTGGGTCGAGAATTCTAGCTAAGAAGTATGTTTTAATAATGGTCAAGGCATACAAAGAGAGTTTGAGTGCTAATTCCCAACTAAAACCGCTTATTACTTTTTTTGTATAACTCATGATGGTTGGTATTATAAATGAGGTAAAATATTTTTTCCTGTTAAAAGTGTTGTAAAAATATGATTATAATGAGCAGTGATTATTACAAGGTATTTTGAGATGAAAAACTATGCAAGGTATTATTAAAGGGATTTCAACATTTTTTTTAGATATATTTGAGACTCTGGTAATAGCTCTCTCTATTTTTTTAGTAGTATATCTTTTTTTGTTACAGCCCCATCAGGTTAATGGAAAATCAATGGTTCCAAATTTTGAAAATGGAGATTATCTTTTAACTGATAAGATTAGTTATCGTTTTGGTAAGCCAGAACGAGGAGATGTGGTGGTTTTTCATGCTCCCCCGAGTGCTAACTGTCCTCCAGGTACTGGTTGCGATTTCATTAAAAGAGTTATTGCTATTCCTGGAGAAACTGTTGAGATTAAAAATAATAAAATTTTTGTTAACTCTCAACCTCTTGGAGAAGATTATATTCCCGATAATTTTCCAACCAATGCTGGAGATTACACTCGTAATCGTTCAATAACTATGGGAACTGATGAATATTTTGTGGTTGGAGATAATCGTCCTTATTCAAGTGATTCCCGAGCCTGGGGTCCAATTGATAAGTCTCTAATTGTAGGTAAGGCCTTTTTCAGATATTGGCCACCCGAATCTATGGGATTAATAAAAAGCGCTGAGTATTAATTTGAAAAATTATTCTGAGAATGCTTAATTCTGGTAAGAAAAAAAAGTTTGATATTCTTCAGTTGCAGTTTCCTCAGCTCAATTTTCTTCAAGATTATCCTTTATCTAAACTAACTTATTTTAAGATTGGTGGACCGGCTGAGATATTGGTCGAGGTTGAGCAATTAAATGATCTTATTAAGTTAGTTAAATTTTGCAGAGACGAAAAACTTGAGTTTATAGTTTTGGGAGGAGCAAGTAATGTTATTGTATCCGATGAAGGATTAAAAAAAATTGTGATAGTGACTGCAAATTCAAATATAGAAATGCAAGATCAATCCAAGTTTCAGGGCGATGATCAAGAAAATCAATTTAAAGTTAGAGCTGAGTGTGGAATTAAGACTTCTGATCTAGTTACCAAAACTGTGGCCATGGGCTTAACAGGCCTAGAACCATTTTTGGGAGTTCCTGGAAAATTAGGTGGAGCAATATTTAATAACTCTCATTTTCAGAAAGAGTTAATTGGTGACTTTGTAACTCAGGTAGAAGTATTAACTCCACAAAATCAAGTTATCTGGATTTCTCAAAGTGAGTGTCAATTTGCTTATGATCATTCTAGATTCCAGCATACTGGAGAGATAATCTTGAGAGTAGACTTTTTACTGAAACAAGGTGATAAGAATATATCTAAGCAACTGATTAGAGATTCAATGATGTATCGATCTAAGACACAACCACTTCACCTACCCTCTAGTGGTTGTATTTTTAAAAACGTTAAAAACTCAACAAAACTGAAAGAGATGTTTACAGATTTTAAAGATCGAGAGTTTATTTCAGCTGGTTTTTTAATCGATAGGGCTGGTCTAAAGGGTCTTCGAGAAGGAGGAATTGAGGTTAGCGCTAAGCACGCTGCCTTTATGGTAAATCATGGAGAAGGAAAGGCTCAAGATTTAAAGAGTTTAATCAAGAAAGTTAAACAAAATGTTCACGAAAAATTTGGCGTTGACTTAGAAGAAGAGGTGTTTTGGTTAGAATAAGATTTGTTAATATTTACTGTTAACTAATTTATTCTGATTAATAATAATTGGCAAGGTTTGATAGAATAAAAGGAATCGTTCTGTTTTAGTTTGTTGGATTTCTTAATACTGCAATAACCATATAGCAAAAACAATCATGACAATAAACTCAAAACTTATTATTCAGGGAGGTACTCCACTCACGGGAGTAGTAAGAGTAGGTGGAGCTAAAAACGCTTCATACAAACTGATGATCGCAGCGATCGCTGGTTCTAGTAAAAGTAGATTGTTGAATTTGCCTGAAATAGCTGACGTTAAAATGGTGGCAACAATTATCTCAGAACTTGGCGGTAGGGCTTGGGATGCAGGTCCAAAAACCATGTTTATTGATCCAGTTAAGTTAAATAAGACTGCTCTTGATGGAAAGTATGGGAAAATTTCTAGAGCCTCCACCTTATTTATTGGTCCTTTGCTTGCAAGATTTAAAGAGGCAAAGGTTCCACTTCCCGGTGGAGATAAAATAGGAAAAAGACCATTGGGTAGGCATCTTGATGGACTTGAAAAACTTGGAGTTAATTGGGTTCATAAAGATGACTATTTGGTCCTTAAAGCTCCTACTTTAAAAGGTACAAACTATCGATTTGAAAAAAACACTCATACTGGAACTGAAACCCTGATCATGGCGGCAATGATGGCTCAAGGAAAAACTATTTTGGAGAATGCAGCCATCGAGCCAGAAATTGATGACTTGATAAATTTTCTAAACTCAATGGGCGCTAGAATCAGAAGGAGAGCTCATAGAGTGATAGAGATAGAGGGAGTAGATTCATTACATGGTGCAATTTACAAAGTAATGCCTGATCGAAATGAGTCGGTAAGCTATGCTTGTGGAGCAATAGCAACTAAAGGCGACGTGGTGATCGAGAACGCTCGTTATCAAGATTTAACCGCATTTATACAAAAAGTTGAGGAAGCAGGAGGTGGTTGTGAGATTGGTGATTATGGAGTTCGTTTTTATTATAAGGGTCCATTGAGAGCAACTGATGTGGTTACAGAAATTCATCCTGGATTTATGACAGATTGGCAGCCTTTGTGGGCAACATTAATTTGCCATGCTCATGGAAAAAGCATTATCCATGAAACGGTAATGCAGAATCGTTTTCAATATGTAGATCAATTAATTCAAATGGGAGCTAAAATAAAAACATTCGAACCAGAATTAATGCATCCAGAAAAAGTTTATAATTTTAACTGGGACGACAGAACATCCTCAGATATTCATGCGATTGAGATTGAAGGCCCAACAAATTTTTCCGGAGGTGAGTTTAAAGTTCATGATTTACGAGCTGGTGCAACAATAATGTTAGCAGCCATTAGTGGTACTGGGCAAACAGTGTTAACAGATATTGATCAAATAGATCGAGGTTATGAAAATATTGATTATAAATTAAAATCACTTGGAGCAAATATTAAGCGCGAGTAACATTATTTAATAAGATTTATTTATAGAAAACAGTTATGAATAGTTTATCAATTTTTTTAGGATTACTGATTTTCTCTTTTATTGTAACAAGTGTGGCGATAGTGCCTTTTATTAACTTACTCTATAAACTCCGATTTCAAAGAAAAAAACAAGACGATACTACAGATGTTTTTGGAGTCAATACCCCTATTTTTAATAAACTCCACAAAAAAAAGGAAGGGACTCCAATTGGAGGAGGATTATTAATTGTTATGGTCGTGTCTTTTCTATTTGCATTTATTTTGCCAGTGATGCAATTTTTTGGAATTCATGTAACCAGTGTTTATAGCAATCATCAGGCAGAGATTAACGTCATCTTTTTTACATTTTTGTCTTTTTCGATTTTAGGTTTATATGATGATATAAAAAAATTTTTCGGATTTGAAAAGTCAGGTTTTTTTGGTTTAAGAATGAAAGTTAAGCTAATTATTCAAATACTGTTGGCTATAATTATTTCCTTTATTTTGTATTTTCAACTTGGTATCTCATTTTTATATATACCTTTTATTGGTACTTTTTTTATGGGTTGGTTATATATTCCATTTGCAACTTTTGTCATTGTAGCCTTTGCTAATGCGGTCAATATCACTGATGGACTGGATGGTTTGGCAAGTGGAGTATTAATGATTTCGTTATTTGGTCTTTGGGTTCTTTCAACTTCAATATTAGACGTACCAATTTCAGTCTTTCTAGCTTTGTGGATTGGTTCATTAATTTCTTTTTTATATTTTAATGTTTATCCTGCAAGAATAATGATGGGAGATGTTGGGGCCTTGTCTTTTGGAGCCACTCTAGCTGTCATAGGTTTGTTACTAGGTAAAGTTGTGGCTTTATTAATCATTGGATTTATTTTTGTAGTTGAAGTTGGATCTTCATTGGTTCAACTCTCATCAAAAAGATTGAGAAACAAGAAAATATTTAAAGCTTCGCCTTTCCATCTATTTCTTCAATCATATGGATGGGAAGAGCCAAAAATTGTTCAAAGAGCTTGGTTAGTGCAAATTATGCTCACGCTTTTTGGAGTTTGGCTAGCGGTTATTTAGAAAATGTCGAAGAAAAAGAAGCATCTGTCCCACTCTTTGAAAATATTGTGGCTATTGTTAATTTTATGTTTGTTGGGTCTTTTTTTTGTATTTGAAGCATCAATTGTTGAGAGTTATGCTAATTTTGGATACCAATATCATTATTTCTTTAGACAACTTCAATGGTTTGGAATTGGAATAGCAATTTTTGTTCTGGGATCTTTGTTTCCGATTAAGTATTTAGAACGACTGTCACCTTACATCTTTCTTTCGAGCGTTATTTTATTGTTGGTAGTATTCATTCCATCGATTGGTTTAGAGATAAACGGAGCAAAACGCTGGTTTTCAATATTTGGATTTTCTATTCAGCCGGTTGAGTTTTTCAAGGTTAGTTTAGTTGTCTACTTTGCTAATTGGTTAAGTAAACACCAGCGAGTTTTGCCTTTATTATTTTCAACAAGTTTTCCAGTAATTATCCTTTTACTACAGCCAGATTTTGGTTCATTATTAATAATATTATTTATGGCCACTGGAATGTTTTTTATTGCGGGTGGTTCAATTAAAAAATTATTACCAATTGTAGTAGTGGTAGTAGTATTTTTAACCATAGCCGTATTTACATCTCCTTATAGATTAAAAAGAGTAAAATCATTTATCGATCCTAACAGTGACCCCTTGGGAGCAAGTTTTCAGATTCGACAAATTACTCTAGCTTTAGGAAGTGGAGGAGTTTTTGGTCGAGGTTTGGGAAATTCTCAGCAGAAATATGCCTTTATTCCTGAGGCAAGTAGCGACTCAATCTTTGCAATTGTGGCAGAGGAAGTGGGCTTTGTGGGAAGTATGGTTTTGTTATTTTTGTTTTCATATTATGTTTTTCTGTTATATAGATTGTCGATTGTTTTAAAAACAAACTCATTTGAACAATTACTGGTAACGGGGTTGTGGCTGTGGGTTTCTGGTCAGACTCTACTGAATCTGGCAGCAATTGTTGCACTAGTTCCACTGACAGGACTAACTTTGCCATTTTTTTCACAAGGTGGCTCATCATTAGTATCACTTTTGTTTTTAAACGGAATAGTATATAAATTGGCTAGAACTCAAAATTAATTAGCGATACAGATGAAGATATTAATTCCTGGAGGTCATTTAACTCCTGCATTAGGATTTATAGATTTTGTAAAAAAGTATCATCCTGAAGTGGAGTTTGTTTTTGTTGGCAGAAGATTTAGCCAAACAAAATTACAGCAAATGGCAATAGAACATCAAGAGGTTAAAAAACGAAAGGTGCCCTTTATCGAGTTAGAAAGCACACGATTTTCGGGAGATATCTTTTCTATATTATTTTCAACATTTGGTTTTTTTAAAGCTCTATCTAGATCTTTTCAAATTTTAAAAACTGAGAAACCAACTGTTCTTTTATCCTTTGGCGGTTATTTAGCTGTTCCCTTGGCAATTTCGGCCAAGTTATTAAATGTTCCCATTGTAGCTCATGAAGGCACAACGGTTGTAGGAAAAGCAAATAGTCTTATTTTTAAACTTGCAGATCGAATTGCCCATTCATTTCCTAACTTGACAAATTTTAAGCTTTCATCAGTTAAAGATAAGGCGCAATTAACAGGAACTCCATTAAGAGAAACAATTATTAATAATGATAGGGTAGTTCGACCCGAATGGATAAAGAAAAAAACAAATGATCCAATAGTTTTAGTTTTGGGTGGCAATCAAGGATCTTTGGCTATTAATCAGTTAATTAAAGAAAGTCTAAAATCATTAGTATCTGATTGGATCATAGTTCATCAATGTGGCAGGCCCAATAAACTTAATCATTACAAACAAGAGCTAGAAGAGTACGCTAAAAATGAAAAAATTGACTCAAATAAATACTATGTTCACGAGTGGATAGAGGAAAATGACCTTGTATGGTTATATAAAAATTCATTTGTTGCTATAGCGAGGGCTGGTGCCAACACACTTGAGGAATTGATATATCATCGAGTGCCATCAATTTTTATTCCTCTGCCCTACTCAAATTTTGATGAACAGTTAACAAATGCAAAATTTTTAGAAGAAAAAGGGGCATCAATAGTGTTAAATCAAGCTGAGGCTTCCGTCAGTACTTTAATGAGTTGTTTGTCTTTAGTAAAAGATCAGCGAGAAGTCTTTCGCAAAAACATTTCTTTAATCAATCGACCAAATCCCCAACAAGCAGCTTCGAAGATCTATGATCTAGTAGTGACTGTTTCTAATAATGATCCAAAAAAAATCTAATAATAAAAGAATTAATTTTTCAAAGAATTATTTGATTTTCTTTTTATCATTTGGGAGTTTGCTTCTGCTGGCGATAATTCCAAGAATTAAAAAAATTGAGTGTTTAGTTGATGGGCATTCAAATCAAGATATTTGTGTTCAGTTGTCAGATTTAAAAAATAAATCGCTTTTTTTTACGAATCTTGAAGAAACAGATCTTTTCGAGCAGGTATTAATAAATAAGGTGGGGCAAGTTTTTTTACCAATAAAAGTTCAAAAAAAACTGCCACAAACCTTAATAATTACTTTTTCAAAAGAGGATCCTCTTTATAGATTAAGCTTCCAAGATGAAGTGTTTTTAGTTAACTCAAAAAATTTTTTGGTTGAGGATTCAAATCAATTTAATTTACCAAGTATTCACCTAACTGATTTTTATACAGATAACATCAGTGGCAAAATACTTGACTCAACTCTGAATATGAAAATTAGTAAATTGACATCTGATTTAAGTGAGTCCAACTTGATATTTGAGAGAATTGAGTTTGATGGTCAAAATTCAAGCTTAAAAGTAAATGGAGTTAAATTCATTTTTTCTGATGACAATCTTGAGTTGCTAGTGCTAAAAGTAGGTTCAATCTTAAATGATTTCCAAAATATTGAGTCACAAATTCCTGAGAATCAACAACTAGAGGAGATAGATATGCGTTTTGATTTACCAATCGTGAGGTTTAAGTAAAAGTTATGATAATGTCGTTTTTTTTTGCTCGACAAGAAATTGAGATTTTTGATATAGTTAATAGAATACGATTTTATAATCGTGTGGTTATTCTTTTTACGTTATGAGTAAAGAAAAAGTTATTAGTGCCATCGATATTGGAAGCGACAAAATTGCAACGCTTATAGCAATCGTTAGCGAAGAGACCCAAGAGTTAAGAGTTGTAGGTTCATCAGCTGTTCCGTCTACAGGAGTATTGAAAAGTGTGATTGTTGATCTCGAAGCAGCGCTGGGAGCTGTTGAGCAGAGTTTAAATGCAGCTGAAAGAATGGCAGGCTTTAGTATCCACCAGGCTTTCATATCTCTTTCAGGAGAACACATTCGTTCACAAAATTCTACGGGAGTGGTGGCAGTAGCTAATCCCGAAAAAGAGATTACAGCAGCAGATGTTGAGCGGGTAATTGAGGCAGCACGAGCAGTTTCTGTACCTCCAGATAGAGAAATAATTCACGTTATTCCAAGGTTCTTCAAAGTGGATTCTCAAGAAGGTATCAAGGATCCAACTCATATGACTGGAGTGAGATTAGAATCTGAAGCACATATTATTACCGGCTCATCAACCTCAATCAGAAACTTAAAAAAATGTTTAAATGATTTGGGAGTTGAAGTTCAGGGATTTGTCTTTTCAGCTCTTGGATCAGCAGAAGTAACTCTGAGTGAAACTGAAAAAGAACTTGGGGTAGTTTTGTGTGACATTGGTTCAAGCGCTAGCTCATTTTGTGCATATGTGGACGGAGCTCTTGAATTATCTGGTTCTATTCCGATTGGTGCTAGACATATTACTCAAGATATTGCTCTTGGTTGTAGGCTTGATCGTGAAGTTGCAGAAAAAGTGAAAATATACCTGTCAGACTTAGGTGTCGACAAAATTAAGCCTTTACCTGGAGAATCAAAAAAGGATTTTGCCAAGAGAAAAGAACAAGCTGATATCTTTAATTTATCTCAATTAGGAATCAATCAGGAAAATGATGATCTGTCAAAAAATTATGTGATAAAAGGCATTATGTATCCAAGGATCCAGGAAATAATTTCTCAACTGGGATCTATCATGGAAAAAGAAGATCTCTTTACAAAAACTCCAGCAGGTATAGTTTTCACTGGTGGAGGTTCTCTATCGATTGATTTGGTAGAGATCTCAGAACGAATCTTGGGTTTGCCAGCTAGAGTAGGACATCCACGACAACTTTCAGGTATGATTTCCGAAACTCAATCATCGTTAATGGCGGTGGCAACTGGATTGTTGGTTTACGGTCAAAAAAATGGAGAGGGTGAGGTTGTTTCTCAAAAACTTGATATCTCTGGAGCTATTAAAGATCTTCATTTAGAAAAAATTGGTGGAAAGGTAGCTGGTTTAGTTAAAAAATTGTTGCCGTAGTTATTTCTCAAGATTTTCTTACTTGGTTTTTTTTAATGATAATGTTAGACTTTGATATATAAAGATTTATTGAGAATAATTACCAAAATAAAATATTCATCATATGGGATTAGTCAAACCTTCAAACACAACATTTGCCAAAATTAGAGTGCTGGGAGTTGGTGGTGGTGGCGGAAATGCAGTTAACTCAATGATTGATTCAAACCAGATTGATGGTGTTGAATTTATTACCGTAAACACAGATGCTCAAGCTCTTTTAACCTCAAAAGCTGAAACAAAAATGCAGATAGGTAACAATTTTACCAGGGGTTTAGGTGCGGGAGCCGATCCAGAAGTGGGTAGAACAGCTGCAGAAGAAAGTCAAGAAAAACTTAAGGATATGCTGTTCGATAGTGACATGGTTTTTATCACAGCTGGAATGGGCGGCGGTACGGGAACTGGAGCAGCTCCAATAATTGCTCAAATTGCTAAAGAAGCAGGGGCATTAACTGTAGCAGTGGTTACCAAGCCATTTATGTTTGAGGGAGTTCGAAGAATGCAAACTGCTGAGGAAGGTATTGAGATTCTTAAGGATTGCGTGGATACACTAATTGTGATTCCAAATCAGCGCTTGCTTGAGGTGGTTGATAAAAAGATGACATTAATTGATGCTTTCAGATTAGCAGATAATGTTTTAGGACAAGGAGTAAAAGGAATTTCAGATTTAATAACGGTTCCAGGAATGATAAATGTTGATTTTGCTGATGTGAAAACTATTATGCAAGATTCTGGCACAGCCTTAATGGGTATTGGTGAAGCTTCGGGTTCAGATAGAGCTGTAACAGCCGCAAGAATGGCTATCTCCTCTCCTCTTCTTGAGGTTTCAGTAGAAGGAGCTAAGGGCTTGTTATATAACATTACTGGTGGATCAAGCATGACGATGACCGAGATTTCAGACGCTTCGTCAATAATTGCCAATGCAGCAGATCCTGATGCCAATATCATCTTTGGAGCTAATATTGATGATGAAATGGGAGATAAAATTAAGATTAGTGTTATAGCCACAGGCTTTGATCAGTCAGATCTTCCACCGGGAATGGCGAGAAGACAGATGTTCGGTGGTTATTCTCGAAGCTCTATCAGAAAATTTTCTGAAACTGACGAAAATGATGATAAAATTGATCGGCCTCCCTCCGGTTTTACTCAACCGGTTACTAAATCTCAACGCTCTGTTCAAGAAGGTGGTGAGAAAAAAGACTCTGACCAATCATCAGCTTTTATTAAGATTGGAGGACAGCAATCTATCCTGGCTCAATCAGAGAAATCTGGTTCAGATATAGCTGAGGATGATGATTCGCTAAAAAATGATTTTGAAGTTCCAGCTTTTCTTAGAAATAAGTAAATTTGTGTGTGATATAATTTACTGATAAACCGCTTAAGCTTGTCTATCAACGAGTGAGCATAATATGCGCGGTGGCTTGAAGAAAGTTGGTTTTCAACGATTAGACCAAGCCGGGTAAGCCCGAAACAGCTGTAATGAGATAACAACTGTTTGTTGTTAATAGAGGTGGTAACGTCTTTTTAAAGGCCCTCTTTTTATTACAATTGAGTTTGTAATAAAAAGAGGGTTTTTTAATAGATATCTAAGGAAAATTATGCCAAAAGTAAAAAATTTTCGTCAACCACCCAATCTCCCTCAATTGGAGCAAGAGATTAGAGGATTTTGGGAACACGATCAAACTTTTAAGAAATCAATAGAACAAAGACCTGAAGATAATTCTTATGTATTTTATGATGGTCCTCCTTTTGCTACAGGCATGCCTCATTATGGTCATTTACTGGCTTCAACAACTAAAGATGTGATTCCAAGATTCTGGACAATGAGAGGCAAGCGAGTTGAAAGAAGGTGGGGATGGGACTGTCATGGATTACCAATAGAAAATATTGTTGAGAAAGAATTGAAGTTATCTGACAAAAGAGCAATCGAAGATTTTGGAGTAGCTAAGTTTAATGAAGCTTGCAGATCACAAGTGCTGACTTATGCTCACGATTGGAAAGAGGTGATTGAAAGATTGGGTAGGTGGGTAGATATGGAGAATGATTATAAAACGATGGAAAGTTGGTATATGGAAAGTCTATGGTGGGTTTTTTCTCAGCTATGGAAGAAAGGACTGATTTATAAGGGACATAAATCAATGCATATTTGCCCTCGATGTAATACTCCTCTATCTAATTTTGAGGTTACTCAGGGCTATAAAGATGTCAAAGACCATTCAGTTGTGGTTGAGTTCGAGTTAAAAAACTCTAAACAATATTTTAATAGAGATGAAAAGATATTTGTCCTAGCTTGGACAACTACTCCTTGGACTTTGCCTGGGAATATGTTGCTGGCTGTTAATAAAAAACTTAAATATGTGTTATTTTCAGGATCAGAAACTGGAAAATTATATATCTCGACAGAAGATTTTCTTAAACAATATTTAACTGAAGATTCTTATACTATTATTGAAGAAATCACTACAGATCAAATCGTGGGCTTGTCTTATCATCCACTCTTTCCCTATTTTAAAGATACTGAGAATGCTTTTAGAGTAGTTGAAGCAGAGTTTGTTTCTGCAGAAGAAGGTACGGGAATAGTCCACATAGCTCCAGGATTTGGTGAGGATGACTATAAGGTTGGAGAGCAAGAAAAAGTGCCATTGGTTCAGCACGTTGGCCTTGATGGTAAATTTACAGAAGATGTAACTGACTTTTCTGGCTTATCTGTTAAACCCAAAGGAAACCCTGGAAGCACTGATCAATTAATCATCAAGTATCTCGATGAAAATGATCAGCTGTTCTTACAAACCAAGGTATCACATAGTTATCCTCATTGTTGGCGTTGTGATACTCCTCTCTTAAATTATGCAACCGACAGCTGGTTTGTTAAGGTAACAAGTTTTATTGATCAACTGATTAAAAACAATCAACAGATAAACTGGATTCCAGATCATATGAAAGATGGTCGTTTTGGAATGTGGCTTGAAAATGCTCAAGATTGGGCGATTTCAAGAAATAGATATTGGGGAACTCCACTTCCTATTTGGGAAAGTGAGGACGGAGATGTAATTTGTATCGAGAGTATTGAAGAATTGGAAAAATTATCTGGAAAGAATGTTTCAGATTTACACAAACACT
The DNA here is from genome assembly GCA_964437755.1 of uncultured Pseudomonadales bacterium. Taxonomy (GTDB): domain Bacteria; phylum Patescibacteriota; class Microgenomatia; order UBA1400; family PJMF01; genus DAOLOF01. Next base: position 8,501 of record CAYTIA010000014.1, on the reverse strand, counting down.
TCTTGGACGAGATTGAGATTAAAAAAAATGGAAAAGTATACAAAAGAATTCCTGAGGTACTAGATTGTTGGTTTGAATCAGGAGCTATGCCCTATGCCTCTTTCCATTATCCTTTTGAAAACCATGAAAAATTTGAAAAGAACTTCCCCGCAGAGTTTATTTCTGAGGGACAAGATCAAACACGAGGTTGGTTTTATACATTGCACGTTTTAGCTACAGCTTTGACAATGGGTGATCAACCAGCTATTCCAGTTTCTCAATCATCATCTTCATTTAAGAACGTAATTGTTAATGGTATTGTTCTTGCGGAAGATGGCAAAAAAATGAGTAAGAGTTTAAAAAACTATCCTGATCCAATGACAATTGTTGATCAGTATGGAGCAGACTCACTTCGACTTTACCTAATGAGCTCAACGGTAATGAAGGCAGAAAACTTAAACTTCAAGGAAAAAGAGGTTTCTGATTTAAGAAGAAAAGTATTCTTAATTTGGTGGAATATGCTTTCATTTTATAAGCTTTATGCTGATAAAAAACATGACGTAGTATCTTATCCCATGAAACCAACTCACACTTTGGATTTATGGTTAGCTTCAAGAGTTGAGTCATTGACCTCGACAGTTACTTCATATCTTGAGCAGTATGATGTAGTAAAAGCCAGTAGAGAATTGACTGAGTTTGTTAATGATTTTTCTACTTGGTATTTAAGATTATCAAGAAACAGAATTAAGAGTTCAAATAACGATGAGGTAAGTCATGTGTTTGGTTGGAGTTTGTACAGATTAGCTCAACTTTTTGCTCCGTTTACACCGTTTTTTAGCGAGTTGGTTCATCACAATATATTAGATGAAAAAAGTTCAATTCATTTGTCGAGCTGGCCAGAATCAAATCAGGCATTGATTGATAAAAATATTGAGACTGAGATGAGAATGGTGATGCAAATAGTTGAATCTGGAAGAAGAGTGAGGGCTGAGAACGGCTCAAAATTAAGGCATCCACTATCTTTGATAAAGATATCTCATCCTCTGCAGCTAAACTATGATAATTATGAACAAATGATCAGGGATGAGTTGAACGTAAAAGCTGTTGAGTGGAATCATCAACCCGATCAAGATTTATCGATTGAGTTTGACTTCAATATAACTAACGAACTTAAATCTGAGGCTCAGGCGAGAGATCTAATTCGTGAGATCCAGATTTTGCGTAAGGAATCACAATTGCCAATTGAAGCTGTGGTAGGTATTGAGTTGCCTGATTGGCCGGAAGAATGGCAAAAAGAGATTGAACAACGAACCAATACAAGATTATCTAAAGGTGATACATTACGATTATTAAATCATTAATCAATGAAGTGGATTCTTCCTATTACTATCGGTTTGTTAGCAAGTATTAGTTTGATTTCATTGGGCAGTATTGCACCAGACTTAATACCAAGACAGTTTGTTTATTTTTTAGTGGGTTATATCCTCTTTTTCTTAATCAGTAAAATTAGATTAAGGCAATTACTAAATCTTAGCTATGTTTTTTATGTATCCTCATTATTGGTTTTAATTTTGTTGTTAGTTTTGGGGATATCTACTCGGGCAACTGTGAGATGGATTAATTTACCGATGGGTTTTAAAGTTCAGCCCTCTCAATTTATTCCATTAGTTATATCGTTATTTTTAGCCAATAAGTTAAACAGCTTTAAAATTGATACTTGGAAAGGATTGTTAAAATACTCTTTTTATATTCTTCTGCCGACAGTTTTGGTTTTTTTGCAACCAGATTTTGGAACCAGCATTGTAATTGCAATTAGTTTATTCTCGACATTATTTTTCTCTAAAATTAGAGCTAAACAAGCAGCTACATTATTTGGGGTGGCAGTGTGTGTATTGGTTTTTGCTTGGTTATTTATCTTAAAGCCGTATCAAAAAGTAAGGATGACAGGCTTTTTAACGAGTCGTGGAGAGGTTGATCAAAATAGCTCTTATAACGCCAGACAATCATTAATTGCTGTAGGATCTGGACAAGTGTTTGGTCGAGGTCTTGGATCAGGAGTTCAGTCTCATTTAAGATTTCTACCTGAAAGACAAACGGATTTTATTTTTGCTTCAATAGCTGAAGAATGGGGTTTTATTGGCTCCCTAATTATTATTTTATTGTATTTTCTACTGCTATCAGTTCTTATATATACGGCTTATAGAGCAGATGATCCTAGACATCAGTTGATTTTATTTGTTCTATTTATAAATTTGTTTTTACAAATAGTGATAAATATTGGTATGAATATGGGTCTTTTACCAATTACTGGACTTACTTTACCACTTTTGTCTTATGGAGGTAGTTCAATTCTCTCTTTTATGATCTTTTTAGGATTAGCCTTTAATGTGATATCATTGCATAAACCCAAATTAAGTTTAACTATTAAGTAGTCTTGTTTTTTTTTATTGTTTGTTGCATAATATCCAGTCTGTTATCGGAAACATATGTCAAAATACGCAATCATAAAATTATCAGGTAAACAATATCGAGTAGAAGATGGTGATGAGTTCATTGTTGATAAGCTTGATATTGATGAGGGTGAAAAACTCAAATGTGATGTTTTGTTGATTAAAGACGGAGATAAGGTTTTAATTGGTGCTCCTCATCTTGAAAAGAATGCTGTTGAAATTGAAGTTACAACTCAACAAAAGGGAAAAAAACTTAGAGTTTCTAAGTTTAAGGCAAAATCAAGATATCGCAAAGTTTTTGGCCATAGGCAACAGCAGTCTGTTGTTAAGGTTCTTTCAATTAAGTAGCTGCTATCATGCAAAATTATGTTGCCTTACTGGGTAACACTCCCCTTCTTTCTTTAGCTGAACTTGATTCAGTTCTCTCTGTTGAAGTTACTCGAATTGCTGAACATGCTGCACTCTTTCCTTTAGAAAATGATGAAATTGCTATAAATCTTCAAAATAAACTCGGAGGGGTTTTTAAAATTTTTAGGATGATTCAACCCTTGATCGAAGGTGAAGCTCAGAATCAGATCGCCTCACATTTATCTATGTTAGCTTCTCACCAATCAGGAAAAATAGAGTTTGCTTTGGGTTTTTTTGAACAAGAATCTCTAGAGATAGAGGCTAAAGAAATAAAAAAGATTCTGTCTGATTTGGGTTATTCTTCTCGCTATCTTGAAAGTGACGTCTGGGGTTTATCTTCAGCTGTATTAAAGCATCAAAAAAACGTTCACGATTTAATGATTAGTAATTATCAAGATCAACATTGGTTACTTGAAACTGTTGCTATTCAAGATGCTGACGAATGGAGTACAAGAGACAGAAAGAAGCCCTATGCTTCAGGTAAAAAAGGCATGCTTCCTCCAAAAGTAGCAAGAATTATGGTGAATTTGGCACTGGGGTATTTTGAAAAACATAGTACATCCGATGATTCTCCCCTATTATACGATCCATTTTGCGGTACTGGCACAGTTTTAATTGAAGCGGTTACTAGGAACTGTAGAATTATTGGTTCGGATATTGATGCAAACTCTATTGATGGTACGGCTGACAATCTTCTTTGGTTTGAAAAGCAAATTAATCAGGCAATTGATTTTCAGATATTTCAATCTGATGTTACTCGAGCTAAAGATCATCTAAAATCTGATAAGGTTGATTTAATAGTGACGGAACCATTTTTGGGTAAGCCAAATCCACAGTTGCCTGATCTCGAGAATATTTTTGATGGTTTACAAGCTCTATATTTAGGGGCTTTTAAAGCCTGGATTCAGATTTTGAAAAAAGGTAGTATGATAGTAATAGTGTTTCCTTATGTTGAAACAGCAAATAAGAGGTTTGATTTATCAGGATTGATTGACAAACTTGAGAGGTTTGGGTATACTCTTCAGGTCAAGCCGATTGATTATCATCGAGAAAATGCAGAAGTCAAAAGGCAAATTCTAGTATTTAAGTATCAATAATAAAAGTAATATATGGCACACGTTAAAGGTTCTGGAAAAGTAAGCCAACAATCACAACGCAAAAGATCTGGAAAAAGACTTGGAGTTAAGCTCTTTGGGGGTCAAAAAGTTAAGGTTGGTCAAATTATTCTAAAGCAGCGTGGCATGTTATACAAAGCTGCTGATGGTGTTGGAGTTGGATCTGACCATACTATTTTTGCTATGCGTGATGGTGTGGTTAAGTTCGGCAAAAGACATGACAAAACTACTATTAGTGTAGTTAGCGAATAATTTTTTTGTGGTTTATCTTCACTGGTTTTTATTGTATATTGAGGGAATATGTCCTCAAACAATGATAAACAAAACTCTAAACTTCAATATTTAGAAGTTAATCAGCTAGAAACAAACCCCTTTCAACCTAGAGAAAGAATTAAAACTGAAGATATTCAGGAGTTATCTGAATCAATCAAACAACATGGAGTGATTGAACCTTTAGTTGTTGCTCAAACTCCTGCAGGTTTTCAAATTATTGCGGGAGAGCGTCGTTGGAGAGCAGCAAAACTAGCCAATCTCAAACAAGTTCCTGTTTCAATTATTAAAACCACTCCTAGACAAATGTTAGAATTAGCTCTTGTTGAGAATGTTCAAAGGCAAGATCTACATGCGATTGAACGAGCAAAAGGTTTCCAGCAACTAATGAGGGAGTTTGGTCTTAAGGTCACTCAAGTTGCCCAAAGAATTGGTAAATCACCTTCATATATTAGCAATAGTTTAAAACTTCTTGAGTTGCCCGATTTAATTAAGGATGCTGTTATTAATGGTTCTCTTACTGAAGGTCATGCGCGAGTTTTATCTAGTCTTGAAACCGAATCTGAGCAGATTGAATGTTATCGACAGATAATCAGCGATAAATCATCTGTCAGAGATGCCGAGGCTATGGTTCGTAACAAAAAAGATGAAAAAGCTATTTTGCCAAAGCATTTGAAGAAACCTTCAGTTGCAGTTAAAAACGAAGTACTAATGAGTGTTAAGAAACAACTCACAGATGAATTAAAAGCCCCCGTTTCTCTTAATCTCAGGCGCTCAGGTACTCAAACAAGGTTGACGATTACTTTAAAAGGTGATGAGCGGCAGACCGAATCTTCATTAAAATCTTTACTCCAGTTGTTAAACAAATCAAAAAAGTAAAATTTCTTACAGAAGCAAAATAATTTTATCTGCGATTTCATACCAAAGAGGAACTGCAGTAGTAGCACCCCACTGGTCTAGTTGAGGCTCAGTCAGCTTAACCATCATTACAAACTTTGGTTTATCTGCGGGAGCAAAACCAACATAACTAGCAATGGTGCCTGAATCTTTGTACCCTCCTGATTCACTTGGTATTTGAGAGGTGCCAGACTTTCCTGCAACCGCAAAATTTTTATTAATCCAATTATTTCTGTTGGGAGCTGAATGAACCATCATTTTAGATATTGTTTGAGCAGTTTCAGGCTTAATAACTCTTCTTAATTCTTGTGGAGAATAATTAATTGTTTCTTCAGTTTGTGGATCGTACACCGAACTAACTATGTATGGCTTCATCATCATTCCATTATTTGCGATCACACTGATAGCTCTAGTCATCTGCATGGTGTTAGTGCTAATTCCTTGTCCAAAACTAATCGTTGCTAGTTCAATCGGTCCAATATTTTTTGGAAAGGGAGTATCACGATCCTCTTGAAGATCAATGTTTAGCGATTCGGAAATTCCAAAGTTTTTTATATACTCTGAAAACTTTTTTGCACCAATCATCTCTGAAACAAAAACCATAGCGGTGTTATCAGATTTTCGTAAAGCTTCGATCATAGTTATATTGGGATGAAATTCTTTGTTCCAGGTATTAATGGTATATCTACCAATTGTTCTTGGGCCAGCGCATTTACTACATTCTGTCTCTGGAGTAATCAACCCCATGTCGATCCCTGTAGCTAAAGTGATCACTTTAAAAGTAGAACCTGGTTCGTAAAGATTTGACAGCGTTGGATTTTTAAAGGCTTCATTTAAGTAGCTAGAATAGTTTGTTTGATCATAATTTGGCCAAGTTGCAATGGCCAGAATAGCTCCAGTACTAGGTTCCATGACGACAATTTCCCCGCTTTGACTATCATATTTTTTAATTCCTTCCTCAAGAGCTTTTTCCACAATGAACTGAATATCTCGACGAATAGTTAGCTTTACTTCTCTCCCATCAAGATTACTGAAATCTAGCTCTTGATCAGCAAAAGAAGCTCCTTTTGCGTCTTTTCTATAAGAGATAGTTTTTGTTTGACTTGCTAGTTCTTTATTTAAAGCACCCTCAACTCCAAAATATCCAACTTGTTTATCTTCATGATCTTTGCCAACAAATCCTGTTACATGAGCTGCCATTGAGCTTTCGGGATAATATCTGGTTTCAGTTTCAAAAGCATGAATGCCAACTATTTTATGATTTAATATTGCAGACTTAAATTTAGTTGGTATTTCTGAAAAAATTTTTATCCAATTAGACTCTCTAAAGACAGCTTGCTGAAGATTGTTCTTAAACTCTTCTTTTTCTATAGAAAAATAGATACTTTTTTCAAACTCTTTATCTTTTTTGAAATCGTCATAGCTATTAGTAATATTATTTACTAACTCATCAAGGCCAATTTCTAGCTCTTTTTTATTTAGATAGATATCCCACGCAACTTGATTGCCAACAAGCAAGGTTCCCTCCGCAGTATAAATACTGCCTCGTTTCCCTTTGATAGTAATTTTATTTGTAGACTGTTGATCGATAATAGTTTGGGAGCTACTAGCGTTAATTACTTGCCAATAAAACAATCTAATGGATACTAGTAAAAAACAAAATATAACTGTCCAAAAAGATATCGTTAATCGCTGGTGAAGATGCGACTGAGTTCTCATGTCATAAAGAGCTTTGTTATTACCTTAAAGCTATCGTATCACGAGAGGAGATTACTATTGGCGAAGAGATTGGTAAATAATTATCTTCTAAAGACATTTGGTTAGCCAACAAAGAATTAAGTTGACTTAATTGAGATATTTTTTCTTCTTTTTCTCTCTGCAAAGAGATTTTCTTCTTTTCAAGATAATTTAGTTTGTGCTGATAACTAACGGTTTGTCCCAATCTCACACAAGAAAAAATAGTTTGGATGACTACAACTGAGAGGACAATTAAATAGTAAATACTAATTGATTTTTCCTTTGATAATTTCATTATTTTCTTTTCTCAAAAGCTCTGAGCTTGGCACTTCGAGCTGATGGATTATTGATAACTTCTGCTTCTGATGGTTTTAAGGGTTTTTTAAACAAGTTTGTGCCTAAGCCGTTTTCTTCCCACTCGTTAAGCGTGTGTTTAACGATAGAATCTTCTCCTTGATGAAAGGCAATGGTGACAATGCGACCGCCTATTTCAAGGACTTTAAATGCCTGAGGAATGGCTTCTTTTATGGAGTCTAGTTCACTATTAACAGCAATTCTTAAAGCCTGAAATACTTTGGTTGCTGGATGGAGATGAGAATGTCTGTGAACTATCTTTTCGATTAAATCTCTTAACTCTCCTACTGTTTCAAGCCTTCTTGATCTATCAGGTTTTCTAAATCTATCAATTGCAGAAGCTATTTTATTTGAGTTAGATCTAGTTTCTCCGCCAAACTCCACAAACAATGATTCGAGTTGTTTTTTTGAGAGAATGGTTAATAGATCAGCTGCCGTTACACCAAGATCCTGATTCATCCTCATGTCTAAAGGGGCATCGGCAAGGTCAAAGCTGAAACCACGATGAGGAGCCCTTATTTGATCTTGGCTGGTTCCGAAATCAAATAATATACCGGCGAAAGAAGTGATTTCAGCTTGGCCTGTTAATCTAAGATTTGAAAGTTGATCTTCTAATTGATCAAAGTTGTTGTGAATCAAAATTAATTCAGTGTTTTTAATTTCTTGAGCGAATTCTGTATTTCCATAATCAATTGCTTCTAAATCCTGATCGAAGGCAATCACTTTTCCGCCATTATTTAAAATTTCTCTAGTATGTCCACCTCTTCCGAATGTAGCATCGATGTACCATTTTGTTGGCGATACATTGAGTGCCTCAATTGCTTCTTTAAGCATGACTGGCTGATGGTATTTTTTTATGTTTCTGTTCATGCTAGTTTTCTATTGATTCGGCAATAGTTTCAGCCTGATTTTCCAGCTGAGAAATATACTGATGATATTGATCCTGATCCCAAATTTCGATTCGGTTAAAACTTCCTACAATAACTATTTGCTCTTCAAGATTCGCAAATTTGATCAAGTACTCGGGCAGATGTACTCGACCGTTTGAGTCAGCTTCAACCTCTTTTGCCTCATTACTCATGACTCTAATTAAGTCTCGATGAGCTTTTTTTGTGAATGATTTCGAGGCGAGTTGCTCAAGCTCCTCTTGAAACTTATCAGCCATAAAAATGAACAGGCAACCGTCAAGTCCTCTAGTTACAACCCATTTATTAACATCGTTTCGAAACTCCTTGGGTAAAGAGATGCGACTATTGGCTTGTAGCTTGTAGTAATACTTGCCGATGAACAC
>CAYTIA010000013.1:0-27754 GCA_964437755.1 uncultured Pseudomonadales bacterium | reverse complement strand
CGAACCCGTCTTTTCACCTTGGGAAGGTGATGTTGAACCGCTCAACTAATCCCGCTAATAATTTATTTAAACCGAGTTTTTAGAAATAAATTTTTTGTAATAGTTTATAGCCAAAGGAATAAGAAATTGATCAAAGTTCGCACATCTCACAACCTCATCTAAAAAAACAACTAGAAAAACTGTAAACAGTTGATCACACTCAACATTCATTGCCTCAGCAATACTTCTCGCATTTTCAATACTCCAGTCATCTTTACTTTCAATCCTTGCTCTAGTCACTAAAAATAATCTATAACGATCATGAGGAAAATTCAAGAGTTACGGAACCTTAATATCTACATGTGACATATTTTCATCGTCACAAAACTATTTTCATATAATAAACTCGTGGTTATAATCTTACAAATATGACAAGTGAAATCTCAACTAGTTTTTCAATAATAAGAGAAGAGCATGGATTTGATAGATCTAAGCTCCCGGATTCAACACCTAGAATTGTGATTACTGATCAAGATCTAGAAGATTTGTTCAATATAGCACTACAAAATTGGAATATCAATTTCGATAGAGAATTTTTTTTAGAAAAACTAGCTGAATACTTAACTTCTAAACCCAAAGCAAGAAGACAAAATCAAGAGCTAAGAAAATATTTAAAAGATGTTCGTAAAGCTGGCCACGCTCTATCCTCAGCACATCACTTTTGTAAACAGAATCCTGATTTACCAAAAGCTTTTGCTTATTTTTTAAGATATCTAGGAAAAGCAAATGACGCATATGAAATGGAAAAAGGAAATAAATTCGCCAAAAGAGTTGAAGCCATTCTTGAAAATGAGGAATTAAATTTTTCAGAGTTCGATGGAGGAACTGTTCAAGAATATGAAGAGAGAATTGAGTTCTTTATTAATAGAGCAAGAGAGTTACTATCAAAAAAGAGGCTGCCAATACCAGACTACCACAGATTGAGAAAGGATTTACGACACTTCATGAACTTGTATCAAATTGCTGCGGCTCGTAACCCCACCAATTTATCTCTTATTCAAATTTTTCAATATTTACAAGATCTCAATTCTGATCTTGGCCATATTCATGATGAATATGTAATACTAAGCCTAGAAAATAAAATAGATTATGAAAGCGGAGAACTAAAAATCCCCAAAAATTTAAGAAGAAGACTGGAGAACTTCTACGAGTTTTTAGAAGACTAAACGAAAAACCATTAAGTTGTTTAATTTACTTAGTTCAAGTTTTCTTCTAAAGGGGAATGAACTTTATTAGTTGTTCTAAAAATTTCAAATCTTTTCTAGCTGAGATTTTAAAACTGTAGCTCTTTTGCCTCCAACGTCAACTACATAGCTAACAACCTTACCTTCCACTTTATTAAAAAACATAATTGTTCCTCGATACGTTTTTCCATCAATGATGACATCAACTTCCTCACCTTCAAAAAACATATACATTTTCGGAGTCTCTTGCATATAGGGTTTTTGTTAACTTTTCATTTGGCGACCCCGACCGGGCTCGAACCGGCGATCTCTTCCGTGACAGGGAAGTATGTTAACCAACTACACCACGGGGCCAAAACAATTTAATTAACTTGTTAACGAGAGTATTATATTATACTATATGAACTACACAATCACATCTAAAAATGTGAGGATGTTAAATTATTATAAGGAAAAGATGAACATTTTTACAATTCTATTACTCGCTGGAGTTGCCATTGCTTTTTACGCCGTCTCAGTTTACAACAGTTTGCAAAAACTCAAAACCCAAATTGAGGCCAGCATCCAAGAAATTGGCAATCAGTTAAAAAGGCAGGCTAGCCTAATCCCTAACCTTGAATCTTCTGTTAAGGGATATATGAAACAAGAAACAAATATCTTTAAGATGTTAACCGAAGCCAGAAAATCAGTTGCTCAAGCTGAAGAGTCTGGTAATGTGAAAGATATCAACAAAGCTATTGATCAAATTCAAGGACTTGTTCCCCAAATGAAGGTAATTCTTGAAAGTAATCCAGAAATCAAGTCAGATCAAACCGTGATCAAGTTCATGAATGAGCTTACCGATACAGCTGACAAGATTGCTTATGCTCGCAGAAGCGTAATTGATTTGACTCAGTCATTTAATCAAAAACTTGTTACTTTCCCATCAAATTTAATTGCCAATGCTTTTGGTTTCAAAAAAGAGGCTGGTTTGGCCACGCCAGCATCAGGAGAACATCTCGAAGTTTCTAGCTCTGAAATGAAATCACCAAAAGTTGATTTAAATTAGTCGGGTTGGTTGTTTCAAATCACATCATTTATTTGCATAATTATTAGTGGAGCTTCTTATGACTCACTATCAGTTAGTATCTAGCAACAAACGTCGCTCGGTCGCTATCATGATTGGCTTTGTTTTTTTTATTGCCTTAGTTACCTGGGTTTTTGCTTCAGCAATGCAATACGACATGAGCTTTGTCGGATTAGCCCTAATCTTTTCTGGTGCCACTTCTTTTGCAAGTTATTGGTGGTCAGATAAAATTATTCTCGGTATTTCTAAAGCTAGGCAAGCAACAAGAGAAGAGTTCTTCGACTACTTTACAACTGTAGAAAACATCTGTCTTGGGCAAAGAATGCCAATGCCTAAACTATATGTGATTGATGACTCAGCCATGAATGCTTTTGCTACAGGCAGGAATCCTGAAAATGCCGTTGTTTGCGCAACTACTGGTTTACTTAGTAGGCTTGAACGCTCAGAAATTGAAGGAGTTGTTGCCCATGAATTAGCTCATATTCGAAATTACGACATGTTATTAATGTCAGTAGTTACTATCTTGGTTGGCATGGTATCGCTATTATCTGACTGGTTTTTAAGAATGGGTTTTATGGGAAACAGAAAAAAAAGTAGTAACAGTAATAACTCAGGACAGCTACAAATGATCTTAACAGTCGCCGGCCTTTTGCTAGCTTTACTCTCACCACTCATTGCTCAGCTAATTAAACTTGCTCTGTCTAGAAAAAGAGAGTACCTCGCAGATTCAACTGCCGTATCATATACAAAAAATCCTATGGGCTTAGCTAATGCTCTTACAAAAATTTCTCAAGATCTTGAACCTTTGGAAGTTGCCAATAAGGCCACCGCTCATTTGTATATTGCCAATCCACTCAAAAATCAGCATGGCGGAGTAGGCATGTTTGCCAACATGTTTCAAACTCACCCTCCAATCAAAGAAAGAGTTAATAATTTATTAAGCATGGCGTAGTATAATGTCGCTGTTATGAGTAACAAGATTAATCAGTCAACTGTAAAACACATTGCGGGTTTAGCGCAAATTCCTATCTCTGACAATGAATCAGAACAGCTGACAACAGCTTTTTTAGATACTCTAAAGGTTGTTGACGAACTTCAAGAAATTGACACCAGTTCAGTTGAACCCACTCATCAAGTCACAGGCTTAAAAAATGTATTGAGAGATGATGTAGTTATAAAAGAGCAGATGTTTTCTCAAGAAGAAGCACTTAGCAATGCCAAGAATACTCACCAAGGGTTTTTTGTAGTTCCAAAAGTATTAGAAAAATGACAAACTCTCTCAATCAACTCACCCTCAAACAAACTCTTGATAAACTTGACTCTAAAGAGATTTCTCTCCAGGAGCTATATCACGATTTAGAAACTGAAATTTCAGTGAAAAATCCAACTCTTAATGTCTATCTCAATCTTGATGATCAAGCACATGTAGTTACTGATAAAGTAATAAATAAGCCTCTTAAGGGTATCCCTATTGCTATTAAAGATAACTTTTGCACAACAAATTTGCCAACAACTGCCTCATCCAAAAATTTAGAAAAATTTATTCCTCCTCAAGAGTCAACCGTTACTAAAAAACTCAAAGAGGCTGGAGGAGTGGTATTTGGAAAAACAAACTTAGATGCTTGGGCCCATGGTAGCTCAACCGAAACTAGCGCTTATGGCAGAACTCTCAATCCCCGCAACCAAGATTATTTACCAGGAGGTTCTTCCGGTGGCAGTGCGGCTGCTGTTGCTGCTAATCTTGCCTTAGTTGCCATTGGTAGCGAAACAGCGGGTTCAATTCGACAACCTTCGGCATGGTGTGGAGTAGTGGGGCTAAAACCAACTTATGGAAGAGTCAGCAGATTTGGGGTTGTCTCAATGGCTTCATCAACCGATAGTCCCGGACCAATTGCAAAAACAGTTGAAGATGCAACTATTATTTTTAATCATATTGCCGGCCATGATCCGCGAGATGCTACTAGTTCAAAAAACCAGGTTCCTGATTTAACAAAGTTTTTAAATCAAGATATTTCTGGAATGAAGATTGGAGTTATTTACCTTGACATCCCAGGTTTAGAAAAGATCAAATCAATTTATGAAACTCAAATCAAAGTTTTAGAAAAGTTGGGAGCTATCGTAGAGTTTATCCAAGCTTTTAATCCCAGATATGCCATTAGTGTTTATACTGTGGTTCAGAGAGCCGAAGTTAGCAGTAACTTAGCTCGATATGACGGCATCCGTTATGGATTTGATAGATCTTATTTTGGCGATGAAGCTAAACGACGTATTATGCTCGGAACCTACACCCTAAGCAAAGGCTATGCAGATAAATACTACAACTTAGCCCAAAAAGTGAGAACCTTGTTTATTGATGATTTCAATAAACTCTTTAATAAATATGATGTATTGGTTTCTCCAACTTCACCTGGGTATGCAAAAAAAGTTGGTGCCACAGAAGGCGAAGCCATGTTTGGCGAGCTAGAAGATATGCTACTTGAACCAAGCTCAATCGCAGGACTTCCTGGAATCAGTGTTCCTTGCTATCGTGATCCCGAAACAAATCTATTTTTAGGATTAAATATTGTTGCCCCAATGTTCAGAGAGGATTTAATGGTTAAGGTGGCAGATGCATTTGAAAAAAACACAACTTGGAACAGCTGGAGGAAAAATGAGCGATAATAAACACATTGGTCGTTTTATGGTTGCAGCTGGAGCAGTTATAGAACATCCAACCGAAGATAAGATTTTAATTACCAAAAGACAAAACACCGATCAAGAAAACCACAAATGGGAGTTAATCTACGGCAGAATTGACAACCTTGAGGGACTGTTTCCTGGTTTAAAAAGAGAAGTATTCGAAGAAACAGGTCTGAAAGATATTAAAATCATCAAGGCCATTCGAATCTGGAATTTTTTTAGAGGAGAAAAAAAAGCTGAAAATGAAATCCATGGCATTACTTTTATCTGTAAAGCCCTGTCAGATAAAATTAAATTAAATCATGAACACTCAAACTATGAATGGATTGATCCAATCAAAGCTCTAGAAAAAATAACCACACCTGGAATAAGAGCTGATCTCGAGCTATATCTTAAGCATCGAGAACAAAATACTCTTGGCATAAACTTTAGTACTAATCAAGATGAAACACCATTTTATTTATGAGTAGCCACAACTACATACCAATCATCGGCCTTGAGATTCATGCAGAGCTAAAAACCAACTCCAAAATGTTTTGTAGCTGTAAAAATGATCCTTTTGGAGCAGAAAAACCCAATATTTATACCTGTGCTGTTTGTCTTGGTATGCCTGGTGGATTACCAATTCCTAACAAAAAAGCGATTGAGTGGACCATTCAACTTGGTTTAGCTCTAGACTGCCAAATCAATCTATTTTCAAAGTTCGATCGTAAAAATTATTTCTACCCAGACTTGGCCAAAGGTTATCAAATTAGTCAATATGACATTCCATTTTGCTACAAGGGTAAAATTAAAACTTCCGAAGGTGAGGTTGGTATTACACGCATTCATTTAGAAGAGGATACTGGAAAGTTAATTCATGAAAATGTTAATGGAGAAGAAGTATCTCTCATTGATTTTAATCGAAGTGGTGTTCCTCTAGTCGAGATCGTATCTGAGCCAGATATAAAAACTGGCTCACAAGCAAAGGAGTACGGGAAGAAACTTCGTCAAATCATGCGCTATTTAGAAATTGCTGAGTGCAAAATGGCTGAAGGTGGCATGAGGCTAGAAGCTAATATCTCCTTACAAAAAGCTGGAGAAACAGAACTACCCAACTATAAAGTTGAAGTAAAAAATATTAACTCCTTTAGATTTCTAGAACAAGCCATCGATTTTGAGATTGAGCGTCAATCAAAAATTCTAGATAAGGGTGAAACTCCAATCCAAGAAACAAGAGGCTGGGATTCGGTTAAATCTCGCACCTTCTCTCAGAGAAGCAAAGAGGATGCAGCAGATTATCGCTATTTTCCAGATCCAGATATTCCGCCAGTTGAGTTTACTCAAGAACAAATCAATCATTTACGTCTAGAAATCCCCGAACTTCCAAATCAAATCATTGAAAGATGGATCGCAGAATACAAAATTGAAAGCAGATATGCTCTTCAGCTGACAGAAGAAAAGCCATTAGCTCTCTTTTTGGATCAACTCTTTAAAAAAGCTTTAGCCAAAAAAATCAAAGCCAATCAAATTGCCAATGATCTGGCTAACAAAAAAATTGAACTCCCAAATCTTGAAGAACAACTTACCGATAAAGCAGTTGATCAACTGCTCCAATCATTTATAGATCTACATCAAACTAGCAAACTTGATCAGAATAGGCTTTCTACTCTTATCCAGGAAGTATTAACAAAAAATCCTGATGCAGTAGAAAAGTACAGATCTGGAAGAACTCAAATTATTGGCTTTTTAATGGGACAAGTTATTTCTCGGCTTGATGAAAAACCAGATCCAGCACAGATTAAAGCAGCAATAATTGAAAATTTACAACTTATTTAAGCTATATAATTTGCTATAGACTAATACTCGTGCAAACTAATTAAAAATTGGTCTGTTAAAATTGACTGTAGCTCTTCATACTCAGTCATGGTTAATGTGAATTTAACCTCGATTCCTTTTTCAGTAAAAAAATTTCTTCCAAAAGATCTAATGGCTTGAGCACCACCATCAGCAATTGTGTCTATTATTCTGCTATGTTGATGTAGGTATCCATAAAATCTAGCTTTAGCTAATACGGATAGTTCTTGATCAGAAAATTGCAGAACATCTACTATTATAGTTTGATTTTGTAATGTTTCTTTTATCAATTAGATTGATCATAATTCAACTAAGACAGACTTTATTATATCAAAATAAGTCATATTGCTCAATAAAAAATAAACAGCATCTGTATGTTTAATTAATTTATAAAAATATAACTCCCACTTAAATCATGGCTTTGGTATGATAAAGTGATAAGACTTACTATGAGATAGGTTTGCCTTAATATGACCGATTTTGTTCATCTACACCTTCACTCTGAATACTCCATGCTGGATGGCTTGGTCAAGTTTCCACAATTGATGGAGCAGCTAAAAAAACAAGGTCAAACTTCGGTTGCCTTAACCGATCATGGCAACATGCACGGAGTAATTGAGTTCTATAATACGTGTAGAAAAAATGAGATCAAACCAATTATTGGTTGTGAAGTATATATCGCTCGCGAAGGCATGGATTACAAACAAAAAAGAATGGGCGAGGACCAAGCACATTTAACCTTACTTGCAAAAAATTTTCAGGGATATCAAAACTTGCTCAAGCTCGTTAGCATTGCAAATTTTGAAGGCTTTAACTACAAACCAAGAATCGACCTGCCAACTTTATTTAAACACTCTGAGGGAGTTATCGTTCTAAGTGGTTGCATGAGCGGCTTGTTTGCCAAGTTGGTTGAAGAAAACAATCAAGATTATTTAAATAAAACCGTTACCCAATTTAAAGAAATTTTTATCGATCGATTTTATATTGAAATCCAAAATCACGGATTATCTGAACAAAAAATTTTAAATCAAAAACTTGTAGAGTTGGCTCGAAAACATAGTTTACCACTAGTGGCCACCAATGATGTTCACTACCTAACTCAAGATGATGCAGAGGCACAAGATGCTCTTTTGGCTGTAGGAACCCGCAAACTAGTCTCCGATAGAGATCGCCTTTCAATGTTAGATACACCAGAGTTTTATTTAAAAAGCCCTGAGCAGATGGCAAATCTTTTTGCTGATTATCCAGAGGCAATTAGTAATACGCTAAAGATTGCTGAGAGTTGTCAATTAGAAATACCAACTGGTCAATTAATTTTCCCAGAGTTTACCATTCCAGAGGGTGAAACCAAAAACAGCTATCTTAAGAAACTTGCCTTAGAGGGCTTGGAGAGGAAATTTAAAATATTGGATCAAAAAATTCTTGATCGCTTAGAATATGAACTCAAAATAATTCACGACAAAGGATATGATGCCTACTTCTTAATTACCCACGACTTTGTTTCTTGGGCAAAGAATCAGGGTATTGGTGTAGGGCCGGGTAGAGGTAGTGCGGCAGGATCACTAATTTCTTATGGTTTAAACATCACCACCATTAATCCGTTTATACATGGTTTAACCATCGAAAGATTTCTTAATCCAGAAAGACCAACACCTCCTGATTTCGATATTGATTTTGCTGACGATAGGCGTGATGAGGTAATTCATTACGTTTCTGAAAAATATGGACATGACATGGTCGGTCATGTCATTACCTTTGGAAGAATGGAGGCAAGAGCTGCCATTAGAGATATCGGTAGAGTTCTAGGCATGCCTTATGAAGAACCTGACAGAATAGCCAAGCTGGTGCCAAACAATCCTCAACAAAAAGTCAGTTTGAGTGAGGCAGTCAAGACAGTTCCTGATCTTGTCGAGTACTACAAACAAAAAAAATATCAAAAACTACTAGATTTGGCTATCAAGGTCGAAGGCACCGTTCGCCATAGCAGTGTTCATGCAGCAGCTATCATTATCGCTGATAAACCTTTACCAGAATACACTCCAATCCAAAAAGATAGTAAAACTGGAGACACAGTCACTCAATATGACATGTATTCTCTAGACTGCAATATCAATGACGACGCAATTGGATTAATCAAGTTTGATTTTCTTGGACTACGAAATTTATCAACTATTCAAACTGCGCTTAGACTCATAAAAGAAAGTCAAGGCATTGATCTTGATATCGACACCATACCTCTTGATGATGAAAAAACTTATAAACTAATTAGCAGTGGTGAAACAACTGGAGTCTTTCAACTTGAGTCTGGTGGTATGAGAAGAGTCGCTCGAAATCTTAAAACCTCAAAATTCTCAGATATTACCGCTATGCTTGCTTTGTATCGTCCAGGCCCAATGGATCTAATTCCTCAATTTATTGAAAGCAAGCTCAATCCCGATAAAGTCACCTATCCTCACCCCTCATTAAAAACAGTACTGGGTGAAACATATGGCATCATGGTTTATCAAGAGCAGATCTTAGAGATTGCTCATGTTATGGCTGGTTACACTCTTGGAGAAGCCGATATCTTGCGCAAAGCCATTGGAAAAAAGAAAAAGAAAATTCTTGATCAAAATAAAAAAAGATTCATTAGAGAATCGGTCAAAAATGATTATGATGAACAAACAGCCACTAAAGTGTGGGGATTTATAGAAGCGTTTGCCAATTACGGTTTTAATAAAGCTCATGCTGCAAGCTATGGCATGATTTCTTATCAAACCGCCTATCTCAAAGCTAACTATCCTGTTGAGTACATGACCGCTTTACTAAGCGTAGAATCAAACTCAAAATCTGCTAGCCGCGATGAAAAGATTGCGGTAGCTATTGAAGCTACTAAAAAAATGGGAATTGTCGTTCTCCCTCCAGATATCAACCTATCAAAAATTGATTTCACTATCGAAAAAAACAAAAAATCACTTAAGGGAAAAGCTATTCGCTTTAGTTTAAATGCCATAAAAAATGTTGGTGAGGCAGCTTTAGAAAACATTATTGAAACTAGAGATAAAATCGGCAAGTTTCAGTCTTTCACTCAGTTCATTAATTTAACCGATACTAGAAAAGTTAATAAAACTGTACTTGAATCCTTAGTTAAAGTGGGAGCGATGGACAGATTCGGAACTAGAGCCAGCATGCTAGAAAGTTTTGAGGAAATCAGACAAACTGCCTCAGCTTTTGTAAGTGAAGATGACGGGCAAGATAACCTGTTTGCCTCAGTTTCAGAAGAAATAACCGATATAAAAGATAATTTTATTCAAATTCCTGAATATCCTCAAAAAGAGTTACTCTCATTTGAAAAAGAGCTACTTGGCTTATATCTAACCGATCATCCAATGGCCGACGCTCTTAATGCAGTAAGTAACAGAGCTAACAAAAAAATTGCTGACATCGATCCAACCATAAACCTCAATAATACCTTTCTATTTGGCGGAGTAATCACAAGCTTAAAGGAAGTACAAACAAAAAGAGATGGAAAATCAATGTGTTTTGGCACTCTTCAAGATCAATCTGGTAGTATGAGATTTGTGGTTTTCCCAAGAACTTTCCAAGAATGTGGAACACTGTTAGCTCAAGATAAAGTCGTCTTGATGAAAGGAAAAATCAATGATAGAGATGGAGAGATAAACATTGTTGCAGAAAAGATTACTATCCCTAATCAAGAAGATATCGAGTTTGAAACCCAACAAAATGCTCATGAAATCTTTATTCCAAGAAAAACTGAAAAGTCCACCCTAGAAGAGTTGGGGAAACTACTCAAAGCCAATCCTGGCAAAGATCAAGTGGTGATTATTATTCCAAATGGAGGAAAGCCCAGAAGATTAAAATTACCCTATACAATAAAGATCAGCGAAAATCTTGAAAAAGAGATTGAAAGAATTCTAGATAATTAATGCACACATGCTAAAAAGTAACCGCCAATTATCTGCTGAAAGAATCCTTCAGCTTCAAACTTTAGCCAAAGAAGCCAGAATAAAAATAATAGAGATGATTAGCCGCGCTGGATCAGGCCATCCAGCTGGATCTTTAGGTATGGCTGATATTTTTGTTGTTTTATATTTTGAAATTCTTAATTATCAACCTAACAATCCAACCTGGAAAAATAGAGATTATTTGTTACTTTCAAACGGACACATCTGTCCTGTTTTATATGCTGTTTTAAACCTCGCTGGTTATTTTCCAGCGATTGAACTTAACACATTTAGAAAACTAAACTCAAAATTTCAAGGTCATCCACATTACTCCTCTCTACAAGGAATAGAAAATACATCTGGACCACTCGGACAAGGAATATCTCAGGCAGCAGGCATTGCTCTAGCCTTAAAAAGAGACAAAAAGAAAAATAGAGTTTTTTGTGTGATGAGTGACGGCGAACAACAGGAGGGACAAGTTTGGGAAGCTTATCAATTTATTAACAAATATCATCTAGATAATCTCACTTGCATTATCGATCGCAACCGAATTCAAATTGGAGGCAATACCGAAAAAATTATGCCTCTTGAAAATCTCAAGTCTAAACTTAATAGTTTTGGGTTAAATCCTTATGAAATTGATGGGCATAATTTTCAACAGATTTTTTCAATAATAAACACAGCTATTTCTGATAATCAACCATCAGTCATCATTGCCAATACTGTTCCGGGGAAAGGTGTTGATTTTATGGAGAATAAAAGCGAGTGGCATGGCAAAGCTCCAGATAAAAAAGAGGCTCAATTAGCCCTAAAACAAGTTAAAGCACAAACATGACATCCAACATAATAACTCAAGAGATGGCTGCAACCAGAGACGGATTCGGTATTGGGATTGTTGAGGCAGCTCAAGAAAATGAGGCAGTGTACGCCCTGTGTGCTGATCTAACTGAATCAATGCGACTCAATAACTTTGAAAAATTATTTCCCGATAGAT
This sequence comes from uncultured Pseudomonadales bacterium, assembly GCA_964437755.1. GTDB lineage: Bacteria > Patescibacteriota > Microgenomatia > UBA1400 > PJMF01 > DAOLOF01. The sequence goes on along the minus strand of CAYTIA010000013.1, from coordinate 16,012 downwards.
TCGTACAAACTGGAGTCGCTGAACAAAACATGATTGGCGTTGCTGCAGGACTTGCTCTGGCTGAAAAAGTGCCTTTCGCAGCGAGTTTTGCCGTTTTTAGTCCAGGCCGAAGTTGGGATCAAGTTAGAACCTCAGTCGCCTATAGTAACCTAAATGTCAAAATAGTGGGAGGACATGTTGGTCTTGACACTGGACCTGATGGAGCAACTCATCAAGCTTTGGAAGATATCGCTCTGATGAGAACTCTGCCCAACATGACAGTCATTTCACCTTGTGATGCACAACAAGCAAGAGAGGCTACGGTTGCACTTGCAAAACATGTTGGTCCGGCTTACTTAAGATTATCTAGACCAAAATATCCAGTCTTAACACACACCTCTCCTTTTAAGATAGGAAAGGCAGAAGTACTAATAGATGGCACTGATATTGCTATCATAACCACTGGAAACTCTGTTCACGATGCCTTGGAAGCAACTGAGATCTTGCAAAAAAGAGGAGTTAGTATAAAACTCATCAATCTACACACCATTAAACCAATCGATAAGAAAGCAATCATTAGAGCAGCTAATCAAACCAAAAATATGATTACTATTGAGGATCATCAAGTTTATGGAGGGTTAGGTTCTGCAGTAGCAGAGATAATTTCTCAGGAACTTAACTTCTCAATCAATCCAGAATTGAAGTATACCATGATCGCAGTCAACGACTCATTTGGTGAATCGGGGTCAGAAAAAGAACTAAAGGCTAAATACAAGATTGATGCTCAAGCAATTGTTAAAAAGGTTGTTGATCTTCTTAGATAAAAATTTTCATTTGTAAAATAAATATTGCTGACTTTGATATATTTAGATATAATAAGTAGTTATTATATATTTTTCTAATGTTTATATTACATTAAACAAACCTACAATGAAAAAAATTATTCTTATAGTATCATTAATATTCAATTTAGTTGCTGGGACATCAACGATTTACGCACAATCCGATCAATCTCAAGGTCAGTGCAAACATGAAAATGCCGAATGTAAAATTAACAGTTCTGAAAAGGAATGTTGTCCTGGATTAATATGCGTTCCATATAACGATCAATCTGGAAATGGAAAATGCTTAAATCCATCACCAACGCCAGATCTTGGCGCAACTCCAACTCCCACACCCAACTCAGAAGCTACTCCTACTCCAACAACTTCAATATCTGAAATTACTCCAACTCCCACAGCTGAACCAACTCATGCTCCAAATCCAACCGCCACACCAACCAAAAAACCTTCTTCCAATGAAACTGACAATAATTCATCAAATAGCACTTCCGAAGAAAAGAAGTCCGAAGAAGATAAATCAGAGGGAGAAGTTCTTGGAATCTCGACTGGTGGCATGGTGCTTGGAGCCACAACTTACGCTAACGCTGGTATGGCTATAGACAATCTATTACTTTTATCCGCATTCTCAAGCATATCCATATCTGGATATGCTTGGAAAAAATGGCTAAAATAATTTTGACTATACTACAACTAGTTTAGATCATTTTATGCCAGCTCATCGTAAAAAAAATCATTGGATTGTTGTTGCAATTACAACAACGATTTTTCCAATCATTTTTTTATCAATCTATCTTCATCGTTATTTCACCAATAACAGCCATCTTGAATTTAAAGAGACCTCTCAACATGCAAACTCTTCATTACCAAAATCTATCTACATTAGCTCTATTGTTAACAGCGAAATAGTGATAGCCCTGAGTCGAGAGGGAAGTCTTCCAATTGCTCAGAGTAAACCAACATACTTATTAAACTCACCTAAACCTGGAGATAACGCCAACATAATTATTTATGGCCATAACTCAAGCGACGTGTTTGGTAATTTGCACACCATTAAAAAAGGTGAAGAAATTATAATTAGCACCAGTGACGGCACCATTTATCCATATCGAGTAACTGAAATATTAATTGTTGATCCAAGTAATACTGAACCTTTGCAAACCACAAATTATGAGTTGCTAACGCTATATACCTGCACTGGGTTATTAGATTCAAAAAGGTTAGTGGTTCAAGCTTTGCCCATTGAAAGATAATTCTCTATTGAGAAGCACTTATTTTTATCTCTATTTCTTCAATTTTTTCCTTCTCATTTAACCGAGCATAGGCAAAAAATGGACTGTCTTTATGAAGATATTCAGGTAATAAATAATGCAAATCATCAACTAAAACTGCATTTTGTTCAAACAATTCTTTTGCAGTTAACCACATAAAACAACCTTCATTACATTTTTCTCCGACTGGTAACTCAAATGAGCTTACTTCAATCAAGAAGAAGCCCACCAACCAATCCTGAGGATAACCCTCAGAGGTATTTAAAAAACCGCAGAATTTTACTTCCTCTGGTTTAAACCTTAGTCCTACCTCTTCCTCAACCTCACGAATGGCAGCTGTTAAAAAGCTTTCATCTCTTTCTACTTTTCCACCAATACCATTAAGCCGACCGGCATCAACCCACCTATCTTTATTCTTTTTAATAAATAAGTATTTATCTTTACAATGCAAAAAAATAGTAACTGATGGCTGAAGCTGTCTTTTTCCCATATGTAGATGTCCTAGTAATAAATTATTTTTGACATGATCTGCAAAAAACCGTACTTCTACCAGCTATTTTAACATTTGATAAACTTTTTGCGCAATTAACACACTTTTCATCGGCCCTACCATACACATATAAATACTCTTGGTGTCTTCCCGACATTCCAGATAAATCAACATACTTTCCATCAAAAGTTGTGCCGCCATGTTTGATTCCTAGATTAATCACTTCTTTAATCCTGGTTACAAGTTGTTGCAACTCAACCATACTCAATGAGTTTGCTGGTTTTCTGGGATCAATGCCTGCTAAAAATAAGGCCTCAGCTGCATAAATATTTCCCACTCCCCCTAAAATTTTATTAAGCATAATAGCTTGTTTAATAGGAATAGACCTTGACTTAACCTTATCTCTTAGATAATCTGCTGTAAATTTGTTATCGTTGGCATCCAAACCATAATTAGCATACTCCCTTTCTATTGATAAATCTGATAAAACTCTAATCCACCCAAATACTCTCATATCATTAAAGAATAATCTTGAGTCGTCGGTAAAAGTTATCAAAACTCTTGTGTGAGGAGAGGGGAGAGAGTTAACCCAATCTGCTGTAGGATGACCACCACCAATCTTAACCAATTCATCTTGATAAATTAACTGACCGGTCATCTTAAGATGAATTAAAAGGTTTAACCTGTCTTCAAGATGAACTCTAATTAATTTGGCTCTGCGAGAGATCTGAATGATTTTTTTATCCAATATTTGATTGATCTCTCCAGCAAAGCTTTTTTCTCGAAAAACAGTAACTTGATTAATTACCTTACTCGGTAATATTTCTTCAAGTCTTCGCTTGATGGTCTCAACTTCGGGAAGTTCGGGCATAAACCATTATTCTTGATGCTCTTTAGCGCCAATCAATCCACAATCCTTATATTTTAGACCACTGCCGCAAGGACATGGACTGTTTCTGCCAACTTTTGCTTTTCTTGCTCCTTGGCCTGGTGTAGAAACAGAACCTGCACTTCGTAGCGCTCTTGCCAAATCAGAGGTATTCCCAGATGTACTTTTTGGAGTCATCGCTCCAGTTGGTGTCTGAGCATCAGCTACTTCTTTAGTCAAAGGTTCATTAACATCTTCCTTTTGATACTCAGCTTGATCTAAAAGAATCTGAGTTTGAGCCTGTTGCTGTCTTGCTGGCTGAATACGGAAAATTCGACGAGCAATTGTTGACTCAATGGTGTTGATTAAGGAATCAAACATTGCAAATGACTCTTTTTTATACTCCGCCAAAACTGTCTGCTTATCTCCTCTTAACCAGATACCATCTTTAAGTGAGTCCATTTGATCAAGATGGTCAATCCATTTTTCATCGATGGTTGACAAGATTACATATCTTTCAAGCTGAGACATTAGTTCTAAACCCAGATTATCTTCACGTGATTGATAAACTTTCTCGATAATCATCCATAATTCATTACTCAATTCTTCTAAAACTTGTTTTTTTACTAATCGCTTCTTCAGTTGTAGTTGAGACTTTTCGTCAAACGGTACTATTCCCACAAACTCGGCTAGTAGTTGTGAAACACTTTCTTGGTCATCGTCATCACTGGGCAAATAGTTATTTGCTAAAGCATCTACCTCATCTCTTAAGTAACTCTCAATTTCTGTTCGTAATGTTTGAGTATTTTCGCCGTCTGATTTAGAAGAGTTATCAATTAACTGTGAGGCAATTTCTAGCAGTCTTCGTCTGCGCTTATAGATGATCTCACGATGTTTATTCATCACATCATCAAACTCAACCAAACGTTTACGTTGATCAAAAAAGAATGACTCCACCTTTACCTGTGCAGACTCAATCGATTTACTAACCATTGAGTGTTGAATAGGCTGATCTTCAGCGATCTTGAGCATATCCATCACTTTAGATATCTGCTCGCCGCCAAAGATCCTCATAATCTCATCCTCTAAACTTACAAAAAATTGAGACATTCCTGGATCTCCTAAACGACCAGCACGACCCCGAAGCTGATTGTCAATACGTCTTGATTCATGTCTTTCTGATCCAATCACACATAACCCTCCCGCTTCAACCACTTCATCATGATCCTTTTGCCATTGTTTCAAAGCCTTATCATAGGCCTCAAGATCATAATTTGCTGGATTAACTGACGGAGCTAGTTGAAGATGCTCAAATTTTTTTGGAAGTTTTGATTTTTTAGCAGTTTTATCTTCTTTTCTATAATCTTTTAAATCAGGCTTAGCTCCTCCTAAAATAATGTCAACACCTCGGCCTGCAATATTAGTAGCTACAGTAATAGCTCCCTTTCTTCCAGCATCGGCAATAATAAACGCCTCTTTTTCATGGTTTTTTGCGTTTAAAAGATTGTGTTTTATTTTTTTTCTTTTTAAAAAGTCAGAAATAATTTGATTATTCTCAATTGACCTTGTCCCAATTAAAACTGGTTGGCCTTTTTTGTTTAATTCCTCAACCAATTTTGCAATAGCTGAGTATTTTGCTCCTTGAGTTTTATAAATTACATCAGATCGATCATCTCTAACCACATCTCTATGAGTAGGGATTACCACAACATCGGTGTTATAAATTTGATTAAACTCATCAGCTTCTGTAGCTGCAGTACCAGTCATTCCAGAAAGCTTTTTGTACATTCTAAAGTAGTTCTGAATAGAGATGGTAGCTAAAGTTTTTGATTCTTGTTGAATCGGCACACCTTCTTTTGCCTCAATTGCTTGATGCAAACCGTCGGAAAATCTTCTGCCATACATTAATCTACCGGTATGCTCATCAACTATAATGACTTCATTCTCTCGAACAATATACTCTTTATCTCGATGATAAAGAGTCATCGCTTTTAATGCTGTTTCAACATAATGGATTGTTTCGAAATCTTCCTCATAAAGATTGCTTACATTAAGTTTTTTTTCAAGCCGTTTAACACCTAAATCCGTTAAAGTAGCCGTTTTTGATTTTTCATCAATTTTGTAATCTTGATCCTTTGCTAAAGATCTCACCATCTTGGCAAACTCATAGTATTTTTGAGTTGGTTCTGTATCTGGTGCTGAGATAATCAACGGAGTTCTAGCCTCATCAATTAAGATTGAGTCAGCCTCATCAACGATGGCGAAATAATGAGCAAAGTTTCTTCGCTGAACCATCTGCTCAAGTGACTGAACCATATTGTCTCGCAAGTAATCAAAACCAAACTCATTATTTGTTCCATAAGTAATGTCGGCAGCATAAGCTTCTTGACGAGAAATTTCCTTAAAATGCTCAAGACGTTCATCACCACGCTCTTCGCTAGTAGAGTTGCTATCAAAAAGCTTAGCTTTATCGTGAACAATCACTGCGCAGGTTAATCCTAAAAACTCATAAACAGGGCCCATCCATCCTGTTCCAACCTCAGCCAAATAATCATTAACCGTAACCAAATGTGATCCTTTTCCCAACAAAGCATTTAAGTAAAGAGGACAGGTAACGGTTAAAGTTTTACCCTCACCAGTTTTTTGTTCTGTGATTACTCCATTATGAATAGCAATTCCAGCTAAAAGCTGAACATCGAAGTGACGCATACCAAGGACACGACGAGATACTTCTCGAACAGTTGCAAAAGCTTCTGGTAATATCTCATTGAGAGCGTCTTTTTCTCTCTCAGCTAATTCTTCAGCAGAGAGATCTGGATTATCAGACAATTTTTCACTTAGTAACTGTTTAAATTTATCAGTTTGAGCAGCTAGTTCCTGATCTGATAACTCTTTCATCTCTTGCTCTAAAGAGTTTATTTGATCAACTAACGATCGATATTGATTTAATTTTCGTTGATTTTCGTCGAATAAATTTTTGAAGATTTTTAACATAGGGGCTTATTATGCCATAAAAAGATTGTCATTGAAGGAGAGTTTTACTCCAACTCTTACAATCTAAAGATACTTTTTAAGTACCTCAGGAATTTTAATTGATCCGTCTTCTTGCTGATAATTTTCAATAATAGCCGCTAACAATCTAGGACTCGCGGCCATAGTATTATTGAGAGTATAAACGTATTTTAATGTTCCATCTTTAGCCTGATAACGCATGTTTAATCTTCTTGCTTGAAAATCATTAAAATAGCTCGCTGAGTGAGTTTCTCTATACTTTTGCTGTGATGGAAACCAAGTTTCAATATCATATTTTTTTCTTTGACCTGCTCCCATATCTCCAGTGCACATTAACAAAACTTGATAGGAGAGACCTAGATTTTGTAAAAGATGTTCGGCAAAACCCACCATCTTATCATGCCACTTAATTGTTTCTGCTTCATCAGCGACAGTTAAAACAACTTGCTCCACCTTCATAAACTGATGAACTCTAATAATTCCTTGAGTGTCTTTTCCATGGGCTCCAACTTCTCTTCTAAAGCAAGGAGAAATTCCAACCATTTTTATTGGCAGATCACTCTCGGTCATTGTTTCTCCCTGATGATAAGCTGTAAGCGCTACTTCAGCAGTACCAGTTAAAAACTGTTTATCTTGAGTAACATAATGGTCCTCTTTGCCCCAAGGAAAATAGCCTGTACCGGTCATTGCTTCTTGGCCAACCATCACTGGAACAGTCATCGGAGTAAATCCTTGCTCGATCATTAAATCTAAAGCATAGCGCAAAAGAGCTTGTTCAAGCAGAACTGCCTGACCCTTGATGAAATATGACCTAAAACCGCCAATCTTAACAGCTTGCTTTGTGTCTACCCAATCCAACTTCTCCATTAACTCTTGGTGAGATAGGGGAGTAAACTGAAAACTGGGAACCTCTCCCACTTGTCTAACGACAATATTTCCAGATTCATCAGGACCAACTGGCACCTCTTTTGAAGGAACATTAGGAATCTGCAACATTAACTCAGTAAACTTTTCTTCTACCTGCTTATATTCAGGTTCTAAATGTTTAAGCTTTTCTTTAAGATTTTTGCCAGCATCAATTAACTCTTGACTTGGCCTACCTCCCTGATGAACCTCTTGCTTAACCTTAGAAGCATTTTGATTGATTTCTCTTTTTACTTGATCTAAATTTTGTTGTAAAGATCTTCTTTGTTCATCTACCTCAATTAATTTTTCAACTACTGATGAATCCAGCTGCTTATCCTTGCAAGCTTGGATTACTCCACCAACATTTTGACGAACAAAATTTATGTCTAACATAAAGAGATTGTTTTAATTATTTATTTTCCTCGACCGCCACTGCCACCATAAGAGTTCCTGCGCATCATTACTATTCCTGGTTTTGGTGCTTTTCCACCTGAAAAGGCCTGTTTCTTAAAAGTCATAACCGCTGGATTAGGTTTTCTTTTTGGCTTAATTGGTGAAGATTTTGTTTGCATCATTTTTAATGCCTCCTGTCTACATTCTATCAAAAACATCAATTAAAAACTGGATATGGTCAAGGTCAGGTTCCTCAATGAGTTCAAAACCTAGTTGGATATCATCTCGACTTACATTAGCCGCAAAGGCTTTATCTTTAAGTTTTTTCTTGACCTTACTTGAACTCATTTGTGAGTAACCATTTGGTCTCATTAAGGCATAAGCATGAATAAAACCAGATAACTCATCACAGGCAAAAAGATAGCGTTCAAGTTTTGCATTAGCTTTTACTCCAGTTCTATGTGGTGCATGAGCTTTGATTGCCTCAAGCATCTCGCTGGGATAGCTCGCCAACCACTCAGAAACAGCCTTGTTTGGATGTTCATCCGGAAACATTTCCCAATCTAAATCGTGCAACAAACCAGTCTGAAACCACAACTCTTCATCTTCTCCTAATTTATGAGCATAGGCCTTCATGGCTAAAGCTACCATCCGACAATGCTCTCTAAGAGCTTCGTTTTTGATGTACTTTTCAAGAAGTTGTTCTGATTCTTGGTTCGTAGGAAGAGACATTGCTTTTACGTTATTTACTATTTAATAGTTCTTTTATTTTTTTCTTTCTTAGCTCTGGATCAATATCTAAAAGCAGCCAGGCTGCTTTAGGTCCAGCAGTTTTCCCTAGCATGCTTAAATAAATAGCTTGAAAACCTTTTTTTGCTCCAAGGGTTGATTTTGCTAACTCATAAATTTTTTGTTGGAGTTCTTCTGGTTGCCACTCTTGACTATCAAGTAGTTCATCTAGAGATTGTAGAAACTCACATTGGTCTTTTTTGAGTACTATTTTATCTAAAACACTATCATACATTATTCCAACCTTATATTTTTCTGGAGCATAACGATCTAACCAAAGCTGAGCACAGCTCTTTCTTTCATCTAAAATATCAATTTCTTGATCAGTTAAATTTGATCCCTTAATTTCTGTAAATTTCTCAAGTAAATCAATCTTAGGATCTTGCATCCAAATCACAATATCTCTAAATCTTGGTAAGAAGTAGGGAGAAGAAATCTCTTCTAACTGCGACAGCTCAAAGGATCTACCCATTCTTTCGTCACCATTTTCTTGTTTCCAAAAAATTCTTGCTCCTTGATCATATTGATCAAACAAATCAGGAATAGAATCAGTAGTAGGATCAAAATCAATTACGCTGTTGTAATGTCGATTAACAAACAAAAACCTCCCAACTTCAGCAGGAAAGAGCTCAACAAACTCTCTAGCACTAGTACCTACTCCCTTACTTGAACTCATCTTGCTTCCACGTACTAAAATCCACTCATAAGGAATATCAAAAGGAATTAATTTATTAAAAACTTGTTTAATTAAAACATTGGCCATATCTCTGGAACCTCCGGCAGAAGTGTGATCTTTGCCAGCTCCCTCAACATTAACTCCCATGTTAGCCCAATGAGCAGGCCAGTCAACCTTCCAGAGCAACTTACCTGCACCATTAAATGGAGAGATTTTACCCTCGTGTCCACACCCTTTGGCCCACTCAACTTTATTTTGTTGGCACTCATAAGTTACTTGTTCACCATCCCAATCAGTTACTAAAGTAGTCCCGATCTTTCCACATTTGGGACAAATTACTTGAAAGGGAAACCAGTTATCCGGAAGTTGATAATTAGCAATCTCTTGATAAATTTTCTTAATTTTATTAGTGCTATCTAAAGCAACTTTAATATATTCATTCATCTCACCAGATTCATATAGCTGATGACTCCAAATAATTTGTTGAGAGCTACCTAGTTTTCTAAAAGCATCGATAAAGTCATAAGCATAAAACTCTGCAAAGTTTCTTGCACTCTTAAATTTCTCTTTTTCTTCTTCTGATAATCTTGAGATATCAACTCCAGACTCATCCAGTTTAGGAGCAGGAATTTTATACAAAGGAAAACCCATATATCGTTCATAGAGCTCTCTGTCTAGATAACTTGGCAAGCCATCCATTGGATCAAGATCATTAAAAACATAAGTGCTAACAACAGGTTTTTTTCCAAAATTTTTAATAGCTTTGGCAACAATGTCGTGAAGCAGCACTCCTCGTAGTGAGCCCGTGTGAACTCTTCCCGATGGGGTCTTCATATCATCAACATGAATCTCATTAACGTTATTTTTTTGAGACCAGTCAATAATTTCTTCAACCAATAAGTCAACCCAATGGGCAGACTGTTTCTTAATTACCTGAGACATGTTTCCTTTGAAGTATTATTTTACAGACTCTATGATATAGGCTGTTTCTCCAACCGGAGCTTTAACAATCACTTCATCACCCTGTTTTTTCCCCAACAGAGCTTCTCCAACCGGAGATACGGCAGAAATCTTTCCTTCTTCAACATCACCCTCAAACTCTCCAACTATGAAGATCTTCATCTTTTCAGACTTTTTATTTTTTGGATAGATAACTACTTCACTGCCAACACCAATTTGAGTTTTACTACGAGTTTTTGTGACAACTTCAGCACGTTTAATAACATCCTCAATCTCGCTAATACGGGCATCAATAATCTCTTTATCCTCCTTTGCATTTTGATACTCAGTATTCTCACTTAAATCTCCCTTATCGCGGGCAATGGCAATCCTTTTGACAACTACGGGTAACTTAACATTAACTAGTTCGTTTAACTCTTCTTGGAGTTCTTGAAAACCCTGTTTAGTCAATTGAATTGTATTTTTTGTATTAGTATCATTTTTCATAGTCATGATTAAATTTTCTATTTCTTAATTAATTTCGGAATTATAGCACACCCCAAACTATTTACATCTGGATGTATAGAGCTGCAGACTCCTTATTCTGCAAGCACCACCACTGCATCATACTCATCGCTTGGATCTTCAGCTTCAGCTCCCTCAACAAATGATATTTCGAGCTCAAGATCCTCGCTAATAACCTCTAGCAAACCAACAACTTCCTCATTCATTAAGAGATAAATTCCTGGCTCATAATCCTCAACAGCATTTTTCGCATCAACTTTTGCATACTCTTTCTCTTTCAACACAGAGGCAATTTGCCCAGCGTATCCAGCTTTAGGAGTAGCGTTAACAACTCTTATTGTGTACTCAGATCGATCAACCTCTATTTTTGGGGTTGGCTCTGGTTCTTCGACTTGCTCTGGTTCTGTCCATTCTACTTGAGGTTCTTCAGTCTGTTGAGATGGTTGAGACAGCTTTAGTAATCCAGCACCAATACCAACCCCAATAGCAACCGTAAGTAAAAAACTTCCCAAACCAATTAAAAAAACCTTAATAAAACTACTTGTACCATCATTATTTTTTAGAACTTCTTTTTTGGAAATAGATGCTTTTTCAGTTTTTGCCACAGGCTCTTCTTTTTTTTCAAAAGTAGTTGGAGGAGTACTGGTAAACATTGACAAGTCGATATCATCTTCCTCATCATCTTTTTCAATTATGGCTAGCTTTGAATTATTTTCTTCTTCAAGCTCAGAAGAAAGACTTGACTCAACTTTTCCAGTTTGTTTTTCACTAGTCTCTGAAATTTCAATCTCTTCAATATCTTCAGATTCAAGATCGGTTGTGTCTGACTGGATTTCATCATTCTTGTCAAGCAACTCTTCATTTTCAAGTTCTTGATCATTATCTGCAAGAGCTTCATTAATTGTGCCAGGCTTGGGCAACTCAGCTTCGACATCTGAAAGATCTTCTTCTTCAAAAATTGCTGACTCAGGATAAGCTGTATCGTCAATTGAAGATTCCTCGACCAGCTCAACCGTAGATGACTCGACATCCTTAATTCCAAACTGAGGTACCTCAAAATCTGGAATAGAGATAGTTCTCATTGAAGCAGTAATAATCTTTTCAATAAAGCCTGGTACCTTAGCGTTATCGTCGCTTGCAGCCGCCAGCTGCTGAATTGGCAAAACTCCGTCGAGTAGCTCTTTTAGCTTGCCCTCAACGACCTCATCTGTTAATAAATATACAGTTTGTAAACTTGGCTCAGTCCCTTTTAAGGTCTTAATGGCTTCAACAAACCTATCTAAATTTTCAACAGAGTCGACAAGTGGCTCATCTACACCAATGTAGTGTTTAGCCATAAACAGATTTTCTCCCATCTGCAAAATCGATAAAGACGGCTCAAGAGAAATAAGTGATTTTATCACCCAGCTTAAAGGAAAAATATTATTTACTTTTACCTTTTCGCTGTTAGCAATGGTTTTTAATGGAGAAAGCAAGCTTTTTTGGATAGTGGATAACTGAACTTTATATGTACCTTTATACTCACTCAAGATAAAAGTTTGAATTTGATGAGACTCATTTGAAATATGAAGACTTGGGATAACCTCTTCTTTAAGATATTCTTTAACTTCTTTTTCTGTTTGACGCTCTACATTAATGATGGTGTTAGTAAAAAGATCATCTGGCAATATAAATTCATACTCATCTTCATCTAATTTTCTGATCAAACTATGAAGATTTTGAGTAATAAACTTGCCATTTTCAATTAACTTGCCGTTATATTGTTTAAAGCTCTGCACTTCAAAAGAGTGTTCTTTTTTTCCTGGAAGCAACTCAGACAGGTAGGCTAAGTCTGGCAATATATAAAGAAGTTTGTGCGTGTTGAGCATAATGGGGCAGTGCTTTAATGATTACTAAAATATCTCCTATAGTATGAGGAAAAATGACACATTTTGCAAGAGCAGTCTGCTTCTATTTCAATTGGTTCTTTTAATTAGAAGTTTTATAGCTTGCCATAAACAAAAGACAAGAATACTCAATAAAACTGGTAAAAGCCAGTTTTCACGATTAAGAAGGGAGGCATTGAGAAGATCTAAGTGAGAATATTTGTGAAAAATATCAAAAATTTGATAAATATCTAAATAAATACGTCTTTCTCCTGTTAAGGCCGGTTTAAACATGTTAATCACCCCCAAAAAACCCATCAAAATTGAAAAAAGAAGAGTGATGAAAAATTGCATAAATATAGAGTATTTAAAAATCTTATTTTTGGAAGTAGCTATACTTTTCAAAAAAACAAAAAGTGGAAAAGCTAAAAATAACACATATGGATAAAAATATCTGACATCGTATTGGTTTCCTCCCCAGAAACATAATGTTTTTGTATTTAAGATTACAGTCAAAAAAAACTGAAAAAAACTAATTGTAACCAGTTGATTAGTTTGTTTTTTGGTAATAAACAATGAGAAAATTGACCACAATAAAAAAGGAGAGATAAAAAATAAACCATAGAAAATATAACGCTGAGCCCACTCAATCGATCCATAAACAGCATAAGCTTCTGGCAAGTCTTGATAGTTTGAAAATACCGATGCAGGCAACTCTTTTCCACTAAACAAAACATAAAAGATTGTTGGGAAAAGAGGAGTAGAGAGCCAATCAAAAGTTGATAATTTTTCTTGCTGAAGCTTAGTAACCAACACATTTACTCTTGTATTTTGAACAAATAAAGGAGAATCGTACCAATATAAATTTAAGCCTAAATTAAGAAAAAAAATAAATAATGTTAATCCAATTAATGATTTAAAAAGCAAACTTTTCTTTATGCTTTTCCAAAAATATATAAGTGAAGAGTTTGCATTTTTATTATTAATTACTAAATAGCCCAAGAACAGAAAAGCTAATCCTGAAGAAAGAAAGAGAATAATATCTAATCCAAAACTTAAGCTTATTCCCAAAGCATATATAAGTAACCATTTTAGTTTTTGTTTTAAATCCTTATTCTTTATCACATGCCACGAGCAGTAAGAAAACAAACCAACCAAAAAAACTGATGCTCCGTGACGTGCGTAGTAAGAACTATATTTCCAAGCATAAGTACCAAAGGCTAAACCAATTAGAACTGTAGTAGCAATGGCTTTATTCTGAAATTTTTGATTATTTTTTTTAAGATGATTGAACTCATCATCAAGCAACAATAACTTCCAGATAAAGATTAATCCTCCTACTGAAAAAAGGGGGAACAATGCGGTAATTCCAAGTTTATAAGAAAAGTCATTTGTAATAATTTCAACTGGAAAATTTTGTAAAGAGAAAAGATCTTTAATTAGCGATGAAACTAAATGAATTGGTGTCGACAACATGCTTAAAAAATATCCTCTGATGGCCAACACTTGATTATCTTTTTGCCAATAATCAGGCCAAATAAAAAAATGAGGATCATCGGAAAAAGAAGAAATATCTATCGTTTGATTATGGATTAATGCCTCGGTAGTAAAATATTGCGGAGTATCTCCAGAATTTATTAGCCCTACCGCAGAACAAAAATAAACAGTAAAAATAAAACTCAGTAACAAAAATCCCCACAAATTGTAAAATTTATTGAAAAACATCTTTGTTGTTTATATTATCTTAAGATTAAGATTCTATGTTGCTAGTGAAAATAATATATCTATTGCCAGTATTTAACACAATCTCTCCAGAATAGACAAAATAGCTTGGGACATATGATTCTTCATCTTCCTCAATAACTAACACGCATCGACTATTCTTTGTATATTTTTCAAGTTCACCGTAAGTAGCTTCTATTTTCTTTAAGTGAGGATAAAAATACTTGAGTGAATCATTTACTGAGATGAAGTTTTTATTTGATTTTTCAGTAAAGATAAGGAGTTCGAACTCATCTACATTTTTTATGTTATTCCGAAAATGACTAAAGAGATACAAATAATGGTGAACTGGTTTTGATAATAAATAACTTTGTGCATAACATAACCCAGATACTGCAATAATAATAAAAATCACAGGTAGAAATCTATTTTTAATCTGTATTTTTTTTAATATTTGCTGGAGAGTAGCCAAAGCCAAAATAATCGCTGTTGGCAAAATCACTATTGAGCGATGAGCTCGCATATCAAGTCCATAAAAACTATATCCCTGAGAAATCGTGGCCACAAACATGGTCAAAATAGTCCATGAAACCAAGATAATTATTTTTTTTGAGTTTGTAAACACTGGAGAAAAGAGAGCTAAAACAAGTATAATTTTTCCGATAATAGAGCTGTAACTATTAACTCCCTGCGCTTTCCATAAAAGATGTTTAACCAGAATCCAACTCTCATTAAATAAAAATGATAAACTAGTATGATTTTCACCAATTACCTTAATATCAAAACGGAAGATAAAACTAAAAAATAGACTAGCTAATCCACCAATAATAATCAGGGTGATTAACTTCTTTGACTCTCCATATTTATACAGATAAAACAATAATAAAACTGCCAAAAAAAAGAAAGCCAATGATGGAGTATACGACTGAACAATAAATAGAAGTAATAATCCTAATAATGGCAAATGCCATTGCTGAGAGTCTGATATTTTCCATAAATAAACTCCCCAAAAAGCCATGCTCAAACTAAGAGGAAATTGGCTTTGTTCAAAACAATGAAATAAAAAATGATTAAAGTAAAAAAAATGTAATAAAAACATTAAACTTAAAGCACTTAAAAAACTTGAATAGCTGCTCCGTCGTTTAAAAAAGTGATATAAACCCACTCCCCAAAAAAGTTGAGCCGCTAGAAAATATATACTTCCTCCTATATTTAGTAAAACCTGTGAAGGCTTGAAAAAGAATGTGGGAAGTGCCAGCATTAAATACTGTCTAGCTGGATATCCTAAAAAACATGATTGCTGAAATCCTTTGTCTCCAGATTCTTCGATAAAACCCAATAAACAAGCAGCTTCTTGAGTTGTTTCGTAACTAATATTGCTGATTTTTGTAGCATTATGAATGGTAAACACAAACATTATTAACCAAGCTATATATAAAAATACTTTATTTTTGGTTTGAACATTCTTGTAAAAAGAATAAAAAGAGTAAAGTGAGAGAAGTAAAATTAAAATTGAGGCCAACATCCATAAATACATGCCAACTGCACCAGCCCTCGGAAACAAAAATGAAGCTAATTCAAGAACAACTAATACAAAAAATAGTAACCACAAGAAATAGTGATGAGGAATATCTTTTGAAAAAATCATTACTGAAAAAATTGTAGCAGAAGAAAGAAATTTAAGTGAGTCCGGTGGGACTCGAACCCACGACGCACAGCTTAAAAGGCTGTCGCTCTA
>CAYTIA010000012.1:0-31949 GCA_964437755.1 uncultured Pseudomonadales bacterium | reverse complement strand
GCCTAAGGCACACCGCCAGCGTTCATCCTGAGCCAGGATCAAACTCTCAAGTAAATTTTACAAATCTGTAAACAGATTTGGTCAATTGTGAACTTAAGCGAGATGGCTACTATGCGGCGTTATTAGCATAGTTAGCCTTGATCTCTAGCAATTTTTACCACCATGTTTGTTTCACATGGGTTGATTTTTTGGATTTTACTTGATCTTCACTGTGAAGATCATTTAATTCATGATTGAATTAGCGTGTTTGTATTTTTTATAGATGTATGAAGTTCCCGGTGGGGAACATCACTCATCTTTATGTTAGCGTAACATAAAATTCTGTCTCTTAAGTTATTAAGGTGCTAATCCAGAATACATAGAATAAAGAAGCAAAAATAAAAATAATTGCTTCTAAGAACTAAAAAAAACTCTGGATGACTTCACAGTATCTAACAGTAGAAGTTAGACTTCTGAAGGTAAAGGGAATAATACCAAGAAAGTGTAGCTATGTCAATACAGTTACTGGATAATTGCTCCACCCAAACATCGGTATTGGCTATGAGAAGTAGCGACCTTGTTTATAGCATAAAAAACTGAGAACTGTCCTGGAGCTATTCCCTGAATTGGTTTGTGTGTAGTTACTTGCCAATCATCTTCACTGATTTTTTGTAATTTGCACTCGACTAATTCTCCAGTATGTCTAATCCTAACTAGAAAAGAAAGATGTTGCCATTCTAAATCTTTGTCTATCCAATGAGGAGAATGAACTCTCCATTTTTTTACATAAGTTTTTTGCCTTGGTCCAATAACAAGTTGGTTAGTTTCCTGATCTTTGTTTATCACAAACAGTGGTGGTAGATCTCCATTTTCATCAAACCAAGTGGTGTATTTTTGGACTGCTTTTTTGTTAAGCGTAAAGCCTTTTCTTTGTCCGACCGTATAAAACCAAAGACCTTTGTGGTTGCCCACAATCTGTTTTTCAGGAGTGACTACTTCTCCGGGATTTTCTCCCAAGTTTTCTTTTAAGAATTTAGATACATCAATATCTCCAACAAAACAGATACCCACGGAATCTTTTTTTAAGGCTACTGGTAACTGATTTTTTTGGGCAATCTCTCTAACCTCGCTTTTTGTTAAGTGTCCAATTGGGAAGACAATGTGTTCGAGTTGTTCTTGATTCAGTTGATGAAGAAAATATGTTTGATCTTTGTGAAGATCTTTGCTAGTTAATAAGGCTAGTTTATCAGTTTGATCAAATTCTATTTGAGCATAATGGCCGGTGGCAATGGCATCAAAACTATTTTCTATTGCCCAGTCATAAAACATACCAAACTTAATTACTTGGTTACACAAAACGTCTGGATTTGGAGTTTTGCCTGAGCGGTACTCTTCAAGAAAATACGACATAACCTTTTCTTTATATTCACTTTTAAAGTCAAGTACCTTGAAAGGAATTTTGAGTTGGAGGGCTACCTGTAGGGCATCTTTTCTGTCTTGCTCAGCTCTGCATCCAGGAGTGTTCCAGCACTCGATGTAGACTGTGGTAAGATCATATCCCTGTTGTTGAAGCAAATAAGCACTGACAGCTGAATCTACACCTCCTGAGAGGCCTAAAGCTACCTTTTTTTGTTGTTTATTGCTGTGCTCCATATAAAGTTGGTAAAGAATCTACATTAAAGGAAAATTTGCTACTATATTTTGATTAGTAGTTTCAAAATATGCTTTAAACTGAGGACTTCTATTTACTTCAATCAGTCTGTATTCGCCTGATTTTGTGAGAGCAATATCGAATCCAATAAAGTCAAGATTTATTCGTTCAAGAATTTGGTTAATAAAGCGTTCTAGATTGTTGTCAACTTCTTTGGTTTTTGTACGATCGATCTGGACTTTAGTATTAAGTGTTTTTGAGCTTTTATAAACTGCAGGTGAGATTATTTTGTTAAAAAGAGAAAATACTCGGTACTCTTCCTCTATTTCTAACTTTTCCTGAATAATGTACTCCTCATGATTTTGAATAGAGCTGATATCAAATAAAATATCTCTAGATCTTGAGCTGATTCTTTTTTTAACAAACTGTTTATTAGGATCAAATAAAGATCGGGAGGTAAGGATATCTGTGGTAGCCATGAATTCTTTTAAGAGAAGATGCTGTTGCCATTTGTCTTCAATAAAGAAGTCTTTAATTTCATAGATATTATCTATACTTTTGATTGAATTTTTTTTAACTAAACCAAGAAGTGGTTTAGTCTTCTCTTCCCATCCTTTAGTCAAAGGAGTGTTAAAAGGATCTCTGAAATATACATATTCAAAAGATGCGATCTTATTTTCCAGCATCTGGAATTTTTTGTGGGAATCTTCGTATAGTAGTACTTCAATAGCAAGATTTTCATTTTTACTCAAGAAAAATAAAGGTAAGCTTAAATCATTGGAAGTGGTAACGATTAGTAGTTTTTTCATTTCCGATATTTTTTAATCCAACTCTTCAAGGTGGTTAGATCTTGCGATAAGTAAAATTTTTTCCAAATATTTTTTTCGATTATTTTTATAAAAATGTGGAACTACTGGTTGGTAGCCGTCATTTAATTCCCTGGCCTTCTCAACGTCATCAGCATCAATTTTTCCAAAATATAATCCTTCTAAATCAAACTCAGTTTTTTTAAAATAGTTCCAAACTTTTATCATTCCTTCTAAGTAAACAATGTTTTTAGTAAACCCTCCGCCTTGAGAAGTGTCGTACAGACCTCGCTTTAATTTATATGTGTACTGCCAACATCTTTCTTTGTCTTGAAGATATTTAGCAACAAAACTAAATGTATCAGAAAATGAATTATGCTGAGCAATGTCGCAAGTAACATAGTTTAAAGCACTCATGTAATCGATCTTAAAATTTTTTGCCAACAATGTGTGAAAACTTGCTAGACCTTCTTCAGTTACCATGTAATCTATGAAACCATATTGAGCTTTCTTCTTAAAGAAAGGTTGTTGCTCGTAATTAATTCTTCTTAGAGCATGTGTGCCTAATTCGTGATATATGGTTCCAAGAAACTCTTTTTGCCTGTGCCAAGGAGGAAGTCTTAATTTAAGAGTATCGAGGTAAAAACTAGCCTTACCAGGGAATTCTTTCGACCACTTAATCTTTATTTGGTTTTGGATTTTATTTTTTTCTAAAAAATCTTTAAATATATTATTGGCCAGTTCTTTAGTGATAACTTCTCCCTCAATTTCTCTAAGCTCTGTTTCTGTTTTTCCAAAAAAAGCTTCCTCAAGAATAAGTTTGGCCAATTCCAGTGGTTTTGATTTTGGCTTCCCGTATTTGTAGAGTTGGTTAATTGTAATTAAGTTTTTGTACTTAAACTGGGGGTTATACTTGAAGTTATTATCAAAAAATTTTTGCTTTTCTTCTTCAAGATTGATAGGAGTTAAGTCTTGTACTAAGCTCATATGAAAATTTAGAGATTATTTCTTTTCGATTCTAACTAGGAAATTGATTAAATCTTTTCGACCGATTTCAACTTTATACTTACTTCTATCTAATTTTTTTGAGACAATCATCTCTGTATCAACTTTTTGTTCTTTAAGCTCAAAATCTACCTCAACGACAGGAACCTTACCTTCTCCTGCATCTTGTTGATACCAGAGTAGATCTTCAAGATCTATCAAGCCTAGTTCTCGAGCTAATTCACTAGCAATGGCACTTCGATAACGTCCAGTTTTTATTAAGACCTCAGTTTCAACTTGAGCACTATTGTCTCCAAAAATTATCGCATTTTCCTTATGAGAAATAATAGGCCTTCTTTCTTCATCAGTTTCGAAATAGTTTTCGGCAAAAAGAGCCTGGGCAATTCTGACTCCATGTTCAGGATTTAACACGTTGATGTCAGCAACTTTTTCTAAGCGTTTGCGCAATCCTGCTTGATTAGCAACTTGAATAGACAATCCAGGTCGATAGTTAAGCTCAACCACCATGGGACCTTTTTCTTGATGTAAAAATAGATCGATACCTCCATAAACTAGCTTGGCAGCTTTAGCTGCTTTTACAGCTGTGAGTAAAGTTTTTTTCCAAAAAGGAATTTGGATATCTCTTAGCTCAATGTTTGTTCCTGGTAGATATCTAATTAACTGTGTTTTATGAGCTGCTGCATAGGTGGTTAGGCCAGTACCAATATCAATTCCTACTCCTAGAGCACCTTGACTTTGGTTAGCGCGACCTTCGGACTCTTCTGTTGGAAGTCTCAGGTAGGCCATCACGGGAACACTGTTAAAGACAACAACTCTCAAATCTGGGGTTCCTTTATAAGAGTACTGCATTAAAGTTGAATGAGGAATAATTCGTTCTTCAACAATGACTTTAGGAGATGATCCATGGGAGCTGTACTGTCCCTCCAGAATATCAAAACAATGAATCTTTAGATCATCTTGATCCCATTCATTTCCAACAACATCAATCCATTTATCACCTTCCTTTTTTAAAAAAGCAACGACACCTTTTCCTGCATGTCCATTGGTTGGTTTAATCACGAAATCTTTTTCTAGATTTGGCCAGTTAAAATCATTTACATCTTCAATAGAAGTTAAAATGCCGTAAACACCTGGTGTACTAATGCCTTCGTTAAGCAATAAAACCTTGGTTGCGTATTTAGAATGACAAATACTCTTCGAGAAAGGCGAGTTTAAAGGTACGTATAGCTGATTACGGGCATTCATGCCCAAAACATCACTCGGATTGATCATCTTGAGGGTGTTGAGGGAGAACATCCTGTCCTAAAATTGAACTGAATCTTAAAAATTCAGCCAGTCTTAAACCGGTATATTTCCCAATCAGATAATTAATGAAAGCGGTTCCAAGAAGAGATATTTCTGGATAAAGAAGCACAAATTTTTGGACTATATCTTGACTAATAATCAGTGAGCAAATAATAGCCACGATTAGTGTTTCAAAGGCTATTTTCATCGCTTCTCTTTGACTATTGAATAGCTGAGAGTTCATGAAATTTTCAGTCAAAATAATGATAATTAAAATCGGGAAGATGCTTATTGTTAGCAGCTGGAATATCTCTAATTTTGAAGACAAAATTAGCAAGAATAATATAAATACCGATACTCCCCACAAAATCATGGCTGTACGAGGAAGGTACGGCAGGTTAAGATCCTTAACCACTCTTCTAGTAATGGTGGCGCCTAATAATACGGCTGCAAAAATAATTATTCCTGTAATAATTTCGGTTGAAACAAAAGCAACTGATAATACAGCGGGAATATATATTCCAAAGCCTCTCAAACCAATAATATGTCTTGATGCAGCAATGATCGATACAACCAAAGGAAATAAAAGTAACAAAACAATAATGTTAGCGGGTAACCCTTTTGCGACAGCATCTCTGATTAAATGTTGAAGAAAGTTGTGCCAACTAATAACTCCAATTGGGTTTTCATCTAAAAAAGTTGCTAGTCTTCCTCTTTTTTCGCCAGCTGTTTCGGTAATATCTTCGGCTTTTTTTTCAATTAACACTTGTTCAGCCTGTGCGGCTGTTGAGGCCACAGCTGATTGAGAAGCATCTGAAATATCTATTATCTCTTCTAAATCGATAACTTCTTCAGTAACATCGCTTGTTTCTGAAACAATGTTTTGGGCAAGTATCAATTTTGGTTGTAAGACAGCTGAAATTAGTGCAAAAAAAGCTGTAAAAAGTAAAACTAGTTTTATTATTTGTTTCATGGTGAGGATTATAACATCACCGCCTTACGGCGGATAATTAACAAGATTATTTAAGAATTTTATGGAGAATATTTTGAATTGAGCTGATAATGATTGACACTAGTAATAGTGACCCAAACTCTCCAAGAGCAACTTCAAAAATTTTCATTGGTTGAATACGAAATCCAGGAACTAAATAAGTTGCTAACCATAATAAAAACACATTTATAACTAAAGAGAACAAGCCAAGTGTGACAATGTTAATTGGTAAGAATAAAATTTTTAAAACTGGTTTGGCAATTTTTTGTAGCAAGGTTAGCACAATGCTTGCCAGAAGCAATGTAACCCAATTCATATAACTGATAGAGGGTAAAGCCCAGGCTAAGATGGCAATTGTAATGGCGGTGATAAGTATTGAGCGCATAAGTTTGTTAAGTGATTACTACTTGGTTACATATAATTATAAGCACGAGAGTAACTAATTGGCAAATATGGCAAAAGATGTGATAAAAACTATTGCTTAAAAAATGATCGTTTTCTGATTCTAAGATGCTGTTTTCTGGCAAATCGGTGTGATTCATCTCTAACCTGTTGAACAAGATGAAGTGCTGGGTGATCAGTCGGCAACGAGATTTCTTGATACTCAATTTTGAGCTGATTATTGGTTGCATCAACGATAATTGGCAGAATTAATCGATCTGGTTTTTTGGCAATACCAATAATTGCTGGAGGTTGAGTTCTATTTTCTAGATAAGCTGATAAAGCGGCTCTTATTTGACCTTTTCCCCCATCAACGATAATAAGATTTGCTGTTTGCCATTCTGAGTGCAGACTTCTTCTTGATATGGCTTGTTTAATCATTTGATAATCATTGGGAGTAGTCAGATTTTTGATATTAAATAAGCGGTACTCGCTTTTTTTTGGTTCTCCATCAACAAAAACAACCATTGAGACGCTTGCATTTTGTCCTATTAAGTTACTAACATCAAAGCCTTCGATTCTGGCTAGCAATGATTGAGTAGAAATGATCTTGGTTTCTAATAAAATTCGGCGTAAGTGGTCAAGTGAATCCAGGTTTTTTGAGTCATGTAGAGCTGGTAAAATTAGGTCTGGTTTGAGTTTGTATCTTTGGCTTGTAACATCCTCGATTAATAACAGTTTTTGTTTAATTTGATTTGCTTTCTCAAACTGAAGTTCATTGGCATACTGTTTCATTTGTAAATTCATGTTTTTGATTACTTCTTTTTTCTTACCTTTAAGAAACAGAATCAATTGATCTACCATTTGCTGGTATTCAGTTGATGAGATTTTTCCAATGCAAGCTCCTTGACAAAGATCAAGATGATAATAAAAACATGGTTTATGATTAGATAGATCTTTATTAGGATTTTTTTCTGCAGTATCACACCATGGGAAAATTTTCCGAGCTATCCTTAATACTTGTTTGAGTTTGTAAGCACTACTAAACGGACCCAGAGTATAAAGCGCATCTTTAAAATGTATTAAATCTCCCTTGCGAACTAACTTCACTGCTGGAAAACGAACATTCTCGATTACTAAATATATCGGACTTTTGTCATCTTTAAGTAAAATATTGAATTCAGGTTGATGAAGACGGATTAATTCTGCTTCAATCAATAAGGCTTCCAACTCACTTTCTAGTACCTGACACTTTAACTTTTTTGCGGTAGTAACGAGTTGTTGTTTTTGAGGAGTAAGTTGATTGAACTGTGTGTAACTTTTTAATCGATTTTTAAGATTTTTTGCTTTTCCTACGTATAAAATTTTGTTTTTTCCGTCTAGAAACCAATAAACTCCAGGTTGTGAAGGCAAGGAGGGCAAGGCCGATGACCATAACAATTTTGAGTTGCTGTCTTGTGATGTTAAGTTTTGGGTGGACATATTGATGATCGTTTTTTAGACTCTGTGAAATATACTCCGAAACTTTTGGAGCGAGAGGTTTGACGGTTTTTATCTCAAATTCTCTAGTGGTTTCTTTGTCATCTATAAAAATATTGACTGAAATATTATCTTTGACGGGCAATTGATGGTTCCTATTATAAACCTGAAAGCCAATGTTTTTTATTTGCCAGGGCAATATGGAAAAAACATCATCGACTAGTACTATTTCTAGTTGATTCTCTACACCTTCGATTTTTAGTGTGCCATTATACCAAGCTTGTCCAACTAGGTTTTGAACTTCAAGTTCATACCAGCTGGGCAAGTTTATAATTCCTAAAAGTTTTTTTTGTTTTAAGGTTATCTCAAAGCTTGGTTCAATATTGGGAAATTCTTGTTCAAATTGAACTTGTAAATCCTTTGTATCTTGATCTGGTAATTTGTAGTTTCCTGCTGCAAGTGGAAGTTGGCTTGATTTGCCATTATAAGCAAAAACAACGTGCTTAAGATCAAATTGATTAAAGTAATCTACTCCTCTCATGGTGTCTCCCCAGGTTGGATCAATTGGAATCCAACGTTCTGTTTCTAAGTCATAATATTCCGGCCAAGCATGAAGAATATCAGTAACTAAGCTGAGTGGCTGCAGAATGGGATCATTGCTGTGAGCATAACCGGTTGCTCGTCTAGATGGTATGTTTTTTGCTCTAGATAGAGTTATAAAGAGGTCGGAAAACTCCTGACAAGTAGCAAATGTTGGGTTTCTAAGGGTGGTTAATGCTCCCTGACGCTCGAATTTTTGTGTAATGTCTTCTTGGGTATAATCGAGGGTATCGACTACATATTGGTAGATGGAAAAAGGACTATCAAGATTATCAGCGAGGCTAGAAATTTCTTTATGCTCTTTTTCCCAGTAAGGTTGATGAGAGAGATGTTCTTTAATGGGCTTGATATTTAGCCAAGGATTTAACTCTTCTAAACTTACAAGAGTAGAAGCTTCGATATTGACCTCAACGGTATCGTTTGCTGGTAAATAGTAAGTGGCGATCCAGTTGCCATCTATATCTGACTCTAGTTTCTGTGGAAGAGGCTCGAGTACATGATAGTGCATCTTTTGATAAGGAGTATCTGGAGGAAGACTAACTTGAGTTATTGCGGGTTGGTTGTTGGGATTATTAAGATGATACCTTATAGAAAATCTAAAGACTTGTTGTGATCCAAAAATTGCCGATACTCCTTGATCTAGTAAATTTTCATAAGTTAAAACGAAGCTTTGACCATCTTGCCTAATAGTGTAATTATCTGGCTTAATTCTAGTAGGATAACCAAAAATAATCGGTGTTGCCAAAATAACTTTGTGCTCATTATAGGCACCATTGCTGTTCATGGCGGGTATATATGTCTCAAGGACTTGTCCTGTCACCTCAGACATGACTGGATTTTGGTAGCTTATTCTAAACTCTCTGGTTTTATCTTTGCCAACTACCTTATCCGGAAACTCGATTTCGATATTTGTTCCTGTATGATCTTGAGTAATTTTTGGGTTAATTGCCTGATCTTGACTACTGACGGAGATATTAGTAATCGCATCAGTACTTAGCTTCATGTTGTACTGATTAATAAAATACTCTGGAGTATTATTTTTTATTTGAAAGACATGCTCAACTCTTGTGTTACCTGTATTATCGACTGTATATGTGCTTACCAAAGATGTATAAAAACGATCTTGGTTTGTCTCGTTTTGAGCCAATACTGGCGAAGAGAATAAAAATATATGACAAAGAAATATGAAGAAAACTAATATTTTTTTTAAACTCATAAAAATCTATATTTTTAATGTTGTGTTAATCTCATTCTTATTAATGGAAGAAATTTTCCAGAGATGAGATGATTTTTAGGAAAAGGCTTTTGCTTGTCGAACTCTTCTTTAAACCCAAATTTTTTATAAAAGTTAATAGCTGGTTGATTATAAGCAACTACCGTCAACCTCACATCCTTATCATCAAGCCAATTAAGTGCTTTTTTGATGAGTTTGGCACCAATTCCTCTTCTTTGAGCAGTGGGCAGAATATAGAGTTTAATGATTTGATTGTAATCAGAGTGTTTTTTTACCACACAAAAACCTAATAAAGACTGTTTTTCTTTTGCGACTAAAACTAACGTATCTTTATCAGCAAAATAGCCTTTAATTTTTTCTACAACTGTTTTACCAGCTCCATTATTGTTTTCTGAGAACTGAAGAGTAACATCTTCTTGAGTAATTCCATACTTTTCATTCACATAAGTTGCTAACCAAGTATCTTCTTGAATTTTTTTAATAGCGACTGCATCTGATAATTTAGCTTTTGAGACAACGACTTGCGACATATCTGCGAGCTAGCTTGGTAATAGACTTGTAGCGAATTTATTATCTTTTAATTAAAAATTCTTTAGCGTGTTCATCCATATCAACAAAATCATCTACTTCCTCGATTAGTGCATGAGAGCAGGTTTTGCCAAAGGCATAGACTTCAACCTGGCAACCCTCAGAAAGTTGTAAATACTTGACAACTGGGATGTAATCTCCATCTCCACTTACCAATACTATCGAGTCAACTTTTTTTCCAAGTCTAATGGCATCCATAGTAATGCCAACATCCCAATCACCTTTTTTTGAACCATCGGCAAAGATTTGCAGATCTTTCTCTTTGACTTCAAAGCCAGCCTTATTAATTGCTTCAAAAAAATCTCTTTCTTTAGTGACTACATCGGTTTTAATAACGTAGGCAATGGCTCGGACTAAAGTTCTATTTCCCAAAGCATGAGAGAGCACTTTTCCAAAATTTACCTTAGCTTTATAAAGATGTCTGGCACTGTAATACAGATTCTGGACATCTACCAAAACCGCCACTCTTTGATCTTTATGTTTAACTATCATTTGTTTTTTCCTTTTTTAAATAATGTCCTGTATATGAATTTTTATTATTGGCAATTTGTTCAGGTGTTCCAGTTGCCACGATCTTACCTCCTCCATCTCCTCCTTCTGGACCAAGATCTATTATCCAGTCTGCATTTCTGATTATATCAAGATTGTGTTCAATTACGATTACACTATTATTTTGTTCAACAAGTTTATGTAAAACATTGAGTAATTTTTGAACATCCGCAAAATGAAGTCCAGTGGTTGGCTCATCTAGAAGATAAACATTGTGGCCAACGTGATTAGTTGAGAGTTCTCTCGAGATTTTAACTCTTTGTGCCTCTCCTCCACTTAATGTTGGTGCAGGTTGGCCTAGACGAAGATATCCCAAACCAACATCGATCATTGTTTTTAGTTTTTTACGGATGGTGCTGTGCTGACTAAAAAATTGATAAGCTTCTTCAATTGTCAAGTTAAGTACATCCGCAATATTTTTTTCTTGATACTTTACTTGAAGAGTCTCTTGATTATAACGTTTGCCTTTACAAACATCACAAGTTACATAGACGTCCGATAAGAACTGCATCTCGATTTTAATTTGACCGTCTCCCTGACAAGCTTCGCATCTTCCTCCCTTTACATTAAAACTGAATCTACCTAAGTTATAGCCTCTAATTCTAGCTTCCTTGGTGTTGGCATAAAGTTGACGAATCAAATCAAAAACTTTTGTGTATGTGGCTGGGTTTGATCGAGGTGTTTTGCCAATAGGTGTTTGATCGATTAGTTTAACTGATTTTACCTCCGGAGGAATATTAATATAATCTACAGATCCCGGTTTTTCATGGCTTTGACGACTTAGCTGTTTAAGAAGATGTTGATAAAGTGTGTCGTGGACGAGAGTTGATTTTCCTGAGCCAGAAACTCCAGTAATACAAACCAATTTATGAAGTGGAAACTTGACATCAATGTTTCTTAAGTTGTGATGTCTTGCTCCTTTAATGGCAATAGAGCTAAGTTCGGAATTCTTTGACTCTGTTTGAGATAATAAATCTCTTTTTCTCTGAACTATCTTTTTTTTGGAAAGATAGTCTCCAGTTATGGTTGACGAGTCTTTTATAGTTTGGGGATTGCCTTGAGCCACAATTTCCCCTCCTCTATTTCCTGCCGCTGGTCCAAACTCCACTATCTCATCAGCTGCCAAAATAACGTCTTCATCATGTTCCACGACCACGACGCTGTTACCTCGGTCTCTCAATTCTTTGAGAGTTTTAATCAGTCGTTGATTATCTCGTTGATGTAGACCGATGGTTGGTTCATCGAGAATATATAGAACTCCGGTTAAACCAGTGCCAATTTGTGAAGCCAATCTAATTCGTTGAGCCTCCCCTCCAGCCAATGATCCTGCCTCTCTGGCTAAAGTTAAATAGTTTAAGCCCACTGAATTAAGAAATGATAAACGGGTACCGATTTCTTTAATAATCGATTGAGCAATGACGGACTCTTTTTCATTAAAAACTTTTTTGTTTTCTAGGCTAATTATCCAAGCCAAACTATCTTTAGTGGTAAACGCCGTCACTTCAGAAATATTGAGCTGATTAATTGTAACCGAGAGCGACTTTGGTTTTAGTCTGGCTCCGTTGCAAGCTGGGCATATGATCTTTTTTTGATATTTATCGATTTCGTTGCGAATATACTCGCTATTAGTTTCTTCGTAGCGACGCTCTAGATTAGTGATGAAACCCTCCCACTCTTTATTTATGGTGACAACTTTTCCATAACGATTTTCTCCTGTAACTTCATAAACATTTTTAGTTCCGTGTAAAAGTGAGTCTTGAATTTCTTTAGGAAGATTACAAAAAGGTGTTTGTCTAAAACTGTTGGAGATAGAAAAGTTTAACCTGTCAGTTGTATTGGTTTGATAATTACTAAGCTCTGTTTCTAAAACACTGGCAACAATCCTAGAAAACCAGCTGTCAGTACTTAACGCTCTGGCAAAGGGAATAATTGCTCCTTCGCTCAAAGTTAATTCTGGAGCGACTATTTTTTCAGGATCAATCTCTAAGATTGAACCAAGACCGTGACAAGTTTCGCAAGCTCCAAGTGGAGAGTTAAAAGAAAACATACTTGGTTCTAACTCATCCATAGAGATACCACATTCACTGCAAGCTAACTTTTCACTAAAAAGAATATCTTTATATGTTGATGGATTTTCTGGAAAATTAAGAGCCTTATCTTGAATAAAGCTTACTATTACTTGTCCATCTGCAAGTTTTAATGATTGCTCGATTGATTGGCTTAATCGACTTCTTAAAGTTTGTGATTCTTGAATGTCTTTAAGTTGTTGCTTGGAGATAGTCAGTCTATCAACAACAACCTCAATATTGTGCTTATTTGTTTTGATGAGTGTTAAGTCTGCGTCTAAATTATAGATGTGGTTGTCGATTCTGGCTCGGCTATAGCCTTTCTGCTGAAGTGATCTAAAAAGTTCCGAAAACTGACCTTTTCGATGCTTAACCACGGGAGCCAAAACCATTATTCTTGCGAGATGGTTCTGTATCTGTTGATCAATCTGATTAAATGTTTGATCAAGGATTTGATCGATGCTTTGAGAAGAAATTTCCTTGCCACATTCAGGACAGTGTGGGTGTCCTACCCTAGCAAATAATAGTCTTAAATAATCGTAAATTTCGGTGATTGTGCCAACGGTTGATCTAGGATTGTGTGAGGTTGTTTTTTGATCAATAGAAATTGAAGGAGACAAGCCGTCAATCTGATCAACAGCTGGTTTGTCCATGATGCCTAAAAACTGTCTTGCATATGAACTTAGTGATTCCACATAGCGACGCTGTCCTTCTGCATAAAGTGTATCAAAAGCCAGAGTTGACTTTCCACTGCCAGAAAGACCTGAAAAAACCACCAGTTTATTTTTTGGAATAGCTAAACTTATGTTCTTTAAGTTATGTTGTTTAGCTCCTTTAATTATAATGTGCGTAAGTGGAGAGATTGATGCTGTGCTTTTTTGTGAAGAATTGGACATAAAAAATATTATCTATTTATTCGATTTATTGAAACAATCGAATCAGTAATTATAACCAAAACTATCGGGTTTTAGTAGGGTGAGAGATAGCAATTTCCACAAAACTTGTATTTGAACTGTTTGATATTATTTGTTATCTTTGAAGAAATACCAATTAATAAAACCATAATCATGGGTAAATATCCAGAATTAAGTAGTAGGTTACCAACAAGATCAAAAACAGATGGGGTAGGTATAGTGCTTTGGATTTGTGCTCGGATGATTAAAGAAGCAATGTCTGAAAACAAAGCATTGAGTCAAGCAGATGCTTTATATATTTTGAATATTTTGGCTTCATTACCTGGATCTGATATTAAACTTGAGTTAGCTAATTTGGTTGGTATAGCTCCGTGTCAGTTGGAAGAATGTCTTCCAACAAAAGAGTAAGTTTTTTTCGAGTGAATTAACCAATTTCTCTAACTTTGTCTCTTAATATTGCTGCTAACTCAAAATCCATTTCTCTAGCTGCTTGATGCATTCTTTTGGTAAGTTTAATAGTCAAGTTCGAGCGATCTTCAGGAGTAAGGGCATCAGAATTAATCTGGGCGAGGTCAATCTGTTGTTTGGCGGTTAACTGAATGATCAATGAACCTTGATTAAATGATGATATCTCTTCATCTTTTTTTCTATCAAGTAGTTTTTCACGAATGGGTTTTTCAATTGAGGTGGGAGTGATTTGGTGTTCTAGATTGTACTTTTCTTGAGTTTGACGCCTTCTTTGAGTTTCGCCAATGGCCGTTTTCATGGCTTGGGATAAGCCATTAGCATATAGAATAACTTTACCCTTATTATGACGAGCGGCTCTTCCCATGGTTTGAATAAGAGCTGTGTCTGAACGCAAAAAACCAGTTTTATCTGCATCTAAAATAGCAACGAGACTTACCTCTGGTAAATCTAGACCCTCTCTTAAAAGATTAATACCAACCAAAACGTCATAATTTCCTAGTCTTAGGTCGTCTAAGATGTCTGATCTGTCTAATGTTTCTACTTCGCTATGAAGATAAGCAACTTTCGGTAAAACTTGAGGTTGATCTTTTTCTAAACTTAATTCTAGATGTGCCTGGTTAAAAAAATCTATCTCGATTTTTCCGAGAGACATCTTCTCAATTGGTAAATAATCACCTCTAAACTGCTTTTGTTGACTACTACTAAAATCCTTTAGAAGAGATCTAACCTTGCTCTCATCGTTAAGATAATCTGTTAAATCTTCGGCCATGCGTTTAGTTAGGGTAGTGACAAGTACTCTTTCTCCTTGATTAACTCGATTTACAATCTCAATGATTAAATCTTGAATTTGATTATCGGCTGGACGAAGTTCAACAATTGGATCAAGCAAACCAGTAGGACGAACCAGTTGTTCCACCACCCTACTCTGGCTTAAGTTTATTTCTAGATCACTGGGAGTAGCCGAGACATAAATTTTATTTTTTGTTTTGTTCAGGAACTCGTCAAACATTAGTGGACGGTTATCTAGCGCTGAGGGTAAACGAAATCCATATTCGATTAGGGTTTCTTTTCGGGAGCGATCTCCAAAGTACATTCCCTTAATTTGAGGCAGAGTCATATGGCTTTCATCAACAACAGTCAAGAAAGTCTCACTGTTGAATTTTCTAACGTTTTCATGAAAGTAATCGATTAAGGTATAGGGTGGTTCTTCTGGCTGTCTGCCATCAAAGTATCTTGAATAGTTTTCTACTCCGTTGACAAAACCAAACTCTCTAATCATATCTAGGTCATAACGTACTTTTTTGTTAAGACGATATGCTTCGAGTGGTTTATTATTATTTTTAAGTAGCTCAAGTTGAGTTTCGAGATCTCGCTCAATTTGTCTGATGGCTTCCTCTTGAGACTTTGAATCAACTAGATAATGTTTGGCAGGAAACAGTAAATACCTACCCCTGTGATCAGTTTGAATCTGTTGCTGCGAGTGCTGAGTAATAGCAACTCCACTGATGGGATCAATCTCTTGGATACTGACGATGCGATTTTCAAGAGTGTCAATCTTGAGAGCGTGATCGGTATAGGCTGGCCAGACTTGGATAGTGTCTCCCCTCACCCGAAAAGATCCGCGATGGAAATCTGTTTCGGCATGTTGATATTGGAGATTTGCCAATTGAAGTAGCAATGTTTTTTGAGCGATTAGCTCACCCTCGATTATCTCAAACATATGCTGGCTGTATTCAACTGGGTTTCCCAAGTTATAAATGCATGAAACGGAGGCAACTACAATCACATCGTTGCGAGTCATCAAATTGGTGGTGGCAGCTAGGCGCAATTTATCGATCTCATCATTTATTTGAGCCTCTTTTTCGATGTAGGTATCGGTACTAGGAATGTAGGCTTCTGGTTGATAATAGTCGTAGTAGGAAACAAAATAATTGACCGCATTATTTGGAAAAAAGTCGCGTAGTTCTTGATATAGTTGAGCTGCCAGCGTTTTATTATGTGCTATTACTAGGGTAGGTTTTTGAGTCTGTTCAATCAGATTGGCAACGGTAAAGGTCTTACCAGAGCCAGTTACTCCTAAAAGAGTTTGGTTAACTAGATCTTGAATACCATCAACAAGAGCTTGAATAGCCTCTGGTTGATCTCCGGTTGGCTGGTAGTTAGAGTTAAGCTGAAATTTCATTTTTATTGGAAGTATATTATAATCTAGACGGCAAGTTTGATGTGGGACCTGTTTTATGGGTTTTGTACGCGCTGGTAGCTCAGCTGGATAGAGCAACTGCCTTCTAAGCAGTAGGTCGTGGGTTCGAATCCCGCCCAGCGTACGTTGCTTAGTTTTGATAAAAAGTGAAAAATGGTGGCTGTAGCTCAGTTGGTTTAGAGCGTCCCCCTGTGGAGGGGAAGGTCGCGGGTTCGAGTCCCGTCAGCCACCCAAAAACCTCACTTTATTTTTGAAAAAAATATCAACAAGTGGCACATGGTTGAACTACTTGAATAGTTTCAGCTCCAAACTTTGCGAGATTTCTCTCATCATAAATACCAGCTGATTGCTGGAAGTAAGGAGTTGCTGCTATCATTAAAGCTTCAAGATCTGATCTTTGATCTGCTGTTAATGACTTAATAATTAAATAGGCGGAAATAGCTTGAAAGATTTGAAAAACTTTTTGCAACGCTGTTCTTTCAACAATTTTGGCTCCTTGGATAACTTCACCCACGTGTGTTTCGGTTACAACTTTCTCGGTAACAATTTCTATCGGTAATCCGGCAACTAAAGTTTTTGCATGACTAACTTCTTTTCCTTGTTCTAAAAACTTAAATCCCAAGCGTTGAATGCCAGCTGGAATTGGAAAACCTTTGAATCCAATTTTTTTTGCCATAGTTTCAAAAACTTTTGTACCAGTAGTTGCGTCAATCATTGCGTTTCCTAGTGGTTGAACTCTATCAATGGTAATTGGATAGTTACCAATTAGAGCTACCCAAAATAAAGTGCTGTGCGCGCTATCTCTCAAGTACTGAAGATAAGTTCTTTGTTGGACGGTAACTACATCTTTTGCTCTGACAGCCACAATCCTATTATTATCTCCAGCTTGGATTATGTAAAAAGTTTCATTTTCTCCTGTTTTTGAATAAAGAGCAGTAATTTTTATACTCTCATGAAGAGTCAACATGGTGCCAAGATCTCCAAAAGGTTCGGTTAAAGAGTTAGTGAGATTTGTTGCTAAGTAATTACCTTCTGTTGCTGGTTCTAGACCATAGAGATTTGCCTCCGGAGGAATGTATACTGCATGCATTCCTGGTCTGATTTGAGTTTCCAGCGAATCAAAGGAGGTTGCAAGCAATTGAGACGGTGATCCCGTTCCACCCATATGAAGGTCTGGATTTGAATAAAAAGTTTGTAGTAATTTTAGAATTTCGGTGATGGTATACCCGCTAGAGTTTTCTGCCCCTTTTACTCTCAGGTCTTGCTGATGCTCAGCTACAACTCGGTAATTAGATCCTGATAAAAGAATTACATCATTAGGACTATCATCAGGAATAGCAATCATAAAATTAGCATGAGGGTTATTCGAATCATTTGATCTTAGACCAGTTAGAGCAATCAAGGTACACCAACGTGGATTGACATCACCTTCGCCTGGATCTATTTGTCGATGAGAACAGTGATCAATCAGAAGCATTCTATTATTGATAGCATAGTTAATGATTTCATCATCAGAAGATTGATTTAGATCAGCAACAGTTGCTTTTAAGTTGGCAACTGTGGTAATAGTGTCTGAAGGGATATATGAATGATTCTGTTGTACATACCTTTGAATAGTTGCAAACATAACCGGAGGTATGTCTATTTTTTTATCTTCGCTGTTGTAAGCACTGCCAGAAATAGTTTGTTTTTGTACATCAACTAGATAGCTGTATGTTTTTGTTTCAGGACGAAAGGCAGGAATATTTTGGAACTCAATTTTCCCGATGAGCTCTCTCCATCGATCTACAAATAATCCCTGTTTTGTTATCCAACTTTGTCTCTCAGCTTCAGAAACGAATACTCCTCTTCTCAAAAGATCTTGGCTCATCTGATAATAAAATTGCCACAGCAATCTTTCCATATCTGCTCTTTTAGCATCTATTTCTTCCCCATTTCTAACTGGCATTGATTCAACGTCTTCAGCTTCTTGAAGTAACTGTTCAAACTCATGTTGATCTATCCCCCATAATAAATTATTATTCAGGGTTTCTAGATTGGGAGTGATATCAGAGTTAGCTTGGACTAGATTAGCTAGCTGTTGATTTGTGTCAAGATAAGCATATTGAAGCAAAAATGTTCTTGCTGATTCTGGGTTATTTAAATCAACCGAATCAGGATTCCATACACTTTCACCGTTATAATAATAATCCCCCCAGTTTAAGGTAGCTGGTTGAACAACTGATGGTAAGAACATATTGTTCAAACAAAAAATATTAAAAGCATTTTGTGGATACTCAGCTTTTTGTAATAACAAAGCATATAAATATAGATAAACCGAAATTGTTTGCCATCTTTCTTGTGTTTCTGGTTTTATTTGATAGTGTAGATTTTCAGGTTCTAGGCTAGGTTGTTCAACTTGAGTGATTAAGCTGGTAGCTAAGTTAGCTTCATCGGGCGATTGAAATATAACTTCTCTTAGTTGAGTAGTAATTAAACGAACTATTTTTGTTTGTAGCTCATAAAGAGTTCTTGGGGGATAAACTGTTTCAGTTTTATTAATCAATGAGGCAATAATTTCTAGGTCACCAGCTGTGAATATTTCATTGCCAGGTATTGTTTCTGGTTGTGGTTGTCCTTCTGGTTTATCTCCTTCTACTAGAGGCAAAGCAAATCTAGATGGTGAAGAACAAGCTGCTGCAACCATGGCAGTAGTAAAAAGAGCAGCAGCTCTTAAAAACTCTCTTCTAGTTAATTTTTTTCTAGTGGATTCTGTATGTTCTGTTTTCATTAGTGGTTGTTAATGGCAGTGATTGATGATTGATCAATTCGCAGGTTGTAATGAATTGTAAATTGTATGCAATCTCCAGGCCATGATGGCTTGACTGGGAGTTAATGGAGACTCTTTTTTGAAAAAAACTTCAACTACTTTTCCTGTCAAACCAAATAGTCTTTTAAATAGGCCAAACTGAAGCGCAGCATCAATAGAAATACCAGCTGTCATATAATAAAGATCTTGTTCTGACTGTTTTTGATCAACGCTGTAGCGTTGAACGCTTACAGCATCTTTTTTCACGGCTAAAAACTTTACTAATTTGTCAGTTGTTGCTAAGGGAAGTATATAAATAAATTCATCATCTCCTCTTAAGGATTTATCTATAACTGCTTCTGCTCCCTGTCCATGAATGAGTTGCGTGGTGATCTTATCGTGCTGTGGTGAAGAGACGCATTGGAGTGGAGAGTTGAGAGTAAGTCCAGTTGTTGTTGTCTGGGTGGCTTTTTGCCACTGATTTTTTAGCACTCCTCCGTCTTTAGTAAATATCACTTCATAAAGTTGAGGATGGATATCGGCCACAGTTTCATCAAACATAAACACATCTCCTACAGTTTTTGGATAAACCAAGCCCCATCCAGACCAAGGTTGAGCTTGATCTTTAAGAGCCATATAAAACTCAAATATTCGCTCCTCATTTTCTGGATGTAATACTGAGCCAAAATAGTTTGTTAATAAATTTTTAACAACTTGATCAACGGTTCGATCACCAATAATTGGCTGATTATTAGCAATAGTTTCTGTAACAGCGTAAATTCCGTTGTTAGTAATTAATTGTCTTTTCCAATTTGCAGCGGTTTCTGCAGACACCACTCCAGCACTATTAAGTAGTGTTACGAGTTTTGTGGAGAATGATTCCTCTTCTGGACATTCAGGCCACTGTGTAACTAGAGCAAGAGAATCTCCTCCAAGATTTAAATTTATACCATAAGTGTTTCCATCTTTATCTTTGACCAGTAATAGAGGTTGAATTCCTGTACTTATTGATTCTGTTGCCTGAACAACTCCCAGTAATTGAGTATCTCTAGAAAATGAAGCGCTACCAGACAACAAGGCATTTGGTTTAGATGAGATGACTATTCGAGTTACTCTCTCATCTGGTACATCGGCATAGCCATCTACACCAACATATAAGGGTGTAGCTGCTTGATGATTTTCCATTGTAGAAGGAAACATTGCCAATGAGTTGCAGTTCATTGGGTCAGTTATTGACCAAATTTTATGTTGAATTTTTGTTTCATTGCCAGAGTCATCTTTGTAGAACACTGTGGCAAATAGCTCATGTGAGTCGATTATCTTGAGTTGTTCTTGATAACGATCATATATATTTTCAGCAATTGATTGAGCTAGGGCTAATAATCCGGCCCTACGATACATACTTTTATCAGTTTGCATCTCATTAATTTTTTCTTGAATTGATGATGCAATGGCTTCATTACCTGGATTTAAAGCTCTCTCAAAGAATTTTTTAATGTCTGGGTCAGTAATAGTTCCAAGAGTTACCAACTGTTGAATTTTTTGAATAGTTAGGGGTTCATTAACTAGGGCATCTACAATTTGTCCAGCGCCTACATTAATTAGTTCCTGAAAAACATCAAAAATAGCTGCTGTCATTGCTCTGATAATTTCCTCTTTCTTTTTTAGGCTACTTAAATCTAAGACTTGTCCTTCCAAAGATAGGCGGATGAATTGTTCTAAGTGGCGACGATTTTCTGCGACAGAAGCATCATAATAAGGTTGTTGCAAGCCTCTTTGTTGAGCTAACTCACTTACAAACTGTTCGTAGGCCGCAGGATATTTTTGCATTGCGCCAAACCAGTCTCTAATCGTGGGGATTTGATCTCCTAACTGGGTATAGCCATTTTGTTGTGCTATAGCTTCCCAAATCTTTTTAAATAAGTCTGGATTTTGACGATAAGACTCAAAAAAAACTGCTGCTTGTTGATAGGCAACTGCAGAATGATCATAAAGATCTTCTAGTCCATTATTTCTGGCATGCATGCGCCAAGCTCCAGTGTTAAGAGTCAACTGATCGATTGTGGGACCTATGTGATTTTCAATAACTGTACTCAGCACTTGTTTAGCTATACTGTTTTCTCCTTTAACATCATTTAGACAAGCTCTCATCAGAAGACTCATTTTATTTTTGAGTAATTCAAGCTCGGTCATTGGCTCTCCAGAAGGAGTAATGATAGTAGCTAACTGTGAAAAAACATATGAGATCTCGACAAATTTATCAAAACTTTTCTGTGCGATAAGAATTGAAGCATAATCTAAAAGTGTTTTTAAAAATGAAAAAATTTTTCTTTCCCTTGTAATATCTCCAGATGGTAATTTTCTGATTTTATCAAGTTCACTCAAAGTTAAATAAAGTTGTTGAATCTCTAAATCGTTTAAATTTGCGCCTGCAAATGATTCTTTTAATGTGGTTGTATCAGTTCTTACTTGTAATTGTTGCCAATCAATTGCTGGAAGTTTGGATGTATTGTCTGGTGGAGATGGTAAACTATCCGGAATAATTGGGGGTTGTAACGGTGTTTGTCCGCATGCAGCTAGAAGAGCTGCTGTTGCTGTGGTTAAAAGAGACACTTCAAGCAATTTTCTTCTTGATAATTTTCTCGCTAGTCCTCTTGCTCCTTGTCGTTCAGTATCTGTCATTTATTTTTAGTGCAATAATAACCAAGCAATTTGAAATTATAGGATGTATTTTGATATATTTCAAGTATTAACTACATATTTGGTGGGTAAATAAATG
Organism: uncultured Pseudomonadales bacterium; assembly: GCA_964437755.1. Lineage (GTDB taxonomy): Bacteria > Patescibacteriota > Microgenomatia > UBA1400 > PJMF01 > DAOLOF01. Next base: position 10,187 of record CAYTIA010000012.1, on the reverse strand, counting down.
AAAAATTAAATTTTTTGAAAAGATTCTGCTATATTACTATATTAAGTTATTATTAAAATAAAAAAAAGGAACAACCATGAAAGGATATTTAACTAATATTGAGGAAGCGACTTTATCAAATACAAACTTTAGAAAAGTACTTTATTCTGGGAAGTACAGTCAACTTGTTCTAATGTCATTGTTACCTGGTGAAGAAATTGGTATGGAAGTTCATCATGATAATGATCAATTTTTTAGGTTTGAATCTGGTTTTGGCAAATGTGTGATTGATGGCAATGAGTATGAGCTTAAAGATGGAGTGGCAGTTGTTGTGCCAGCAGGAGCTAGTCATAATATTATTAACACTTCAAACACACAAAGGCTGAATCTATACACGATTTATAGCCCAGCGCATCATCAAGATGGAATAATTCGACAGACTAAAAAAGAAGCTGAAGAAAATGAAGCAGATTTTGATGGAGTTACGACGGAGTAAGTTACAGATTTATACTATTGAATATCCGTTTGTTTAAAAATGGTTTATTGTTGTATTATTAAACAATGAAGATTAATAAACCTTTTTTCAGCACCTTTCTTAAAGATATTAGCTTTGTGATTCGATTTCTAATAATTTCTGATGTAATGGTTGTTGGTGCAGCTGGCATGCTAGCCCCACTTTTTGCTTTGTTTGTAGAAGATTTTATTGTTCAGGGTGATGCCATGGTGGTGAGCATTTCAATGGGAATTTATCTGCTTTCTAGAAGTTTGATGCAGATTCCTATTGCTACTTTAATTGATAAAATTAAGGGAGAAAAGGATGACTTTTGGCTGATGGTAATTTTTTCTTTTTTATCATCGCTAATTTTTTTGCTTTATTTAATGATCAATCAGCCTTGGCAGCTGTTTTTAATACAGTTTTTATTGGGTATTTCTAATGCTATCACCTATCCATCTTATATGGCTATCTTTACTCGTCACATTGATAAGAATAGAGAAGGTACGGCTTGGGGTGTTTATTACACCTTGACTGACTTAAGTAGCGCTGCTCTAGCAGTGATTGGTGGATATCTGGCTACCAGTTATGGTTTCAGAACCTTAATTATTATCGTCTCAATGATTGGTCTATTGGGATCAGTGCTGTTGGTACCAATTAAATCAAGTATTAAACGCAGATAAAATTGATTATCTTTCTGAAGAACCAACCTGCAGTTGCATTTGCCGGCTAAGAAAACATATTTCTGGAGTTGAAAAAACCTGAGTGCTAGTTGCTTGGTTGGAAATAATGTCATTAGTAAGACAAATTTCACCATCATTACGATCAACACAATATCCTGACATTAGGCTGTTTGGTGGTTGATACAATGGTTGGCCATTACATCCAAGACCGCTGTAGTCGAAAACCAATTCGGTGGGTTCACATAAATCCATTCCTTCAAGTTGAGGAGCTTCATGAGAATTAGCTATGAGCCAACGTTCCATCAATTGAGGTTGCGTTAAGTTTCTCAAATCGCCCAGCCTGTATCGATCTCTTAATCTAACTCCATGAGCTGCCTCATGAATCACCCTAGCAATAAAATATGGATCATCATTTATCCAATTGGTTGGCTGGTTAATAAACGAAGAGACGGCGTAATGGTAATATGATGCTCCTCCAAAAGTTGTTGCTCTTACTGAGTCTTCTTGAGCTGATAATTCTGGAGGATAACTAGCCAAGATGATGAGTCTATCAAAAGTTAGGTTTGTTCTTGAATTGACAGTAGATAGAATTTCAGAAGCTTGTTGTGTGTTTAAATTGCTCCAACCTAAACGATCAGAAACAGTTATTTCGAGGGGTAAATTTTGGAGCAGAAAACCTGCTCCAGTTGAATAAATGGGATTATAAACAGACCTGAATGAAGAAAGAAATAAATCAATATCACTCAGAGTCCAGTTAAGTATCTCTCCTGGATGTAAGACAGGAACAACTAAAAAATTAAACGAGTATCGGTTAACTTCTTGTTGGTAAATGTTATCAGCAGTTAAATGATCTAGGGTTTTTAGATAATCTGGATCTCCAGCTATAAAAGCTGGCTGATTTGGAAAATGTTCAGGATTAGCAGCCTCATTCGGTCCGCAAATATCAACTTCATTGGATCGATCAGTGGGGGTTGGAAAAGGAGTGGGGGTAGGTGTCCCGAGAGTATCTATTTGCTGATCAACAACTATCTCGGGTGTGGGCGAAGCTTCAATTATTTCAGAAATTGCTTGTATAGTAGGAGTTATCAGGCTTTTTTCAGAAAAACCTTCAGCTTCATTGCATGCTAATAGTGTCAATAAAAGTAATAATACCAATAAATAGGTACTAATATTTTCTTTTCGGAATCTTTCTTTATACATACTTAGTATGTATTATACCATTTTACGAAACTTGATTTCTCATAAAGGTGGTTTTTTGAATCAAGAAGGGATTTTGGAAACTAACATAGAGCCATTGTTTTACTCACGAGATTGATGTTTTGCTCTCTCGCTGTTGTTTAAAATTTTTTTTCTCAATCTAAGATTAAGTGGAGTAACTTCAAGTAGTTCATCTTTTTCCAAGTAACTAAGGCTTTCTTCTAAAGACATTTTTTTAGGTGGAGCTAGTGCTGTGGTCATTTCGGCGTTGGATCTGAAGTTTGTCATCTTTTTTTGTTTACAGATGTTCATATCAAGATCTTGAGGATATTTGGCTTGTCCCACAATCATGCCTTCGTACACAATTTCTCCAGGACCAACAAAAGTTGATCCTCTTTGTTGAAGTGACTCAAGAGCATAGGTGGTGACCTCACCTGGTTCAGTTGCAACCAAGACTCCATTACGTGATAGATCAGCAATTGGTTGCAGTGGTTCATAAGCTAAAAACTGTTGGGCGAATAATCCCTCTCCTTTTGTTTTGGTTAAGATAGTCGAACGAAAACCAAGTAAGTTTCTACTTGATACATGAAACACCATTTTACTCATTCCTCTATTAGTAGTAACACTTTCCATTAAAGTTGCTTGTCTTTTTCCTAGTTCCTCGATTACAGTGCCAATATGTTCTTTAGAAATTTCCACAGTTAACTCCTCAATAGGCTCGCACTGTTTGCCATCAATTTCTCTAATAATTACTTCTGGTCTTCCAACTTGCAGCTCATAGCCTTCTCGTCTCATGGTTTCGATTAAGATAGCCAAATGAAGTTCTCCTCTACCAGATACAATAAAACTGCTTCCAGTTCTTTTCTCAATTATTAGGCCAATGTTGGTTCTTTGCTCTCTAATTAATCTTTCTTCTAGTTGTCTTGGAGTAGTGAACTCTCCCTCTCTTCCAGCGAGCGGTGAAGTGTTTGCTGAGATTTCTACTTTAAGCGCTGGTGGTGAAATGACAATCAGCGGAAATCCTTGAGTTACCGTGGGATCAGCCAACGTTTGACTGATTTGGAGTTTGTTGTTTCCAGTGATGGAGATGATATCCCCAGCTTGAGCGAGATCTGCCTCCTCTTTATCAAGGCCTTTGCTAGTGAATACTTGAGATACCTGCATTGTTCCAGCTTTTTCATTCTCGTTTAGAATGACAAGATTTTGTCCTGGTTTTACTGTTCCTTGGGCTACTCTGCCAATAGCATAAGTTCCTTTATATGAATCAAAATCCAGATGAGAAATTTGCATCATAAATGGTTTATCTACTGGTGCTTGTGGTTCAGGAACGGTAGCAACAATTTGCTCGAAGAGAGGTTCAAGATTGGCGGCTTGTATTACTTCTTCAACCTGTTCTGGAGTAGAATCATTGGTAAAAACATCTGGTAGACTGGTCCAAACTGCTCCGCGAATGCCAGTTCCATATAAAACTGGAAAATCAAGTTGATCATCATCTGCGGCAAGTTGCAAGAATAACTCTTCGGTTTCTTTAAGAATTCTATAAGGTTCGGAATCCTTGCGATCAATCTTGTTGATCAAAACGATTATTTTTAATTTTTGTTTTAGTGCTTGTTGAAGAACAAAACGAGTTTGTGGTAATGGACCTTCGGCACTATCAACTATCAAAAGAGCTCCATCAGCCATGTTGATTACGCGTTCTACTTCTCCAGCGAAATCAGCGTGTCCAGGAGTATCAATGATATTAATCTTATAATCCTTATAAAAAACTGCCGTGTTTTTAGCTAGAATCGTAATACCCTTCTCTCTTTCAAGATCGTTGCTATCAAGGATTGTTGTTTGTAACATCTCTTGTTGATTGTCTCTAAACAATTTTGTTTGTTTGAGCATTCCATCAATCAGAGTGGTTTTACCATGATCAACATGAGCAATAATGGCGATATTACGAAGTTTCATAAGGGATGGATTATAACTCAAATGATGAAAAGTTGTTGGCTCAATTATGTTAATTTAAAAACACTTAAATTATTCGCAAATTTTTTATTTATGCCAATACGTTGTTTTCTACTTTCTTTTTATCTCTATTTTATGTAATATTGAGCAATATGCCCAACACCATAAAAAAAATTCTATTTTCCATATTTTTTACAGTATTGTTTTTTTTAACTACTGAAAATGCTTTTGCAGCTAATCCAGCTCTTTTATTAAGTCCAAACTCGGGAACATATTATCTTGGCCAATCATTTAATGTAGATGTGTTGTTGAATTCTGGAGGAAATAGTCATATCGAAACAAATCTTTTGTTAAATTATGATAACTCAGCTTTAGAAGTAGTGGAGATTACTAATAAAAATCTTTATTGGGATTATTTTGAGCAAGATTTTGGAGCTGATGATGGGAAGTTAATTTTAAAAGGTAGGTATTATGAGTGAGGGAGTACTTCAGGTAGGTTTGCAACGATTACATTTAAGGTGATTGGGACGTCGGCAACAACTGCCCTGACAATAGATTCAAGCAGTGTTGTGTATGCTCCAGATTATAGTACTTTGACAAATTTATCTTTTTCAGGATCAAGTGTTTCGTTACTTGCTGTTCAACCAGATGCAACTATTAATATTAAATCAAATTATGATTTATGGGCGGTCAACGATACTCAAGATATTATTTTTGAACTTGATTCAAGGGGTAATGAAGTAGCGGGTGCTGATTTAGTGGTTCGTTATGACAAAGACTTTTTTCAGTATCAGTCGATGGAATGGATGAATCTGTTCCCAAACCAACATGGTTTCTCAGTTGATCAGGAAAGTGGAAAAATCACGATTTCTGGAACGGCAAATCAAGGTAGTCCAATTAATGCCAAAGGCAATATGGTTAAGTTGTCATTCCTAGCTCTTAGCCAAACTTCAGAGCCAAAAGACTTTTGGCTTGAATGGACTAGTGACTCAACAACTGATACAAATGTTGTTGCCTATAATTTAATTAACACGGATTTGTTAGCTTTTGCTCCAATAGCAAAAAGTGTTACTGTGGGTGGAGGGGCAACTTTAGATTTTTCATTTAATTTACTTCACTTTTTAGGAACAAATGTCAATAGATCTGGATCAATTACCGTTGCTGAACCCAATGTTCTATCAAACTTTTCTACAACTCTAACTTCAGCAACTGGGAGTGTAGCTGGTCATAATTTGGGGACGTTCCCGTTTGGTTCAGAATACAATCTTATTCTTAAGGTGGATGGATATCTTAAAAAAGCTGTATCTACAACTATAAACATAGGATCAAATTCCGTTGTTTTTGGAGATCTTAAGCCTGGGGATATCAACAACGATGGCGTTGTAAACTCGTATGATCTTTATGAAATATATAATAATTGGAATGTTACTTGGTTGCCAATGCAAGATCTAAATGCTGATGGTAAGGTTAACTCTTTTGATGTAGGTATACTCTATTCATATTTCAACAACACTGATATTATATAGATAATGAATATATCTATTCGTGTCAGACTAATTCTTATTGGTGTTTTGTTATTTTTGTTCACTCCGTCATTGATAAGGGCAGCTGAAATTAAGATGGTGATGCCGTCAAATATTGGTAAGAATCAAGTTTTTCCTGTTCAAATATTTTTAGATACTCAAGGAGAGTTAACAGTTGGTACTGATTTATTATTTGGTTTTGACCAGAGTGATATTTCTTTTGTACAAGTTGATGAAGCTGATTTTTACAGCAACTATCATGAGCCGATGGTTTTCTTGGATAAAAGTCAAATTCGTTTTTCTGGTACCAGTAACTATGGTGAGTATGAAGCTGGCAATAAACTGTTTGCCACCTTCTTTTTTAAAAAGAAAAAAATTGGCAAGCCTCAGTTGAACTTAATTTGGCAAGAAGACAAAACCAATGATACCAATGTGATAGGAGTTGGGGGCGAAGATTTATTAAAAGTATCCCCTGTCGTTGAGTATGATAACTCTCTTAGAATTAAGCCAGACACTAACAATGAAAAACCTGGAAAGGTTTTGGGAGGAACCGATCTGTTTTCGGAAATAGTTGATGAAACTAATAATTCTGGATTAATTTTGGGAAAAGCTACAATGGTTGAAAGTAGAACAGCCAAAAAAAAATTTATATTTGTTTTATTAGCACTTTTAATAACTGGATTTCTGATTTTTATTTATTGGAAGAAAAAAAGAAAAAAATAGTTTTAATCTAGATTTAGCTCTCTTTTTTCTTTATAGTTTCTCTTATGAAGCTAAATAAAAAAAAGAATAAGATTAATTTATCCTCTTTAGTGTTTATAACATCCTTCCTCTTTTTGGTTGTTTTTACACGTTTTTATAACATTGGCTACACTGCTCGTTTTACTCAAGATGAATCGAGTGATCTTGCTAGAATGCATGCATACTGGCAAGAGAAAAAATTAACGCTTGTTGGTCCAATCGCAACCGATAACTCCAAAATTTTTGGTTCTCTCACTTACTACATGCAGATGCCATTTGCAGTTATGTATGATTTTGCACCAGTTGGACCAGCGATTGGCACAGCTTTTTGGGGAATATTAACTGTTTTAATACTGATGCTTTTAAAAATATCACTTAGATCAAATAATTTCGAAGAATCTAAGAAACATTCTTTATTAGAGCAGATTAAATTGAAAATAGAACTTTTTAAAATGAATAAAGGAATTGACTATTCAACTCTTTTATTTTCTTTAGTTATTATACTCTGGCCTCCTTTGCTTTTAACTAGTCGTTGGGCTTGGAATCCCCACTTAATTGCTTTTTGGATTAGTCTGGCTTTACTAATTGGGCAGTTTTCATTTAAGGGAAAATATATTCTTGTGGGTTTATTTTTGGGGTTAACTATTCATCATCACTATCTTGCAGTTTTTGCAATAGGAACATTTGGAATTATCGAGTTTATCAATCTTATTCGAAGTAAAAAATATTGCGAAATGTGGCAATTGATTTTGGGATATCTGTTGGCGATTTTACCGTTTGTAATTTTTGATATTAGACATCCACCAGGATTGTTTTTTTCGAGATATTTTCAGCCTGACATGTCGTATCAGGTTGAGCTGGAATCGGTTAATTTATTGACTAACTTATTGAGAAACTTTACTGTTAGTCTTAGAGAAATTGTTCATCTCAAATGGCTGCAACCGTTATTTGTTTTGGGATTAATAAAACTATCTTGGTTTGATTTTAAAAACCAGAAAAAGCATTTGTTGTTTTTATTGCCAGTTATGGCTCAAATTCTAGGATGTGTTTTTATTGGTGATTTTCTTCAGAGATATTTTTTACCAGCAATAGTTTTTTTTCTTGCTTGGTTAGTTCAATCTAGAGAAAAAACAGCTAGAACAGTTTCAAATTTTCTAATGGTTTTGATTATCTTTTCTTCAGTTTTGCAACTAAAAGATGTTTTAACTAAACCAATTATGTCTCCTCCAATGCGGGTAGTGACACAAGCTCAACACGCAATTTTGGAAATTTTAGAAAACAATCCTGAAATTAAAAATCATAATATTGCGGCTTTAACAGCTCGAGATCTTGACTCGCTGGGATTAAAATATAGAGACTTATTGTCAATTAATGGAATAACATTTAGGGCAGCAAGTGAGTACGATTTAACGGAAAATTTATTTGTGGTAACTGACGTTAATGAGGAAAAAGTTAGGTTAGATCAAAATGTAGCCATGAGTTACTTTAAAGAGGGGCAGTTAAGACAAGAGTATCTTTTAGAAGAAAAACCATGGAGAGTATATTGGTTTTCTCACTAGGGTGTTTGTTGTATACTACTAAAATCTACAAATCATTTTTTATATGCAACAAATAACAGTTTCAAGAATTTCGATTTCCAATTACCACAGAACTATTATCTATTCCTCTCTTCTCTTTTTATCTATATTTTTACCATCAATTATTCATCAGCAAGCTATAACTGGGCCACTTGTAAATGCGATTCTTTTAATTGCTACTATGACTTTAGGTTCATCTGCGGCTATTACTATTGGATTAATTCCAAGTGTAGTGGCTTTATCAAGAGGTTTATTGCCCTTGGTATTAGCTCCAATTGTTCCATTTATTATGCTTTCAAATGCTGTCTATGTGATGCTTTTTTCTAGCATTAAGGAAAAGAATTTTACTACTGCTGTAATATTGGCTTCGGTGGGCAAGTTTACCCTTCTCTATTTTGTAAGCCAATACTTGTTAGCTACATTATTGCCCCAAAAGTTTTTAAGCAACGCCTCAGCAATATTTAGTTGGCCTCAGTTAATTACATCTCTAACAGGCGGTTTAATTGCCTATATATTCATCAGAAGCTATAAAAATACGACTCTTTCTAAATAAATAATAAAAATTGAAAAATTCATATGTCAATTCAAGTTCGTGTTGATCGTCAAAAAATTGAAACGCAAGAGGGAAAAATATTAGCTGATGTTTTGCACGAGAATAAAATTGATCTTTTAGATTTGGTGCACAAACTAAATTCTGGAGAAGTAGTACATACTGATTTTGTTGAAGATTCAGCGACTGGTAAGGTAGTTTCTGCAAGTGAGTTAGTTCTAGCAGATAAAATGCGAATAGGTTTACATTCCGGGCTAGCTAGACAGCATCGCAGAGAAGCATTTCAGATTATAAAAAAAGATTTGTTACAAAACAATCAAAACTCTCAGCTAATTGAAAAAGTTGATGAACTTTTAAAGTTTGATACTAGTAATTCAAAGGACGAAGGTGTTTTTCCAGTTCATCAAATGACTCAGGCTGCTGAAATAGATGCAACGGTTTGTATTGGTTGTAATAAATGTGTCGAAGCTTGTCAGCGAGTAGGTATTAATTACTTGAAACTAGAGGGAGAAGGAAGATCCAAACATGTAGTAGTGAGCGATGATCTAAAGATAGACTGTATTTATTGTGGTCAATGTACGGCTAATTGTCCGGTCAAATCGGCTCGAGAACAATCACAAATTAAACAAGTTGAGCTGGTTTTGAAAGATCCAGAGTTAGTGACGATTGTACAGATGGCTCCTTCGGTTCGAGCAAGTGTTGGCGAAGAGTTTGGTGCCGAAGTTGGTCTTAATTTAGAGAAGAAGATGTTTACAGCTTTTAGAAAATTGGGCTTTAATCATGTTTTTGATGTTAACATGGGAGCGGATATTACTACTTTGGTAGAAGCAGAAGAATTGGTTGAAAGAATTCAACACAAAGGAGTTTTACCTGTGTTTACCTCATGTTGTCCTGCCTGGGTTAAATTTGTGGAGTTTTATTATCCGGAAATGATTTCGCATTTAACTGAGGCTCGCTCTCCTCAGATTCATTCGGGTGGAGCTTATAAAACATGGTGGGCGCAGAAAGAAGGAATTGATCCTTCTAAGATCAGAGTGATCTCGATTATGCCTTGTACTTCTAAAAAATATGAAGCGAGGCATGAAAAACTAAAAATTGACGGTATGTGGCCGGTAGATTATGTGTTAACTACTAGAGAAATTGCCTATTTACTCAAAAAAAATAATATCGACTTGATGTCTGTAGAAGATAGTGAGCTTGATAGCTACGGAGAGTATAGTGGTGCAGCTGCTATTTATGGAGCTTCAGGAGGAGTAATGGAGTCAGCTTTAAGAACAGCAGCCTTTTTACTTGAAGGAAAAGATTTAGAAAAACTTGAGTTTAAGCAAGTTCGAGGTATGGAAGGTATCAAAAAAGCTGAAGTAGTTTTGGCAGGAAAGACTTTGAGGGTGGCTGTAGCTACTTTGGCAACAAATATGCACACCTTAATTAAAGAAGTTAAAGAAAATCCTGAAGCTTATCACTATATTGAGTTTATGGCCTGTCCAGGAGGAT
>CAYTIA010000011.1:0-36314 GCA_964437755.1 uncultured Pseudomonadales bacterium | reverse complement strand
GCGGTCAACGAGGGCAGTCTGTAAAACTGCTGGCGTAAGCCTACGTAGGTTCGAATCCTTCTCCTGGCACATCTTTTCTTTTGGAAAAGATACTTAACAAGTGAAGAATCCCCGGTAGCTCAATGGCTGAGCAGGAAGCTGTTAACTTCAAGGTTGTAGGTTCGAGTCCTACCCGGGGAGCCATCCATTTCTTACTCGAACCGTTAATTTGCCATTGGCAATCAACGGTTTTATGTACTCACTCGGCAGAGCCGAGACAATTTTCCCATCTTGCACCATGAACTTGCTAAAAAAGAGGTCTAAGTACTCTCGTTTCATTTCTGGCTCAGCATCGTGGTAGGTCTGCTTAATGTTCTCAGCCATATCAATCAGACGCTCAACTTGACCCAGTCCTTTGGAGTAGTCCTTGGTGGTTTTAGCCAATCCATTTTCAATAGTCTCAAGCTCAGCTTCTAATCGAGCAATGACACGCTGGTACTGGTCTTTCTTAAATGTTCCATCAAGCAAATTATCCTCAGCATTGCGTATTTTGATATCGATAGCTGTTTTTTGGTTGACCAAGGCTTGTCGCTCATCATTGGTGATGCCTCGGAGAGACTCGACAATGTCTTTGGCTTTACTCCTTAACTCATTGGCATACTCCTCAGTCATCTCGACTTTGCCGAACCACTTTTCAACTTGTTTTTCTAGTTCATCAATATCGGTGTAGGTACCTTTTTTACAGGTACCGCAGTGATAGTGGCGGTAGAGTTTGCCACGCTTAAGGTGTTGTTCTCCGTAAAATCGACCCTGGCAGTCTTCACAGTACAAAAAGCCGTTGAGTAAGAAGTTGTGCTTGCGTTTACGACTGCCGTTTTGGTTATGTGTGTTAATTACTCTTTGGGAGAGTAGCCAAGTATCATAATCGATTAGTGGCTCATGGTGGGCATTTTTGAGCTTGCCTTTCCACATCATTTTTCCATAGTAAAAAGGGTTGCGGAGTGTATGGTGGATGAGGCTTTTTTGTAGCTTGCCACCGTTCTTTGCGGTCAGTCCTAAACTAGCCATTTTTTCTATTAGTGCATCAAGTGAAAGACTTCCAGAGGCATGAAGTTGAAACATTTTTGTGATGAGTGGTGCCTTCTCAGGGTCTGGGGTAACAATACGCTTATCAAGTTGGCTTGTAGGGTGAGGATTTATTGAGTTGATGTAACCAAGTGGTGCTACACCAGCCCACCAGCCCGCTTCAACTTTTTGCTCCATGACCTTACTAGTTTTTCTGCCAGTAATTTGAGATTGCAGTGCGTTCGCACCTGCCAGAACCACGTCAATGAAGTTTCCCTCTGGGGAGTCATCAATCATTGGTTGGCTGATTGAGATTAGCTTTACATTGTATTTTTTGAGAAGGGTTTTGATTTGAAGATGGTTATAAGTATTACGAGCCAAACGGTCAGTGTCTAAAACAAAAACTGCTTCAATATTTTTGTCATCCGCGACCCGTTGTAGTAAGTCTTGCAATCCTGGGCGGTTGGTATTGCTTCCGCTTTTTCCTTCATCTTTGTAAATACCGTTAGCAGCAAGCGTGTAGCCGTTCTGTTCAATGTAAGCGTTGCACAACTTAATTTGAGCATCAATGGATTGACCTTCTTTGGCTTGTTCATCAGTGGAAACACGGCTGTAAATGAGTCCTAATTTCATTTTTGCTCCAATATGGCAACGATGTCTGATAACTTGTATTTACGGTCTTTTCGAGTGCCAACACGCATTGCTTTTAACTTGCCAGCCTCATCCCAACGGCGTAAAGTCTGTGGATTTACGTCAAGTAAGCGAGCTGCTTCACGCAGGGAAATGAGCTTGGTCTGTTGGCTATTATTAGTTGTCATAGTATAATCAAATGTACAAGATATTATATCATTAAATGTATAACTTATTAATATGAAGAAAACAGACGATAGCAAGGTTAGCTATAAAATACTCGAGCTTGTGTTGAGAGCAGACCGCTGTGACATCTGGTTATTTCAAAACTTTGACAACTCGACCCTTTATTATGCTTTGTTAATCTTGGGTCATCCAAGATTTACTCGTGACATTGAGGCAATTAGAAAAGAACTAGACATAGCACTTGTTGATTACCCAATTGATAAAGATATTAGCGATATTTCAGGTCTAGCGTATTATTACGGGCTAGAAAAATATCAAGAAATATCAAAGAAAGTGCATGGACTACTCGCTAAGTATAATCTTTGGGACAACTGGTTTGTTCCTCTTACTACGTATGTAGTCTCTGGTGTACTTCCAGTGGCTGGTAAAAATAATGCAATAGAGTGGTATCCGATTATGGAGAAAAATCATTTTTTCATTGGTCCTACATCAGCTAACTGGGATACCTACGATGAGTATGCTTTTTTAGAAAATCTGTATGGAGAGCGGGTAAAGTATCCAAGCATTTCAATTACTGAAAAACTCACCAGCAAAAACCAGCTAAAAGAGTGGATTGATGAGAACTGGGATACTCTTATTGAACCAGAACTAAGAAATATACCATCTAGGCTAAAGAAAGCAGCCAGCGTTGAACGCTTAGCAATAGGACTTTGGTTATGGGAAATGAGAGATTTGAAAAAAATGAGCTGGGAAGAAATTGACAGAGAAATACGCCGTGTCGAAGACACAAGTGAGGGCATTTGGGGTGATGACAAAAACGACCTCGCACCAACAACCGCTAAAGGTCCTGACTTAATTTACTCAGCTAAACAAGCATTATCAGAGTTCTACCCATTATAGTTTCGGCATAATTTGCCAATTTTCTCCGAGATATAGCAACTTATTTGGAAGAGTAATCTTGCATTTTTCCGTAGTATCTCAGCTATGGAAACAAGATGCATATTTACTGAGAGATTAATTTCTCTTTTAGCCGTCCAAGACGGCTTAGTTTCTGCATCTGCTATTGGTTTATCCGTTAAACAAAAACTTTCCCCTAAAAACCAACTTCGTGATGAGGGTATAGCAGTTTCACCTAAAAGGAGGCTCCATGCAAAGAAAAAATGAGCTTCGCATTAAGGACATGTACTCTGCTGCTGTGTTGCGTTCCCTTAACTATCCGCTTATCGACCTTGATAGGTCTGAGGGTAACTATGTGCTTTTCGTTTTTGATGACTCTGGGTCAACAGCCGATGAAGTGTTGCGTCAGCACTGGGATGGTGAACTACAAATTAATAGCCGTGATTTTATTACAAGCATCCGAGAGTTGAAAACAAGGTTGCATGGCAATGGAAGGTACGGTTTGTAAGCAATTAAAGGAGAAATTGATATGAAAATGCACTTAAAAATCTTCAACACAAACGGCAATCTGTTAACAGACATCTGGACGAGCAAGAAACGCCGTATTTTGTACTTTATCCACGAAGATAAAACTCCTCACGCTCGATTTTTTATCAAGGTCACCTACTCAAAAGGTTTTACTAACAGTGGTGAGTATCGTTCAAAGCAGGACTTACTCATAGCTTTCAACGCTTTCATGGAGAAATGATATGTCTGACTCAGAAACACTCACTAAGTTAAAACAAGCAGCACTTAAATATACTGAGGCTGGTTGGTGTGTTCTGCCGTTGGCAGACTTACGAAAGGAACCATCGTCTTTTTTAGGAAAGTGGGAAAAGTATAAAACTGAAAAGCCAACAATTGAGGAGATAAATAAGTGGTTTTCTAACCCTAGGGTAACTGGTGTTGCGGTTGTGTGCGGAGCTCACAGCAACGTGATGGCGATTGATGACGATAGCTATAAAACTGGAAACTCATTACCCATCCACTCAACGCTAGAGACTCAAACTGCTAGCGGTGGCAGACACATATTATTTCAGCACAATAAAAGGGTTGGAAACAGAAACATCCGCACTCCTAAGCATGAGTTTGAAATACAAAGCCAAGACAAATTAATAGTACTTCCTCCAAGTAGAGCAAAAAATAAGAAACAAGAGATTGGCACATATAAGTGGTTAGTTGGCGATAGTGAAGCACTTCATGTGCTTGAACCTTTACCTAATGTAGTTGTTGAAGAGTTTTCAAAAAACAACGCTGATAGACCTAAACTGCATGAGCTCGTCGGTGCCAGCCTTGGCACCCAGCACCACAACTTGAGAGACTTGACACATATTGTATTGAAAAGATTTCCTAGAGAAGATTGGGAAATAGCCTTTGATGTCATTAGGTCGTTGGCTTCACAGTTCGACCCACCACACCCTCCCGACAGAGTAGAAAAAATGATTAAGAGTTGCGTCGACTTTCGCAACAGGCTCAATCTTCCTAGTGCAGGCGATATAAGAGAACGTGATTTGACTAATGATTTTCCTCTGGAAAATAGACAGATGAACAATGCTGTGACCATTGATTTTGAGCCAATACTGCTCAGTGAGATTACAGAAGACAAACTACAGGCTGAGTGGATTTGGGAAGGATTTATTGCGGAAGGGGTGATTACTTTGATGACTGCTCGTCCAAAGACAGGTAAGACCACTCTGATATCACAAATGCTAAGAGAAATCGAAAATGGTGGGGAACTAGCTGGGATGAGTATCAATCCCACAAAGGTTCTAATTTTGACTGAGGAGTCCGAGGCTAAATGGGGTGAACGGAGAGAAAAGTTCAAATTACCAGGAAAGTCAATCCATATTGTGTCTCGACCAATGAACAAAAAGTACAATAATGCGGAGTGGGTGGCTGCACTAGCTAAAGCAGTAGAAATATGTGAGAAAAATGAAATCAAACTTTGTGTAATCGATACCCTTACTACGTTTTGGGATGCACAAGATGAAAACGATGCTGCGAAAGTTAGCAGGTCGCTCATACCTATTTCCCAATTAGCCAAAAAGAACATCGCAGTGCTTATAGTCCATCATGACAGGAAGAGTGGCGGTGATTATGGCAATGCAGCTCGTGGTTCAAATGCACTCACAGGTTTTGTCGACATAATCGTTGAGATGGGACGACTTGATGATGGTCAGTCACCAACTCGTAGAGTTCTCAAAACCCTATCTAGGTTCGATGAGTCACCAAGCGAGGTCGTGATTGACTTGGAAAATGGTAGATATGTGACTTTGGGAGACAAAACTGAGGTAAATAAGCAGCAAAAATTGGATACCTTGGTTAATTGCCTAGCTCTAATGGGAAAGAGTGTGACTATCTCAGAAATCTTTGAAAACTGGGACGAAGTTGACTTCGGCAAGAAACCGTCAAGGTCTACGCTTCAAAGACATCTCGCAGAGCTAATTAAGTTAAATAAAGTCAGTGTAGTAGGAGAAACAGTCGTTTTGAGAAAGAAGACTCCCATTTATGGTCTTAACAATGTGCAATAACAAAAGTCAAAAATAAATGTTTAATACCGCTCTTATGGGGAGAACATAAATCAAATTAGTAGAAACCCTTTACTAAGATGTAATGACATGGTCTTTTGTGTGGATATCTACTGACAAATGGGTAGCCTTCCTATGTCCGCTACCTCTGACTATCAATAGAGTAATACATTATTGCTTGACTATGATTACATTGGAAAAGGCAATTTATTACGGGGTTAGTGATATTTTGCTAATTACGCCTGGTGACAAATTGTAGTTGACCTCAATACTTGAAGGGAAGACGATAGCGTTTTATGCAATCATTACACAGTTGTAATGAGAGCGGATGTTTAATACGTTAAACATCATGTTTTCCAAAAAAATTACAAGCTTCTTGGCTTTTATTGAGCATTTTGCATGCAACGATTACAAGGAAACTATTTCTTTGAAGCGTATCCACCCTCACGAACAGCAATTTGCAGTTGTTCATAGTCAACGCACTCTTGATAAGATGATGACTTTTCACCCATCTGTACCGATGTGCCATGGTGTCTTGATGGTACGTAGTGAGTAGGCTTAGCTTTTTCTAGAAGGTCAATTTTTTGATTAATCCTAAAAAGAAGTTGTTCAAGGTATTTTCTCTTGGACTTCTCACCAATCCACAGCAGGTAAAGTACGCCAGTGCTGGAGAACAATGCAAAAAGTAGCCAAGTAATTACGGTTGTCATAGCGATTTTTCTGCCATGATTAAAATACCCGTGCCATCGTGAGCATAAGCACATCCTGAGTTCATATCCGAGTTCTCAAGAGTGTTTTTATGTCCAGGTGAGCCAATCCATGCTGAGAGTGCCCAGTCAGTTGTGGTGGCGTTAAGTATGTAGAGCTCAGAAATGCCACTAGTTGCTTTATATGGCTCGACGGCAACGCCATCTTTTGTAAGTCCTTCTGCCTCTGCCCACTCTTCATATCCCTTATGACCATTACCTGGTTCACGGACAGCCAACCATCTTTCTACTAAGTTGTCACATAAGTTGCCATCCATCTGGAGCTCAGGTACGCCGACCGATTTCCTGTGGTTGTTAACCGCTTCAAAAAGGTCTTGTCCCGTGTATTTGTTGTCTATATTACTCATGATGTAAACGATAAAGATTACACAAGCTATAAACACTAATCCTAAACCTCCCAAAACAATTGCAATTATTTTGATAATTGATGAAGTCTTACTTTTTTTCTTTAAGTGACTTTGACAGAAGGGACATTTTTTTGCTTCTGATGAAATTAGCTCCGCACAATGTGGGCAAGGGATACGTTTTTGCTTCATAAACATTTCTTTTTGTGTGTAATGCGACTATCAGTATATATTTTACCTCTCAAGTAAAAATAAATCTATACTAGTAGTAAGTCGACTGGGAGGAGAGATATCAACACACTGTATGTGTGCCAAAATCAAATGTCCATCAAAAAATTGCGGAGAACATCCGAGAACTGCGTAAGAGAAAACAAATTACGCAAGAGCGTCTTGCTCTAGAGGCTAACTTGAACAGAGCTTACATTGGCTACATCGAGAGAGGTGAGCGTAAGCCGAGCGTTGACACCCTGGCAAAACTAGCCAAGGTATTGGGTGTAAAACTCCACGAACTGTTCATTTTTTAGATATTTTAGCCTGCGACTGCCAGTCAGTGAGATGTTCTAACATTACCCTGGTTAAGTAGGTCATTTTGGTATAAACTAACGTATATGCCAACGCTTCAATTTAAGGGAAAAACCTTCGTCCAAAATCACCACTTAGCTGTTCCATTTCATCAATTGGTTCCTCAACCCGACAAAAGTCTCACTGAAAAAGTCAGTCTGAACGACAACCTGATTATCCACGGTGACAATCTCACCGCTCTCAAAGCTTTACTGCCAACGTATGCAGGCAAGGTGAAGTGTATTTACATCGACCCACCATACAACACTGGCAATGAGGGATGGGTATACAACGATAATGTGAAGAGTCCACTGATTAAAGAGTGGATTGGAAAAGTGGTTGGTAAATTGGATGAAGATTTAGTTCGTCATGACAAGTGGTTGTGCATGATGATGCCAAGGTTGAAGTTACTCAGAGATTTGTTATCAGATGAGGGTGTGATTTTCATAAGCATTGATGATAATGAAGCACACAATCTAAAGCTTTTAATGGATGAGGTCTTCGGAGAGCATAATTTTGTGGCGGATATTGTTGCTGTTAACAACCTCAAGGGCAGAAATGATAAAGCTTATATAGCAACTGCTCATGAGAGATTGTTGATGTATGTTCGTTCAAATGATTTTAGTGAAATTGGTTTGCAAATGCCTCAGGGTAGGATTGATGAGTATAAGCTTGAAGACGAAGGTGGAAAATATCGACTATTAGGATTAAGAAAGCGGGGTGGTGCTGATACAAGAGAAAAAAGACCTAAGATGTTTTTCCCTTTGTATGTAAACCCTGTCACTTTGAAAGTTAGTGTTACTAAATCGGATGAGTATAGTGAAGAGGTTTTACCACTAAAATCAGACGGTGTTGAGGGTTGTTGGAGATGGGGAAAATCAACAGTAGAAAAGAACCTTGTTGAGTTGGAAGCAAAGATTGTAAGTCAAAAAAAGTTTGATGTTTTTGAAAAAGATTATCTTTACGCAGATGGTGAAGTCAAAAGGATAAAACCTAAGACTGTATTATTTGGCTCTGATTTTTCGACTGACTCTGCCACGAAAAAATACAAATTAATAATGCCAGACTCTGATTTCAATAACCCAAAGCCTGTTGAGTTTGTAAAGCAACTTCTTTCTTACTCAACGTCAGGTGAAGACATTATTTTAGACTCATTTGCTGGCTCAGGCACAACCGCTCAGGCGGTTCTTGAGCTTAATAAGGAAGATGGAGGCAATAGAAAGTTTATCGCAGTCGAGATGGAAGATTACGCCGACTCAATAACTGCTGAGCGTGTTCGTCGTGTGATTAAAGGTGTTCCCACTGCAAAAAATGAGCTAGTCAAAAAAGGGCTTGGTGGCACTTTCAGTTATTTTGACCTTGGTGATGCAATCGAAATGGAAAGTCTCCTAGCTGGCAAGACTCTACCAAGTTATGAAGAACTTGGTCGATATCTTTTCTACACCGCTACTGGTGAAGAGTTCAAACCTGATGCATTAGATGAGTCCGCAAACTATGTCGGTAAGACTGAACAGTTCGACGTGTACATGTACTACAAGCCAGACCTAGAGTATCTCAAGACCACTGCTCTTACTTTGGATACTGCACGAGAGCTACGAGAGAAAGCTGGTAACAGACCATTGCTCGTCTTTGCACCAACCAAGTATGTGGAGCAACAGACTCTGGATGAGCTCAATATTACCTTTTGCCAACTACCTTTTGAAATATACCGATTGAAAAATTAACATGGAACTAAAAGAGTATCAAAAACAAGTTGTTCAGCGTTTATCCAGTTACTTAACTGCACTTAGTAAGTTTCGTGAGACGTATGACAAGGCAATGGAAGCTACGCCAGAGTTGGCGATGGACTACCATTTTCCTGAAAAAGCTTGGACTGATATTGGATTGAGTAACTACCACCAATCAAAAAATGGCTTACAAGAGCCACTGCCAAACATTTTCTTTAAGGTTCCAACTGGTGGAGGTAAGACCATCTTGGCTACTCATGCTATCGACCTAATCAACAAAATCTATCTTAAGAAACAAGCAGGCATGGTGTTGTGGATTGTTCCGACTACGCAAATCTACACTCAGACACTTACTGCACTTCGTGACCGCAATCATCCTTACCGACAACTCCTCGATATTTCCAGTGGTGGCAAAACTCTCATTTTAGAAAAGATGGACATTTTTACTCCTCAAGATGTTGAGGAAAACTTATGCATCATGCTTTTGATGTTGCCATCAGCTAACCGCAAAACCAAAGAAACACTCAAGATTTTTCAAGATAGCAGTGGTTACGCAAACTTTTTCCCTGTTGAGGATGATTACAAAGGACAACACGCATTACTTGAACGGTTCCCAAATCTCACAACCTACGGTGAGTCTGGTGCAATCTTTGGTGAGTTGCCACTGTCTTCAATGGGAAACACTCTTCGATTATTGAAACCTCTCATCATTATCGACGAGGGTCATAAGGCATACTCTGAAACTGCAAGACAAACAATTTATGACTTCAACCCCTCCTTTGTTTTAGAACTCTCTGCTACACCACCAGAGAACGTCAATGAGCTGGTGAGAGTATCAGGGCGACAACTCAATGATGAAGAAATGATTAAGCTTGACATCCACTTAGTGAACAAAACCACTTCAGATTGGCAAGCAACGGTGAGTGAAGCCAAGGCATATCGTGATGACTTAGAGAAAAAAGCTAAAGAGTACGAGCAAAATACCAGTAAATATGTCCGACCCATTATGCTGGTGCAGGTAGAGCGAACTGGCAAAGACCAACGTGACGGCATCCTTATCCACTCTGAGGATGTGCGAGATTATTTGATTAAACAATGTGCGGTTCCTGAGAGTCATATTGCCATTAAGACTAGTGATAAAGATGAAATTGAAGACATCGACTTACTGAGTCCAGAGTGTCCAATCCGCTACATCGTTACCAAGCAAGCACTACAAGAAGGTTGGGACTGTCCTTTTGCATATGTTTTAACCTCACTTGCGAACTCTCAATCTGAAACATCGATGACTCAGTTGATTGGTCGTGTATTGCGTCAGCCTTATGCGGTAAAGACTGGAGTCAAAGAACTTGATGAGTGTTACGTCTACGCATGTCAAACTGACACCGCCCGACTAGTTCGTGGCATTAAAGCCAATCTTGAAGGTGAAGGTCTGGGTGACATTGCCAATCGATTAAGCATTAGTAGCAATGGCACAGAACAAGAAGTTGTCCCTGAAAAAACCATGCACTACCGTGACCAGTTTCAAAAGTTTGTGGGCAAAATATTTTTACCCATTTTTGCAATTGAAGATAAGTTGGGCTGGCGAGAAATTAGCTATCGAAGCGACATACTCAGTCGCATTGATTGGCAGAAAGCAGACCTTAGTAAGTTTGGTGAGCTGGCATTGGAGAAAAAAGACATCGATGACGTGATTGTCCAGATAGGCTTTCGCCAAAACACGGCTTTAATGGCTGAGGAGCAAGATAGGCTGAGGATGAAGTCTGAAATCGATTTTGATTACATTGCTAGGCAGTTAATTGATGTCATCCCTAATCCTTGGGTAAGTTTCGAGATTGGTAAATCAGCAATCGAAAAATTACTCAAAAAATACAACCAAGAAGTCGTGGCATATAACTTGGTCTTTGCCATTGAAGAACTAAAAAAACTGCTTTACGTTGAGCGTGACCGATTGGGAGAGCAGGTATTTCGCAATCTTCTAAAAGAAGGAAGTCTCCGTTTCTATCTGCTTAAAACGTATCGACACAAAACAAATCCATCTTTGCTACCAAGTAGCATAACGGTGAGAAGCACCAAATCACTCTTTAACTACAATGAAGGTCAGCCACTCCAACGTTCCTTATTTGACTTAATCCCAGAAGAAGATATGAACGACCTTGAAAAAGAAGTTGCCTTGTATCTTGATGGTCAACAACAACTACTGTGGTGGTATCGCAACATGTCTAAGGCTCAATACCGTATCCAAGGTTGGAAACCAAATCGCGTGTACCCAGACTTTTTAGCCAGTAGAAAAACTGCGAACGATGCTTATGACAAAGTATATGTATTGGAGTCAAAGGGTGAGCATCTTGAACACAATGAAGACACCGACTACAAGCGAGCGTTGCTTGAACTGTGTAATGCTTGCACAGCAGAGTCAGACGTAAAAGGATTGGACGGCATCATGACTGACCCAGACTTTGAGTTCCAGATGCTTGATGAGAAACGATGGAAGTCACAGTTAAACGAGATTTTGAGTTAGTAGTCAGTTGTGTAATGGTTGCACGAAGCTAGTATAAAAAATATTGATTGAAAGATTATTTTTTGCCCCTCGAAGTGCAATTGTTATTTTGCTAATATTGTATATATGAGAACAAAGGCAACCACCCAAATAAA
The DNA here is from genome assembly GCA_964437755.1 of uncultured Pseudomonadales bacterium. Lineage (GTDB taxonomy): Bacteria > Patescibacteriota > Microgenomatia > UBA1400 > PJMF01 > DAOLOF01. Next base: position 24,939 of record CAYTIA010000011.1, on the reverse strand, counting down.
AGTGATTGACCTCTTTTGCGGGATTGGTGGACTCACCAAGGGACTAATAAAAGAGGGTTTGGATGTTGTGGCGGGTATTGATATTGATAACACCTGCAAGTTTGGTTATGAGTACAACAATAAAACTCAATTTATTGAGAAAGATGTTGCACAAGTAACTGCAGATGATATAAAAAATCTTTTTGGCGACGGTGGGATAAGAGTCCTTGCTGGTTGTGCACCTTGCCAGCCTTTTTCAAAACTCAATCTTAAAAAGGTGACTAGAAAACAACTTGAACCCCTTGCAAAGTTTGCACAACTTATTGAGGAAGTTCAACCTGATATAGTTTCTATGGAAAATGTCAGTGGATTGGCAGATACAACAAAGTATCCAGTTTTCAAAAATTTTATTGATACTCTTGAAAGAAATAATTATCAATATAAATATGAAGTTGTAGACACATCAGAGTATGGAGTTCCACAAAGAAGAAAGCGGTTGGTATTACTCGCTTCTAAGTATGGTGAGATTGAACTCATTAAAAGAACTCATAAAGATAAAAGAGTGACGGTTCGAGATGTTATTAGTGGTTTGCCACCAATAGGTGATGGTCAAATAGATAGAAAAGACCCTTTGCACAGGGCAAGAAAACTTAGCCCTACAAATGTGGCTCGCATAAAAGCAACCCCTCACGACGGAGGCGGTTCGAGTAGCTGGGATGACTCTTTGATGTTGGAGTGCCACAAAAAAGAAACTGGGAAGACTTATCGCAACACAGTTTATGGTCGTATGAGATGGGATGAACCAGCACCTACTATGACCACCCAGTGCGTGGGTTTAGGAAATGGTCGCTTTGGCCATCCAGAGCAAGACAGGGCAATAAGTCTAAGAGAGGCAGCTCTATTTCAAACCTTTCCACCAGACTACCAGTTTTCAGACCCCAGCCAGCCAATAATAACCGCTCATGTTGCTCGTTTCATTGGTAATGCAGTTCCAGTCCGATTAGGGTCTATAATAGGTAAAAGTATAAAGAAGCATATTAATGATTATCAAAGACATGCCTGATGAAAATCAATTTTCGTTCAATATATCCCTTAGTGTACTAAATCACCTGGGCAGAAATCTTTATCGAAGTTTTGTCACAATCCTTGGCGAAGCAATCTCTAATGCATGGGATGCTGATGCACATAATGTGTGGATTTATATTGACCGAGAAAATAATAGCCTCTTTGTAAAAGACGACGGCATTGGGATGACTCGTGATGATTTTCAAGGAAAGTTTCTGAAAATTGGGTACTCAAAAAGAAGAGAAGGTCAGACCAGTTCGCCATTAGGTAGACCTTATATAGGAAGAAAAGGTATTGGGAAACTAGCACTACTATCTTGTGCTGAAAAAATCCACGTTATATCAAAAACAGAAGGAGAAGAGTACATAGGAGGTGTCATTGATAACTCTGGACTTGACCAGGCAATTACTGATGACCTAACAGCTCAGGAGTATGGGTTGGGAGAAGTTTCATTGGGGACGTTCGAAGGTAGAACTGATGGGCATACGCATGGAACTATCATCTATTTTGAAGGTATTAAAGATGGTGTAAGAAACAGTTTTACTTTTTTGAAAAAAGCCATTGCTCTCTACTTTAGATTTTCTTTACTAGACACTTCGTTCAAGGTTTATTTGGAAAATGAAGAAATTACAGTCGACTGCTTACAAGAGTTAATCGATAAGACAGAGTTTTTATGGGAGATTGGTGACTACACAGACCCATATTTAGTGAAATTGAAATCAAGGTTTACTCCAGATAAAAATGAACAAAAACGGGTAAACATCCAAAACGCTCACGGATTTATTGCCTCAGTTGAAAAGCCACGAGACTTAAAAGTAATGACAACAGAGGAAAGAGTCGGAGTTGACTTGTTTGTTAATGGCAGACTTAGAGAAAGAGATATCCTAAAGCACATACCAACAGCTCGGGTGGCGGAAAGTTATTTGTACGGACAAATACATCTTAACTACCTAGATGATGAAGTCGACCGTTTTACCAGTAGTCGTGAAAGCATTGTGGCTGATGACCAAAAGTATAAAGAGTTCCTTGATGTGTTCAGGAGAAAAATACTTGAAATTGTAGGTGATTGGGACAAGTGGCGTATCAAGCACCGAGAAGATGGTGACCCTGAAAATGATGAAGTCCCTAAAAGAGATAGAAAGTCTCGTGAACTGTTTAACGCCGTTGCTCAAGACTACGACCTTCCAAGTGGAGATGAAAATAAACAAAAGGTAAATGGCTGGGTAAACAACTTAGCTGATGATGCACAATACAACTTTGCATCCTATGCAGAGTGCTTTATTTCAGAGAACTTAATAAGAAAGCTCATCCAGGAAAATAAAGTTGCTCTTTCAACCGAAGCAAATAGAGAAATTAGTAGGTTCAAAGTAAAAGAAACTAACAATAAAACGGCTGGAAATGTGAACATTGATATAAGGAAAAATAATGTCGACACAAGCTATTTAGATATGGATGGTTTGGCACATTTAGTGGACAACGCTGGTACGCAAAACTGCTTACCCAATGACTCAAAGCCCTACAAGCCAATTAGAGACGCTTTAATGCATACTGCTCTTTTGACTGATGAGGCAAAAGTAATGCTGACAAGTATTTACAATAACATTAAGGGAAGAGTAAAAACACTTTTATCTACACCTCAGACATAATTAGATGGCTACATTGGCACAGCACTCCATCTTTACTCACGCACTGGTTCCATAGGGGAGGTACGAGGTTTTTAATTAACTGATGGGGGTGGGGTGGTAGGTGGGGGTACACCCACCACAGCCGTGCAACGCTCACACACGAGCGGTAGAACACATCAAATTAGGAGGATTAGATTAAGTGGTCGAAAAATTGACCAATTTCGCCCCAATTACATCTGGTGAGGCGATAAAATGATGTAGGTTTCGGATAAGCTCATGAACGGGGAGCCATTGTTTTAATCATAAAAATTTTTAAAATAACTTCAGCATTTAATCACATGCTAATAAAAAACACTACTAATTCTTGTTTCAAGTTAGTCTAAAACAACTTATTTGCGTTACCTAGGGATAGGGGCGAGAATAATAGTAATCTAAATTGGTTAGTCAAACAATTTATGTTCAAATTCTCAAGTTTATAATATTGCAAGGCTATACGAGGGTTTTAACCCTCGGAACTTAATTATTTTGATGAGCTATAATATGATCTACAATGCAAAAAGTTCTCCAAAAGTTGCTTGAATTTAGAGAAAAAAGAGATTGGGTTAAATACCATACTCCTCAGAATATTGTTAAGTCAATTGTTCTTGAAGCATCTGAAATGCTAGAGATTTTTCAGTGGAAAAGAGATAACTCCTTGTCTGCTCAGGAAAAAAAAGAGCTTGCAACAGAGATGGCTGATGTCTTCAACTGGTTGATTTTGCTTGCTCATGATCTAAACATCGATCTTCCGAAAGAGGCTCTCAAGAAGATAAAGAAAAATGCTCAAAAATATCCCGTTGAAAAAGCAAAGGGTAAGGCGACGAAATACACCAAGCTATGATCGTATACCAATCAACAAAAAAGCAGTTTTTATCAGATGCGGCTAATGGTATTGAAGATTTAGTTCGTGAACAAGTGGTTAAGAATTTAGGCATGAGAATTCAGGTAGATGGTAGTGAATATAACTCATGGAAAAACTCATTGGGAAATTTTATGTTTCATGTTATGAATACTGCATCGATTCCCGATGAGGCAACTGTTGCAGTGGAGTACTCGATCCCCAGAACAAAAAACAGGATAGATTTTATTATTGCTGGTCTAGATGAAAACAGAGAAGATAAAATTGTCATTGTTGAATTGAAACAATGGTCTGAGGTTCATATTACGACAAAGGATGCTGTTGTTTCAACTCGTTTCCAATATGGCGAAACTGAAACAAATCATCCTTCCTATCAGGCTTGGTCTTATTCGACTTTGCTTAACAATTTCAATGAGGTTGTTTATTCTGAGAACATTGGCTTGATTCCTTGTGCTTATTTACATAATCACATCGATAATAATACTGTCTCAAATGATTTTTACCGCGAATATCTAATTAAGGCTCCGCTGTTCTGTAAAGGAGAAAAAGAAAAACTTCAAAAATTTATCACAAGGTATGTGAAATATGGGGGAAATCAAGATTTACTTTATAGAATCGATTCTGGAAATGTCAGACCAAGTAAAGAATTGGCTGATAGTTTAGCATCTATGATGCTTGGAAATAATGAATTTATTCTTATAGATGATCAAAAACTAGTTTATGAAACTGCACTAGATTTTGCTAGAAAAAGCAATGATCTTCATAAGCAAGTGTATATTGTTGAAGGTGGCCCTGGAACAGGAAAATCTGTAGTTGCAATTAATTTATTGGTGACTGCTATTCAAGATAAACTGAATGCACACTATGTTACAAAAAATGCAGCTCCACGAGCTGTTTTTGAGGCAAAGCTTTCTGGATCAATGAAAAAAAGTAAGATTTCCAGTCTTTTTCAGTCATCGGGTGCATATATCAATGCTGAAAAAAATGAGATTGATGTTCTTATTGTTGACGAGGCACATAGGCTTAATGCTAAAAGTGGAGTGTTTAGTAATTTGGGCGAAAACCAAATCAAAGAATTAATAAATGCTTCAAAAACATCAATATTTTTTATTGATGAGGATCAGAGAGTAACCTGGAAAGACATTGGTGAAAGTGGGGTGATAGAAACCTGGGCAAAAGAATTGGGGGCAACTGTTTGTCGAGGAAAGCTTGAATCTCAGTTTAGATGTAATGGCTCAGACGGTTATTTGGCTTGGCTGAATCATGTTCTTGATATTAAAGAGACAGCTAATACAAGCATGAGAGGCTTATCTTATGATTTTCGTGTTTTTGATTCTCCAAGTAAAATGAGGGAAGAGATAGTGGGCAAGAACAAAAACAATAAAGCACGTATTGTGGCTGGATACTGTTGGGATTGGGTGAGTAAAAAAGATAAAACACTTTTTGATATCGAATTTCCTAGCCATAATTTTGCTATGCAGTGGAATCTTGTTGATGACGGTTCTGCATATTTAATTGCACCAAACTCAGTAGATCAAGTTGGTTGTATTCATACTTGCCAGGGTTTAGAGCTCGAGTATATAGGAGTTATTATTGGTAAAGATTTAATTGTTAGAAATGGAGAAATAATAACTCAACCAAACGAGAGAGCAAAAACTGATAAATCACTACATGGATACAAAAGAGATTTAAAAAAAGGTATTGTGGGTACTGAAACAAAGGCTGATTTAATCATAAAAAATACATATAGAACCTTGATGACTCGGGGCATGAAAGGTTGTTATATTTATTGTGTTGATGAAGAAACTGGAGAGTATTTTAAAAATAGTTTGCATGGAAAGTATTAATTTTTAGACCAGTACAATTGGCTGCTGAAGTAGCCAAATGATTTAATGAATCGTTTGGGAGATGGTAATAATTGAGGGTTTCAAAACTCGATTTACTTAGAACACAAATCAATATTTTTCCATATAATAATCTCCACTAATTGAATTGTCGTATCTTATGCCCAAAAATAGAATTCCTGATTCAATAAGACAGCGTTGTTTTGAAAGAGATCAATACACATGCCAGCACCCAGGTTGCAACTTTTCACAAAATAATGGTCACACAATTCACCTGCATCATATTTTGCCTGAACAATTTGGTGGTAAAGAAACTGAGAGCAACTTGATCACTCTTTGTGATATTCACCATAAGAGCAAACACATAGAGTTTCATGCTTATTATGCAGACAGCAGAGGCATTATTATAAAAATGATTGGCTTCATGAAGGAAGCTCTCTCAAGTATTAGAAAAACTTTTAATATAGATGATGGCTATGATCTTGAATATGTACTTAAATATTTAAGTGGGAGTACCAAGTTTCGTCCTGGACAACTTAAAGTAATTCGTGCTGCTCTATCTGGCAAAAATGTTTTATTTGTGGCTCCAACTGGAGTTGGAAAATCGGTTTGTTATCAGCTTCCTGGACTGCTTGGAGAACATCCTTCGTTGGTAATTTCTCCACTAAAAGCTCTTATGAAAGATCAGGTTGAAAGCATCTGGTCAAAAATAATACCAGCTACTTACATCAACAGTGATCTAAGTGAACAAGAAAAAAGTAAGCGATATGAATATATTAAGGAACGTCTTTTTAAGTTTATTTTTGTTGCTCCAGAACGATTTGATTCTAGAGACATAAATACTTCGTGTCTCTATAGCAAATACTCTCATCTAGTCATAGACGAAGCACATGAAATTGAAATGTGGGGCATGGCTTTTCGCCCCGCTTACAGAAAACTCGGTGTTTTAAGAGAAAAGCTAGATATGCCACCATTAATAGCTTTAACAGCGACTGCGTCAAAACAAACTCAACAACTTATTTTGGACTCTCTTAATGCTCGTGATGCAAAGGTAATAGTTACAGGCTTTTTTAGAAACAATATCCAGATTCAAATATATCAAACTGGGGTGGATTTTGATAAAAAATTTGGCATGAATAAATATGATTACATATTGGAGATAATTCGCGAAAATCCTAATCAAAAAACTCTTATCTTTGTCTTGACAGTTGGTGAGGGTGAGCACTTGCTTGAGCTATTGATCTCAAATGGGATTGAGGCAGATTTTTATCATAGTAGGCTTGATCAAAATATCAAAATGCATCTTCAAAATAGATTTACTGGAATTGAACAGCCCGAGCTGAAAATTCTTATTAGCACTTCAGCTTTTGGAATGGGTATAGATATACCTGACATTCGTCACGTTATTCATCTGAGTCCGGCTCTTAGTATTACAGATTATGTGCAACAGATTGGTCGAGCCGGTAGAGACAGAAGGCAATCATATGCTCACTTAATGTATCATCCAGATGATGATAAGTTACTATATTTTATGGCAGAGCTCCCACTAAAAAATAGTAATTTCAAAGAACAGCATCAATATACCGAAGCTGATGTGCAACAAGTTAAGCTTAAATTGCGATCTCAGGTTAATGATATGTTGAGTTTAATTAAACAACCCAAAGGAAAAGAGTGGCAATATATTTTAGATTACTTTGGTGAAGCTCAACCTTCTTTCTGGGAGAGAAATGGAAAAGATATCGTTGATCTAGGTTTATTTATTGGCATTGGATATCTTTTGCTTAAACTATTTGAGTTGATGTTAGTCATTTTGTCGTGGCTATAATCTTGTGTTGGTACTATTAGTGGCAGTATGTACAGGTGTAAGTTGTAATTTTGATATCCATTTTTTTTGATGTAAAATTGCCGTGTAAGCAAAAATTTATTTTATAAAGTTTAAATTATGACTCAAAAAGAAAAACCATCTCCTCTCCAAATCGAAATCAGCCCACTTGTTGAAGCTGATATTGACCAATTTGATCCAATTCTAGGGGCCCATGTGTATGATCGAAGCTCAGGTCAAGTTATTACAGATGAGATTGAAGCAATTAAGGGTTACATGAGAGGTGAGCAAGATGAATATGGTCGAATACGTACTTACATAGTTGCTCGCGATCAATCGGGTAAAGTTATTGGCTGTATGGCTTATTCAGTTCCAGATCCAGACATGGTTAAACACTTTCAGCTTAATGACCCAACTGACTCAATAGAACTTCTTAATGCATTTGTTTCACCAGAGATATTTCGAGGAGGCGGGGTTGGAAGAAAACTTTTTGAAGCAATATGTGAAGCTGGCAGACAAGAAGCTAAAAAACAGTTATTGATTCATAGTGGTCCCAGATACCAAGATAGTTGGGGATTCTATGACAAAATGACTGATGGGCAGACTGGCTTTATTGAAAACAAGTATGGAACGGGTAGGCATGCAAAAACTTGGAAGAAAGTTTTATAAAAAAAATAGAAAAACAAGACAATCCAACAAGAGAGTAATGAGTTAAAGGTTTCTCCAAAGGCTAAGGATGAGAGGAAAATCTTTTCTTAAGTAAATCAAGAGCCTTATTCAAATCATCATAATCAACCAAAATATTGTCTGTTGTGTATGCTCCCTGAACATAAACACCAATATTATTTGGCGAGAGTACTTCGAGTATTTTTAACAGATAACCGGATGGATTCTCTTTAGTAACGTCACAGATAATATTTCCTAGAGGAAACTCAACTTTTTCTGGGTTAAGATTGTCTTTTATTGATTGCCAGATACTTTCTTCAACAATAACTGTAACCTCGTTTTTGTCTAGAATAATCTCAAAAAAAGGATTTAAAATAGACTGAGAAAGACCCAACAGTGTAGCATAATCAGAAAACGGTAGTTTGGCAAAAACATACCTTTTGTTATCAGTGATGAAATTTGTGTCACGAAGACAGGCATCAATTAAGTTTTCGTCGTAAGTTCCCATTGCTCAATTATACCAAAAATCATAAATTTTTTATGATGCTGAAATGATTGTTGTCCAATCAGACCCAACTATAAAGTTTGCTATAATTTGCTGTATGAAAATAAAGATCGATGAACTCAAAAAAATACTAACTACTGCTGCTGCAAAATATGTTGACCCTCAAGAAGCTGAGTATTTTGCACGACTTGGAATTGATAATTACATAAAAAAACAGCCAAGAACTGGGCATTTGACAGATTTAATATCTGATATCAAAGCCTGGAAGAACCATGGCGACAAGAGTCTGGAAATCGAAGTAGATAAACCATCAACACTTTTGCTAAATTTTAATTCTTTAGGTCCATCACTCAAATTAAAGTATATTCACGATGAAGCAATAAAAAGAGCAAAAAAGAATGGTATTTCTCTTATTGGACTCAATCATGGCGGAGTTCATACTTTGAATCTTTGGACTGATGCTCTGGGTCAAAGGGACATGATCTCAATTTTTATGTATAACGGTGGGCCAACGAGCGTTGTTCCTTTTGGAGGAACACAGGGTATTTTTGGCACAAACCCGATTTCTTATGCCGTGCCAACAAGCACTGAACCAATTATTGTTGATATGGCGACCTCGGAAATTCCATTTTTTGAGATTAAAGAAACTAAACTAAACAACTCTAAGTTAAGACAAGGTGTTGCGGTAGACAATTCTGGAAAAATTACTACCGATCCAAATAAAGCCTTGAACAGTGATAGCACCATCTCTAACATCTTACCCTTAGGAGGAGGCTATAAGGGTTATGCAATTGTGTTGCTTATCGAAATTCTAACAGGATCTTTAGTAAGAAGTTTACTTTCCACTGAAATGACCTCAGGATATGTAGTAGAAGAACACGGAGGTCTATTGATAACGATTGATGTTTCTTCTTTGGTAAACTTGTCTAATTTCAAACAATCAGTTTCAACAATGTGTGAACAAGTTAAAAAACAAACGCCAGTCCAAGGACTTGAGCAAATCACGATACCAGGTGATAGAGCATATCAAAGAAGAGATAAAACATTGTTAACAGGAGAAGTTGAGGTTGAGCAAAAGGTTTTGGATGAGTTAAAAGACTTAGTTAGCAAGTGAAAATTTAAGAAATGATTTTTCTGCTAATAGAATTAAGACACTCGTGTGTTGTGACTCAATAATATGAGCCATAGCCCTATAGTTTTATATAGGTTAAGATATATTAAATTATGACAATTGGAACTGGTTCTGCAGGACGAGAAAATTACGAAAATTTAGGAATTAATAGACAACCGCTGGCTGTTTATGAAAACTTTATTTTCAGTGAAAGTGGCAGTATTTTCCCAGAACCTTTTGCGTCAGATAATGAAGTATTTGGTTTTCTGTCTGCTAGCGAAAGTTGGACTCTATGTTCAAAAGGAGAGCCAATTTATAGCAGAGGATTTGTGCAGTGTGGAGGTGCTCTGATAAGAAATAGACAGACGAGATTGGTAACTTTAATTCATGAATCATTGTGGTCAGCCTCAGCTGACGTAGCTCTAGCGCTTCAAGGAAATGATGATCTAGATGTAATTACTATAGATGGTCCATTTGGAGGAATAAATTTCAAGGAAGTCAAAGATGCTCATCAGAGAGATCCTAACGAGCTGATTAGACTTATCGAAAATGTTGATATAGAAGCTTCGCGAAAATACAAGGGTGGAAGTGTCGACAAAGAGGGCAATGTCCATTTGTTTGGGTACCGATCAGCCTTATTAGGGTTGTCGGAGAGTGAAGTTCAGAGGGCGGTTCAGAGGATAAAAGCTGGAGGAAATATAACTGGATTAACTAGGGAAGTTGCTAAAATTAAGATTCCTGTATCAAAAAGTGAGGGTGACAGATGGTATCTACTGTATCGACCTAAAGAAAACATCATTTGGATTTACGAATCTGGAGCAAAAAAATTGTTTAAATATAAAGGTTTTTAATACTATTGTGCTGAAATAGTTTAAAAAATCGTCCCAACGCTCTAGTAGCAAATACTAAACTCTTTTTTAAACCTAAATAGCTTCCAACTTTTATACCCTGTTAAGGACAATGAAACGAAATTTTTAGGTATACTTAAACTATGAAAAAATACAAATTTTGTCCATTCAATTCATCTGTATTATGAATGTCAGGTGGTTGGCGGTGAGCTCAGCATTGACTATTTTGATGAACAAGAAAAACAGTACGCTGATAAACCTGAATGGGTTGATCTTAATGAAATTAAAGATATAAAGATTTACAGTTCTGGAGATGTTGACAAGGTGCTAAAAGAATATTTATGACAAAACATAACAAAAATTTGGTAGCCGGAAAAGATTACATTGGTGTTGGAGTTGGTGCTTTAATTTTTAATGGAGAGGGTAAGCTACTACTTACACTCAGAGGAAAAAAAGCAAAAAATGAACAAGGTAAATGGGAAATTCCTGGAGGAGCGGTAGAGTTTGGTGAGACTATTGAAGAGTCGCTTAAAAGAGAAATCAAAGAAGAATTGGATATTGAGATTGAGGTAATAGAGATGCTTCAACTTTGCAATCATATTATCCCCGATGAAAAACAGCATTGGGTTTCTCCAACTTATATCTGCAAAATAGTTAAGGGTAAACCAAGGATTATGGAACCAGAAAAATGTGATCGTATCGGCTGGTTTAATCTCGAAGATGCAGAGAGATTACCACTTTCTATTGTGACTAAGCAAGACATCGCTGTTCTTAAAAAAAGGAATAAAAGATGACGTTGTTGTAGAAGAGTCAAATACACATGCTTAGTATTTGAGATAGAAAATGCTAAAATATCCTCATGGTTGAAGTAAATAACGATAATGAATTACCCATGGGCGAAGAATGGCTAATCTTTGGGAATGGGGTTGGTTTAAAAACTGCTGATATTCAACACTATGAGCTAACAGCTCCAAAAAGTCTTAGAGTATTACGAGGAGTTAGTATCGGTGTTTCTCACTTTCACCTATGGCTAGCTCAAAATAACTTAACTGTTGCTAGTGATGTTACTTTTGATCGTGATTTGCAGCTTCCAGTTGATACTGAGAAAATCAATGAGCAAATAGTGCAGTTATTATCCGCAAAACAACCAGTTATAGTCCGTTCATCAGCATCAGATGAAAAAGGTGGGAGTGGTATTTATGCAAGCGATTTTTTTGTTCCAACTGGGAATAAAGATGAAGATTTAGTTAGACTAGCTCAGATACAAAACTTTATATATTCAAGCTTTTTTACTGATAGGGCCAAGGCACAAAGAGAAAAAGCACTGCCTAGCCAAGAATCTGGTATGAGTATTTTGATACAACCAGTTATTGGCGATGAACATGATGGATACTTTATGCCCACTCTCTCAGGCATTTTAACAACAATAAACGGAGAACCAGTCTTAAGAGTGGTAATTGGCTTAGGAACAAAAGCTGTCGAAATGGAAGAAGCTATTGTCTTGAGGGGTGCCAACATTAGTGCTAAAGAAGTGATTAATTCATTACCTGCTTTAAGCAGAGCTGATGCCATTAATCTTGTTACTGGTGAGCTGGAATCTTTGAGGGTTGATAGACAAATGATTGAACTAGCTACAGCTCAACAAGAAAAACTTGAGTTATTACTTCGTGAATGGCAAGCCAATTTTAAATCGGGTAAGCCTGATTATTTAGAGTTTGCCCTTGCGCAAAATGAACAAAAACCCGTTGTTCTTCAGGCTTCTCCAGATAAGATTAAACCAGTGGTTTCCGAGTTAGGAGAGCCCCAAGGAGTTGTTCTTTGTGAGGGAACCGATGTTGTAAATACTGGAACGAAATTTGCAAGAGGAATTGTGTGGTTGGGTGAACAAGGATTAACTCCAGATGATCTTGTTTATTTAGCCAATTTTAATAAAAATAATCGTGACTATCTTTTATTTGTTCCAGATGAAGTTTTTAGCAGGATAGTGGGAGGATCGCTTCTTGGAATATAACATTTTAGCAATGCTGCTGGGGTAATTGAGATTCAACATAGACCAGAAATAATCAATGGCTCCCCCCTTCTTTCATTAATTGTTGATCATACTCAAGGCAGGGGCGGCACTCATTTTGTTGAGATTTGTAAAGGGAAGGATATTTTGTTTCTTGGAATAGAGATGTTACAAAATTTAGATGTGACAAGACAACTTCTTGGTAAACCAACAAGTAAATTAGGTTATGCTAGTAGCTATTGGGATGTTAGGTGTTTGATGACAAATGCTGTAAGAGGGGGCAGAGTTGAGTTGTTAGGCGAAGCTATCAAATATGAGTTCTTGCCAGAGGAAATACAAAAATGGGCGGATGAACTATGGGAGTTAGCCAACGAACTTAATATACTCGGAGAGGAGAAACTAAGTGCGGCTTTTTATAAGGTGACGTATCTTCTTTCTGATCTAGGAACGTTTGTAATTGAAGAATTCGACCCTTTTAACATTTCTAGTTTTTTGGCTGATGGAAAAGATAAAAAAGATTCGATGGTAGAAAGTCTGGAATTGGTTTTAGAGCATATTGATCTGACTGAGAGTGCACACTGGTTTGAAAGTTATCAGGCTTATAATATAGATGATGGAGAAGAAAAAGTTGAATTTAGATTAAAAAAATATCTTGAGAGATTATTGGCACTGTTGCTGGTTTAGTAAAGTCCAGACACTCATTATTAAGTGGTGCTTTTAATGAAACTGCTATATTCTAGCTTATTGTCTTTATAGATGGTTAGTTTTGATTGTTATTTATAAAACCTTAAGCTAGAAACGATAGAAGAACTGTTTTCTGATGACAATTTTCTAATTGAAATAGTTGAGCTTAAACAACAGTTGCTGATAGCGAGAAATGGAGGAAAATTTGGATATTATGGAGAATCAGCAATTGGATGGAGTGAGTACTAAAATTGTTATAAGAACTAAAACAGTTTTTTATGGCTTATGATATTAAGAAATATAGATTCCCTATCTTTTCACTATTTTTCCAGCCTCATCAACACACTCTGGAATTAAGTATGTTGGATAATCCGGATAACTCTCGATAGAACCACACATAATTGAGCCATTACCATCAGCAATTATTATCATCTCATTTTCTTCTTTGAGTGCAAACACGTAACCACCTCCACCCAATCCTGAAACTGGTATTACTGAGCCACCAATATATTTACCCAAATGTTTGTTAATAACCACTTTTGATTCTGATAAATCTAGACCTTTTGCAATTAAAGCGTCCTCGATCATTTGGGCATCACTATCAAGATCACACTCTTTTCTAAAGAAACTCCACTCTTCGCAGGAATAATTTTCGAACTGACACATGGAAAACTGAGCACCATCCTTATCAGAAATGGTTTCAAGCTTACCTCCATTTTCTTGACAGTATACTGAAGCAGGGTTTGCCATATTTACCACGGTTTGATTATTATTAACTGCTTCTTTGAGATCCTCTGTTTTAGATGATGTTATGACTGGATCACTAAGTTTACGTTTAAATGGATCAATCATAGCAAACAAAATGAACATGGCAATTGCAATGGTGAGGATGAGTTTTTTCATATACAAGTTGTTATATCACTTTGCTGTTAACAAATGAATTTGTATTGCTAATAAGTTATCTACTCAATGCTTGTTAAGCTATAAAGAATCTGGAGTAATAAAAGCCTTTTTCTTCAATAGTTTCTGCTTTTTGTATCGCGACAACCTCGTGTCCAGTCACTTGCACATAATTATTTACCCCAGCTTGTTCAACAACTCTTCTTTGGGCTGCTTTGTGTTCGTTGGCACCAGTGCCATTAACTATTTCTACATGAGTGCCTAGACCATTATCAGGGTTTACAACAAAAAAATCTGGAGTGGTAACAACTTTGCCTTTTTTACCACCACTATTTCTAACTGGTTGATCAATTCTAATTGACCTTGGTTGTTGAACATCTAATCCTGCCTTTAAAGCTTCTTGTTCAAATAGTATTTCAAGAGAATGTCTTCTGGCCATATTTACTATTATATATAAATCTCGCTGCTCTCTTGGTTTGTGTTAAAATCTTGATTAAGCTTGAATCTTTTCAAGGGATTACTTTCTTTATTTTAATGGTTTATATAAACGTTAAAAATCTTTAAAAAAGGATGCATAATGAAACCTGAACTTAACAGTGAATATCGTGGTCCTCATACTCGCTATACGTTCGATTTCCCTGAGTGGGGCAAGACCATTGATCTTGTGGTTCCGTTCAGCGAAGAAGAGATGGAGCTTATTAAACAGGCTAGAGAGCTTAGAGACTCATTGGGTGAGCAGATGATGGCCTCTGGATGGCAAAGGGAAGTCTATGCGACTTACGATGTTCCGTGGGGGCATGCTTTAAGAGATAGAAATGAGGTTATCTCCAGATTAACTAGGTTGAGAAAATTCCTAGACAGCATTATCAATTTTCCAGATGTACATGAAGATGATATTACACAAAGACCTGGAGATTTTGCAAGAAAAATGAGTGCTTTGTTAGATCAGATACCGTCTTAAGCAATAGGGGTAAAAAATGAACATCCCAAGACCAAAATCAAAACAGCCGCTGCCAGAAAATGCAAAAAAAGTTTTTAGTGGTGTAATTTTTGATGTCTATCAATGGCAACAAAAAATGTTTGATGGCTCGATCGAGATTTTTGAAAAGTTAAAACGACCTGATACCGTAGTTGTTTTCCCAATTACTAATGACGGAAAAATACTCCTTACCCAACAAGAACAGCCAGGCAAAGAACCTTTTATCGGAGCTGCTGGTGGCAGAGTTGATAAAGGTGAAAAAATACTTGATGCTGCCAAGCGAGAACTTCTTGAAGAGACTGGTTATGAAGCTAATGAGTTTGTGCTTTGGAAAGCTCTGCAACCAATTAGTAAAATTGAGTGGGCGACTTATGTTTTTGTTGCTCGGAAATTAAAAAAGGTTGCTCACCCATCTCTTGATCCAGGTGAAAAAATTGAATTATTATCTGTAACTTTTGAGGAGTTTTTAAAAATTGCTCTGCAATCAAATTTTTATGAACAAGAAGTATATCGTGATGTGGCAGATGCTATGTTGGATTCACAAAAGAAACAAGTTTTACAGAAACTTTTTTTTGGAGATTGAATTGTATCTTAGAAAGAAAAAACTCTTTGCAAAAATTAATAGTTAGGCGGGTTTTATGAAACTTTTATCAAGATTAGACATCAAAAAATATACTCTTGGCACTTGGCAGTTCGGGGGTCAGATGGAGAGGAATCCAGATAATGATGATCAAGCAGATATTTCTGCTATTAAAATGCATATCAATACTGGAGTTAACCAGATTTTTACGGCTCAAAATTATGCTGATGGCTGGACCGAGAAGATTGTGGGCAAAGCTATCGCAGACTATGACAGAGAAAGCTTAGTAATTAGCTCAGCCATTAGAAAAGAAAACTCTGCTTATGATGATATGCTCAGTTCGGTTGAAGAGAGCTTAAAACGCTTAAATCTTGACTATTTAGATATAGTAGTCCATCATGCGCCTCTTGCAGATGTACCTATAGCAGAAAGCATTAAGGCACTCAATGAAATTGTAGATAGAGGTCTAGCTAGAGGTTTGGCCGTGAGTAATTACAACAGCAATTCTATGAATCAGGCGATTCAGACTACTGACCATGAGATTCTTTTTAATCAAGTTTATTACAATTTGTTTGTTAGGCAAGTTGAAGATGATAATCTATTAGAACTTTGTAGAAACAATAAAATTTTAATTCAAGCATACCGGCCACTTGAACTTGGAGAGTTAGCAACAACCAACAACCAGTTATTAGTCAATATAGCTGAAAAATATGTAGTCTCTCCTACACAAGTTGCATTATCGTGGCTCACTTCTCAAGAAGGAATTACTGTTGTAGCTACCACTCATGATAAAAGGCATTTGGATGAAAATCTTCTGTCCACAGAGTTAATGCTTGATGAAGAAGATATCGAAAAATTAAGGAAATCATTCCCGATTAAAAAACTAGATAAGCTGTGGATTAAGTAAATTATGAAAATTTCTAAATCGCAAGCCAAAAAACAAGACTGGGATGAGGTAAAAAGTTGGAATTATAAGCTTTCAGGAATTTCTCAACAAATGTCAGTTGTTTATGCAGAACTAGAGGGAGTGCATGGTGAGGTTAAGACTAATGAAATAGAGAGAGTCTATTATATTTTGGACGGTGAAGGAGAGTTTTCAATCAATGGGCAAACAGTAAATGTAACAAAAGAAGATGTGATTACTGTGCCCCCAAATACAATCTATGATTACAGGCAAGGTGGAAATAAACCTCTTAAAGTTTTATTATTCATGGAACTTTGGGATAATTAACTGTACAGGTTTATAGAGGATTCTGGTGAGCTAGAATCCTGGTTAAAAATTATTCAACCTTTTGATTTTTGTTTTTCTGCTTATAATGATTTATTGACACTTAACCAAAAGATAAAAAATAAATAATAGCTATTTATAAGTATCAGTATGCATGAAGGAGTGACTCCAACAGAGAATACTAAATCAGTAGAGAAGATTATTGAAGAGGCAAGAAAGATTGCTATTGAAAATCTTAGAAATGCTAAAAGCACAATTGATTTTTTGAGGTGGCATAGAGCGGTGATGTGGCTAACTCCAACATTTTCAAGTTGGATGTTTGAATATTACCCAGATTTAACTGTTGAAGATTTGATAGAAGAGTATTTAGGAGAAACAAGAAACAAACAGTTCCAACAAGAAGCTAGGTATGCAGAAGAAATGAATGATCGGGTTAGTTTATTGCCAAAAAAAGATGGGAAAATTAGAGTCGTATTGAAGCGTGTTCGTGAAAAAGGAAGTAACCGCTATTATTATAGAGCTCTAGCAGTTTTTCCAGAGGAAACTAGAGTAAAAGATTATATTGCAGATTGTTCAGCGCAAACTCGCCCAATTAAAGAAGAAGATATTATTTATTTCGAGCCAGCAAATGCTTGTGTTGAGCATGCATGTGATGACTTATTTAAGGCTCACAGAGGTGAAACAGGTTGTGTTTTTTATCTAGACAACCTTCCTTATCTCGAAGCTATGAGAAGAATCCAAGAAAATGATGCGGGTGTGTCCGAGTATCTTTTGGAAAAAACGGAAGATGGGACCATAACTCAAGAAGCAGAGAGTTTTTTATTAGTTGCTTTACTTGGTGGATATGGAAACGAAATTTATCGAGTAAGAGTGTCAGATTTATGGAGCAATGTTGAAGAGGAGGCTAAGTAAAAGGTATAAGATTAATAAAAGACCTTTCTATAATTACTCTAATGCCTACTCCAACTCTTCCTTGAGATAAGAATCTTTCTTGAGTATCCTTAAGAATTACTACCCATTGTGGAGTAATAAATGCTTGTTGTATATTTTTTTAGCTTCAATAAATTTTATGACAGCATCTAATAGTGGTGGAGAGGGACCCTCAACGGTTGACCATACTGTCGGAAGTTGTATCTCTTCGAATTTTTTTTTGGAATAACTAACCTGTTACAATAATTGTTGTTGTTGGAAAGTTCATATAAAAATACATCACAGGGTGATAAGTTACTCAAAGAAATAAATGGAACAAAATGAAAAATATCCAAATTTAAGATCTGCTGGAGGATTTGGTTTAGGAAGCATTAATCAACAGTTTTATGAATTTGATCCAGAAAATATTTTGAGGTTTCAAGATAACATTCAAGTAATGTCTATAATTTTTATCAAGTTATCAAAACATCCTCATCCGCATGATGTTGTAGAGGCAGTCATAAAAGCTCTAGTTATAGAGCCATCATCAGATTTTAATTCGCTGTTAGAGGAAAAATCTAGACAGCTGCAAGGATAAGATTGGGTCTGACAAATTATTTCTCCTGTATAATCACAATTGACAATAATTTCTGTTAATCAAAGCTGTTTTTATGAAAACTCAAATAATCAATGCTCAAGGTGAAAAAATTATTCTTGAAGTTGATATTCCCAAAAAAATAAAAGGTATAGTATTTGTTTCACATGGACTTGGAGGTTTTAAAGAACAGCCTCACATACTTACCTTTTCACAAACCTTTAACGATGTGGGTTTTTTAGCGGTGAGATGGGATGCTAGAAATACTCTTGGTGAAAGTGAAGGGAATTTAGTAGATGCTACTCTTACAAATTATCTTCAAGATTTTAATACTGTTGTAAATTGGGCGAGTAGTCAGGAATGGTATCAAGAACCATTTATAGTTTGCGGTCATAGTTTAGGGGCAGCTTGTGCTCTGCTTTTTGCCATCAATCACCCAAAAAAAGTTAAAGCGATAATCATTGCGTCTGCATTTATTTCTGGATTAGAGTTTGAAAAAACATTTCCCTCTAAAATTTTAGATAAATGGAAGCAATCTGGGATTAGGGAGTGGATGAGTAGTAGCCAACCAGGAGTTATAAAAAAAATTAAATGGAATTTTATGGAGGATGCTTATGGTTATGACCTACTGGCAAATGTTAAAAAATTAACTCAACCATTGTTGCTTATTGTTGGCTCAGATGATGATAATACCCCTGTCAATTTACAGGAATTATTTTTTCACGCAGTGCCTTCAAAAGAAAAAGAGTTTCATATTATAGAAGGAGCTGAACATACTTTTAAAAATACTTCTCACCTTAATCAAATAAAAGTAATAATTAAAACCTGGGTAAGAAAAGCAATGATCGATTAATTTCTTCTTTTTTTATGATAGAAAAAAATCTTGATTTAAAAAAACTCGGCAGGAAACGAAAAACTTCAGCAACCATTCTTTCTCAAGAAGAAATTGTTTCAGGGCTTGAAGAAAAATATCGAGTCTCGATTCAGTTAGGGAATCGAGAACTTTTTCTAGTCAGAAAAAAAATTAGGTCAGATATGGCTCCTAAAATACATGGGTTTGATAACCTATCAAACACTCCTGCGGAGAGGTTTTGCCAAGCATGGGAATTATTAAAAGAAAGAGGTTTGCCAGTAATCGAGACGATAAGAATTGCCAATGACTCAGAAATATATATGTCAGATTTGACAGTTGGAGGCAAGGTTGTTTATTCAGGAAAACATGATTTACTAGATTTTTATTTAGATGGAAGATTACAACAACCAACTGACAAGTTTTTTAGAGAGTTTAGTGATTATTGCCTAAGGCTTTTACACGAGGCTATGAAAATAGCAAAAATTGCTACAGAACAAGGTATACTACTAGCTTGGGACGATCCTTTACAGATGGTCGTAGATCAAGAGGGTAATTGGAGTTTAATTGTTTTAGATATTTCTCAAATAGAGATATGGAAGAATCCAGAAGATGCTCCCAGGGACTTAAAAGAGAGTAACGAAAAATTGATTCAATGGTGGTACGAGACTCAAATAGATTTTTTTCAGGAGTTATTTTCTAAGTAAGAAACTTATTAGAATTTAGGTATTGAGAAACTAAAGAAGAATTTTATGAAAGAGATATGCATTATTAATCATCAAACATTTCTTTGATGAAGCGAGAAAGCACAAGAGACTCGTCTATGACTAACTTATTTTGGAATTAAGCAATGGAAAAAATACCAACATCAGTTGAAAAAATATTACAGTTTTTTCAAGCTCAAAGGCAGGATAAGATAATGCAGGATGATGCTTGGGGCATAGATACTGATCGACAAGACGGGGATACTCAATATTGGAGTAACCTATTTCCTTATGACCGAACTTTTGCTCCTTTTCTTAGAGAATTCAAAACTTTTGGAGCATTAGCTCTTGAAAGAAAAAATCAGTTTGGAGCTGCTAGTTTTTTAGACTTGTTTGGATCAGGAAAATTTATTGCAGAGACAGCTACTCCTACAGCGGTCTTGGGAATTCGCAATGTGGACATCATGAGTCAAGAAGAAAGGCAAGCAAGGCCTTCTTGGTGGCAGATTATTGAGGGAAATATTTTTGATTTGTGTAATATGCCTGCTGATCTATTACTACAGATTAGAGATTTTCTTTTTGCTCAAAAAATTGAATACTTTGATTTTATTACCTGTAGACCATTTGGTCCTTTTGAGAATTATAGGTCCGAATATTCAAAATTTTCTCCTGAGGCTTATTCATATGTTTATTATTTACTATTGAAACAAGTTAGCCAGTTTTTAAGTCCAAACGCAGGGAAATTGTTTACAGTTCTCCCAGAATACAATATGGATAGATCTAACTTTGTTGTTCTGGTTAGATATTTAAAGGAGAGGGGTTACAAAGTAAGAGTGAGTAAAACCGATTCATATTATTATGAAAAAAAAGACACTGTGATGTTGATAGAAAGATCTTCTCAATCTGTGGATTTAGAACAAAGGCCACCTTTTTTAACTGAAAATAGTGAGTCGATATAGCTACAATAATTATTCACTTCAAATCTCGTAGAAACAATTAAAAGAATTTTTTATCTTTTGAAGAAAAAACAATTATCAACCCAGAAATAAAAAGAGGTAGAAATAGTAATGATTCGACGATGATAATAGCCCACACGTTTGATGGATTCCTAACTATATAAAAAATACCGAAAAATAATCCAATAATAGCAATAATTGACTCTCCAACCAATGGTTTTTTATGAATTAATAACATTAATAAGACTATTGGAACTATCTGTAGTAGATGAGAAAAACCAGAAAAATCGCCAGAGAAAACTTCTCCAAAGGTAAATAAAAGCAAAAAACCAATTGGGATTGCTAATAATCCATACGAAACTTTTTTTATTAATGATTTTTTCATATTGAATTTATTATACTGATAGTGATTATGAAAAAAAATCTTTCCACATTATCTAGCATTTTTGTTTTGATACTTGCTTCAATCTTAATTTATTATTTTGACTTGCCAGTAGATTCATTAATAGATAATAATCATCAAGAGCTGAGTAATTATGAAGTAGTTGGCGTTTCGGATGGAGATACTATCAAGGTTCAGATTAGCGAGAATATTGAAACTGTGCGAATAGTTAATATTAATACTCCTGAGTCTGTTGATCCTAGAAAACCGGTTGAGTGTTTGGGAAAGGAAGCTGGAGAAAAAATGAAAGAGCTAGTCCAGGGAAAAGTGGTTACATTAGAAATAGATGAAACTCAAACAGATAAAGATCGATATAATCGCTTACTTCGCTTTGTATTTTTAGAAGATGGCACGGACGTTGGTTTAGAAATGATTAAGTTAGGCTATGCCTATTCAACTCCTTATGGTAACTCTCCTCACAAATTCCTAGATTTATATGAATTATCTGAACAAGAAGCTAAAGACAAACAGCTTGGATTGTGGAATCCAGAAGTGTGCAAAAATTTTTCTAACTAAAGTTTTTTGTGGTAGCTATAGCGGCCAACCCCTATTTGATAAAGTGTAAATATTAATTGACATAATGTAAAAAATATATTACATTTATTAGTATTATGAAAAATAATACATATCAACGTACACGCTTAATAATTACTACGTTTGTATTAGCTGTGGTTTTTTTGGCAGTGTACAGCGAGAGTTATCTTTTGGCAGCAGCAGGTGTTCTAACGGGACTTGCTTTTTTGGCACTAATTCGCTCTGGAAAAAAAATAAAAACTGATGAACGAGAGTTGAGCGTGCAAGAAAAGGCAGCTCGATTGACTTATAAAATCTATGCTCCTACTCTTGGTATTTCGGCATTCTTGTTACTTTTTCCTTCAAAAAGCGGATTATCTGTGTTTCGAAATGGCGAATGGCTATTTACCGAAACAATCGGCATGGTGTTTGCTTATTTGACATTATTTTTGATTACTATTTATGCGATTACCTATCACTTTTTTAATCGACAGTATGGAGGAGGTAAAAGTGAAAAATAAGATCAAGATTTTTCGAGCTATGCACAATCTTACTCAAGAGCAGTTGGCTGATGAGATCGGAGTTAGTCGTCAGACGGTTAATGCTATCGAAAGTGATAAATATCTACCCTCTTTGGGCCTAGCCTTTAGGATTGCCAAATTATTTAAAGTTTCTATCGAAGAGATTTTCATTTTCGATGAAAAAGAGAAAAATTATGAAAATTAAATCAATAAAAGAAAAATTTATCTATATTTTAGCTGTAGGTGTCAGTATATTTTTATTAATGTTTTTTATTGTTGGAGTGTGGATAGGTCATGAAGCCAAAAATCTTTGCCAGAACGCAAAGTGGCAATACAATAATCCAGATTGCATTGAGGCACTGATTACCCAACTAGATGATGAAAATCAGGGGTATCGACATCGCAATCATGCTATTTGGGCTTTGGGTCAATTTGGTGATGCTCGAGCCTTGCCAGTTTTGAAAAAATATTATACTGGTGAGATTCCAGATAGAGAACCGCTTGATGAAATGATCAGTCAGTATGAGTTAAAAAAGGCAATTAATCTTGTGGAGGGTGGTACAAACCTTTCAGCGGTAATTTGGAGAGGAATTCTAAAAGACTGAATTAGAAAGTAGAGATCATGAGACTTTGGTCATTACATCCAAAATATCTTGACTCAAAAGGACTGGTTGCTTTGTGGAGAGAGGGTTTGTTGGCTAAAAAAGTATTAGAAGGAAAAACCAGAGGCTATACTCACCATCCTCAATTATTGCGTTTCAAGCATCATCAATTTCCTCTTCTAGCGATAAATCAATATCTGCTTATTGTATTAAAAGAATCTCAAGAAAGAGGCTATCACTTTAATCAGAACAAACTAAACTTTAGTGATTTTTCAGTACAAAAAATTACAGTCAATTCTGGTCAGTTGGAACATGAATTTGTTCATTTAATGAATAAGTTGAAACAGCGTGATCTTAATCGTTATCATCTTTTTCAAGATGAAAGCAATCCGCAACAACATCCTTTGTTTGAAGTAATCCAGGGAGGGATTGAGTCTTGGGAAAAAATGATCTAAGTTTTTTCTTTAAATTATTTGCAGATTTATTAGGAATGGTTTTCTGATAACTTTCCAGATATATTAAGATACAATTATTATGGAAAAGTTATTTCAATTATTAAGAAGACCACCTCTAAAAAAATCAAAAGAAAAAGAAGAACACTCTCTTGAATTTGAGTTTATTGACGAAACATCTGCTGATCAACCATATGTTCAAAATGGCGAACTACATCACTTTTTAGATTTTTTTAATAAGTCTACGGATTCAGTATTTAGTGGAGAAGGGTATGCACATAACGAAGAAAAACAACGTCAAGTTGGAAGGGTTATCTCTTGGTTGTTTAACTTATCAAAAAGAGGTGAAATTTTAGATGTTGGCTGGGGAGCTAATAAATATGTTGCACAAGGAATTAAAGAGAAACGGGGAAACGTATCCTTGCTTGATTATTATGATCCTGGTATTACAGATGGAGAAGGCGATTTGGTTGTAAAACCGATTACAAGAAATGGTCAAGTTGATAACTTTCCTAGGTATGTGGGTGATTTTGGGCAAATTTCTGCTGAAGGTTCTGAACTGGCTGATAAAAAATTCGGCGCAATTATTTTTAATGGCTCTTGGACAGCTTTTGGAAATAACTGGACAATCATGGAAACATTATCGAGTCAATATGTTGATACCAATAACTATGGGGGGCGTGTTACCTACTCCACACCACAATATCAAGACTATATTAGTTTGCAGCTAGATCGAATTTTAGCTGAGGGCAAAAAACACTTAACTGATGATGGGGTAATGTTTTTTTCTTCTTCTAGATATGCTTTCCATGGTGTTGGCTATTCATTTTTGAGTTTGCCAGAAGAAAAAATTCAACTTCTTGATTTAATTCGAAGAGTTAAAAAACTTGGAGCTAAAAAAATTACTATTCTTGGTGTTAGCAATGAGGGGATGGAAAAAATGTTTCAAGAAAATGTAGGTACAGAAGATAGGATTAAATCTAGAATTATGCAAATAGTTTTTAAATTTTTTGTGGGAGGAATCCGCGGTCCAAAATATGAACTCAAGATTAATGATCGCAAAATGAGTTATTCAGAAAGAGTGACACATTTTTCCGATGAGGCAAATGTAAATAAACTTCTAGAAGAAAGTCCCAAGGTTGCGGCTCTGATACAAGCAGAACTGGAGAGAGCTAATTCAAGAGGAAAAGAAGTTTTAAAAAGATTAACTGGTGGAGTGGCAGCTTTAATGTGTCCAGATTCTAGTCTATCTCAACAAACAAATGTTCAACAAGTTATTAGCGAACTCAAAGATGTTTTTCCACAGCAGATTGCTAGAATTGATGCTATAGCGATTGAGTTTTAGTTGTGTGATAGCAATAGGACTATTGTATCCAAAGGTTTAAACTCAAAAAAAATAACAACGAATTTAACACGCTTTGCTGATTTTTTAAAAGTTGTAACTCTTGCTCATCTTCTGTAAGTAGTTTTTCAGAAAAGGTAACTCCTTTATTGCCAATAGAAGCATTTGTGCTGTAGCCATTTGCTGAGTTATGAGCAAATTTTTGTTGAGCTTCTGTGTCAACTAATTGTTGCTCGGCAATAAGAGCCATTTTCTTCTCAATCACCAGATTAAGATCAGCAATTATTTGTTGCATTGCTGTAATTAGTTCA
>CAYTIA010000010.1:0-36952 GCA_964437755.1 uncultured Pseudomonadales bacterium | reverse complement strand
TGGTAAAAAAGAGTACTTTGGTAAGTGAGAAAAATATTTTTCAAAGAGTTGAGCATGTTCTAAAGCAATTTTTGGGAAGTTGCTATTTTGTAGTTGATTGCCTGAAAAAACATAAGGATTTCCCTGCATCGCTCTGCCAATCAACACTCCAGCTAGCTGATATTTTTTGGCTAACTCAACCCCCCGAGATCTTGACTGAATATCACCATTGCCAATAATAAGGGTTGGTGAGTTGTTAGCTCTAGCTAATTGTGAAATCTGTTCAATTACTTCCCAATTAGCTTGTCCTTTATAAGCCTGCTTAGTAGTTCTGCCATGAATTGATAAAGCTACAGGCTTAGTTTCGAGTAATGGGGAGATCCAACCGTCTATTTCTGGTTCAGAGGTGCCAATACGAGTTTTAACAGAAACTGGAATCTTTTTTCTTTCAGTAACTTCTGAATCAAGTAGGGACTGTTTCGTTACCAGTTGGCAAAACTCATCTGAAAAATCAGCACAATCTTTGCAACTAGCACCATTAGCCCAATCATCAACTCCTTGGCGAACTGCTTGAATAATCTTCATTGCTAGATTTGGAGTTTTGATTAGACCAGCCCCCGAGCCTCCAGAAGCTACATTTTTTGACGGACAACCCATATTTATATCAATTCCATCAAATCCAAGCTCGCAAACTAGAGTTGCCGCTTGCCGAAAAGAGTCTGGAGTTTTTCCATAAACTTGAGCAACTACCGGCCTTTGTTTTTTAGTAAAAAGCAAAGTTCTTAAAAGTTGATCGGCATTGTGGCACAACCCCTCAACATTAACAAATTCAGTAAAGATAACGTCAGGAGAACTATATTTTGATAGTATTTCTCTATAAGCATTGTCGGTCACACCATCCATCGGTGCAGAGCCAACAAAAGGCTGGGGTAAGGTATTCCAAAAAGAACTCATGCTTGTATTTTATCAGGAAAGAGTAAGTCTCAGTCAGGAAAAATAAGTATATCTATTAATGATTGCTCTATGAGGGTATAGTCAGTATCAACGAGCGATTGCTTAAGTTGAGAAATTATTCTCAAACATAATTGAGAATATCTTTCTTGAGCAATATTATTATCTGGTACTTCCAAAGCAAAGCTTGCTAACTCGGTTAAGCGAAGATAAACATCAGCTGGCAAAATATTGTCTTGATCAAGTTCTACCAAAACAAGCTGAAAAAGAGAAAAGTCAATCCTTTGGTTGGAACTTAGAACAAATTGCGAAAGATCTTGTTTATTATAAGTCAGCTCTGCTTGTATAGATTGAGAGTTCTCACCAACCAAAAAATAAAAATCATGCATTTTTACTTCTCCAAGCTCATCATATAAATAAAGAGTTATATTATTTATTTGATTTTCAGCGACGCTGCTCAACTCAATCTGATATTTTTCTGAAGAAGGCTTGGCAACTAATTGAGTTAATGGAGCCGAGTGATAATAAAGACATTGCTGTAAAAAATCTGGATCATTCAAACAATCATCAACATCATATAATGGATTCAGTAGAGTATCTCGCGACAAAGATGTTGCTTGTAATTCTTGACCATTTTCATCACAAAAAGCTAGATCGACCTCAGATGGATAAACAGCCATCAGATAACTTAAATCTGTGTTGCTTGGTTGATAATCAATCAAACTGAGTAATGATTCCTGATGCTCAGAAAATTTAGCATAAGAATAAGCTGGGTCAGCAATATAAAAATCTAATTCTTGCTCTTCTTGAGCTGGAATATATCCTTTGCCAACAAGAAAATGCCCCGGTATCTGAATAATTGCTGGCCTATTCTCATCAAGAAGCTCAACTAAAGAAGTTGATAGATCACTGTGAATTCTTGAATACTCTAAAGTTGACAGTTGGTTGCTTGCAGTTGAGTATTCTTCGCTAATTAATCTTGATAGTCTAGCCCCAGCCAACCAATTTAATGAGCCTTCACCCACATAACCATCAGCTTCTTTGATTAACCATTGGTTAAGCGTGTTGGGATTTAACAGTTCTCCGCTAGGCAAGTGTGTTAGCTGATGATAGTTCATGATCATTGCCAAAGAATTCAAAGCACAACCCCAGTGGTTAATTGTTACTTGAGTAGGAGGATTGTTGGGGTGATTAGCTCGCCAATCACCCCAACTGCTCCAATCTAGCGCGTGATCATACTCCTCATCTTTCCATGAGTCATCGTTTTGTTTAAACTCTGTTATCGATAATAATACTTCTTCTTCATTCTCATTTTGTTCATCATCTTCTTCTGATTCTTCATTAATTAAATAAACACGAAAATTATCAAACCTTATTTGAGTGGGATAAGCTATTCCTGTAGTTGCTTTGAGTGATACTTTTCCGCTTGGTGGATCTTGATAAAAATCTTTAAAAGTCATCATATAAAAATTATTCATCCAAACATTGATCTCTCCCTGATTGCTATTAATTACCATATGATGAACTTGATGACGAGGAATGTCTCGAATAATTAATGCTCTATAGACTGATTTACCATCAACAAGGTGATCATAGTTTAGAAATTTGTCATAATGATGCAGTTCGCACCAATTGTGTTCATCTTGATAACCCCAACCCCAGTTAACATCGGCTTCAGTTAAAACCTCATAATCAAACTCTATTTGATAGTTTTGCCATTCATCTTGCCAATACTCATCTTTTGGCACTAGTTCACTTATTACAAAAATGTCTTGAATAGTTGCTTCAAGAGCACCGCTTGAGTTGATACTCCAATGACTCATCGAACCTCTAGCCAACTCCCATTTACCCAAACCATCTTCAAATTCATCCTCAAACACAATAGTTGATGATGGATACTCTGGAGGCAGAGGAGGAGTATAAGCATGCACAACTACTGCACTTTTTATTAAGCTAAAAATGGATATAACTAAAATAAATAAATTTTTATTAATTGAGTGATAAAAAACCATGTCTCAATTAAGATCGATGGAGCTGAAATATATCTGAAGATATTGATCGGTTAACTTTTCCCAAGAAAATTGATTGCTAATTCTTTGAAATGTGTTTTTTGATTTAATTTTTTTGGTCTTAATCTTTTTTATGACTTGTTTCATTTCTTGTAAGTTTTTTACAATATGCAAAAAGTTCTTTAACTCTCCAAGTTGCCAATAATCTTGTTTTAGCTGACTGTCTGCAATCACAATCACTTCACAACCACTAGCCAATGCTTCCAAAGCAGATAAATAACCACTGGCCACACACCAATAAGTCTTTGCTAATAAATTAGCAATTTTTTTATCTGACAACCAACCGGTCACTTTTCCAACTGCCTCACATTGGGATCGTAACAATCCTTCTCCAATAAAAATCGTACTCAAGCTGTGTTCTTTGCTGATAGCTTTTAAAAGAGTCGGCAGCCCTGTGTCAGTTTCCAGTCTTCCTAGATATGCCAACGAGCTTTGTTTTTGCTTAAGAGAATCTGAAAAAAATCCGCCCACTCCTCCATAAATTACTTTGTCACAACTGAGGTGATAATACTTGCCAATATACTCACCCACACAAACAACTTTGTTAGCAAAAATAGCTGATATTTTCTTTAAGAAAATATTCTTTTTCGGTATGGGAAGTGTCCCTTCCCAACCATGCATCGTCAAAATAATTTTTTTCCTTGGAAACAAAGCTCTTACTGGCAAAATCCAGATCATTACATCATGAACATGGATAATATCCGCTTTAGCAAATTGGGCAAGAAATCTAAAGATCATCTGCCACCAAATTACGACTAGTCCAATAAACTTAATTTTTGGATAAAAAAATCTAAAGATTTTGATTCCTCCTAATTCCTCATTCTTGACCAAACTATTCTGAAAATGATCAGTAATTATCTCGACATAAAAACCTTGCTCAACCAATCTTTTACTGATTTCTAAAACATGCTTTTCTACTCCTCCAGAGTGGGGATAAAAATAGGGAGTAATCATCAACACTAATTTTCTCTCATTTTTCATGATTCATCATTATAATAGTAATCATCTACAAGAAATGACTTCAAAACTAACTCTTATCACCACTATTCTTAACGAAGCCTCAACCATTAAGTTGTTGCTACAAGCGCTGTTTAGGCAAACCTCTTTTCCAGATGAGATTATTTTTGTTGACGGAGGATCAAGCGACAAAACGGTTGAGATCATCAAGAAATTTATTAAAAATAACTCCAATCACCCACTCTCAAAAAAAATCTCTGTAAAAATTTTATCTGGTTCCAATAGAGCTCAGGCACGAAACTGGGCTATTAATCAAGCAAAAACAAACCTAATTGCCATTACTGATGCTGGCTGTATTCCTCAGCCTTCTTGGTTGGAAAAGTTATACAAAACATATCAAGAAAGCAATCCTCCCATTGTTGGTGGGTTCTTTTATGGCCTGCCTTCGAATGCATTTGAACAGGCTGTAGTTGCATATACTCTGCAAATGCCAAACAAGGTTAATCCAAATAATTTCTTACCAACCACTCGGTCTGTTTTAATAACCAAAGAAGCGTGGAGAAAGTTAGGCGGATTTAATGAAAAACTAACCACTAATGAAGATTTTCCTTTCTTTTATCACGCAAAGCAGATGAAGATGAAAATAACCCTTGCAAAAAGTGCTTTAGTTGGCTGGATACCTCGAAAAAACCTGACCTCTTTTATCAAAATGATCTACGGTTTTGCCAAAGGTGATATCGAAGCCGGCATTGTTCGTCCTAAAGTTCAGCTATTATTTGGACGATATCTTTTAGTGGTTTTTGCCACCCTATACTTACTTTTTATCAAAGAGGTTTCCATAATAAAACTGATGCTAACTCTTGGATTATGGCTAACTATTTACTTAATCTGGGCTATCTGGAAAAACATTCGTTACACTCCTCAGGGTTGGTATTGGTTGCCCACCATGCAGTTAATGGCCGATTTTGCCGTAATGTGTGGTAGTGTTTGTGGATTAAAAAAAAGACTAGTAGACTCTTTATTCAGCCGAAGAAATCTCAACTAACTCCACAGATTGACCAGAACTCATTAAAACTTCAAACTCCTGAAAAGAGGCTTTGACATTTTTTTTACCGTCATCATCATAACTCCTCTCAAGTTGAAGCTGAACCAGCTGTCCTCTTTTTACTTCAGGAGAGAAATATTGATCAAAAATAAAATTACCTAATGAGTAGTAAATCTTTCCATCTTGATATTCTTCATAAGGTTGAATTACATGAGGATGTGAACCAATCACTAAATCTGCTCCAGCATCAATTAATCGATGAGCCTGGCCTTTTATTACTTCATTGGGTTCAGGCGCGTACTCCGTACCCCAGTGAGCATAAACTACTAAATACTCCACTTGAGGCCTCAACTCCTCAATAACTTTCAGAACATCTGAGAAATTTTGATCGCTAAATTGATTAAAATTAACAAAACCTATTAAATAGTCTGAAACTTCAACGATTAAATGCGCTTGGTTGTACTCCTCTAAATCTGGAGAGCTTGCCACCCACCCGAAATGATTAATTCCTGCTTGATATAAGTAGTTTAAGGTTGAGATAACACCCTCTTTGCCAAAATTGGTAATATGATTATTTCCCAGATTAACCAACTTAATATTATTTCTTGACAAAAACTCAGCAGATTCTGGAGCAAAAGTAAAAATAAAGTTATTTGTAGATCCGACTTCAGAACCAACGCTTTTCGAGACTTCTTTTGTGATAGGACCTTCTAAGTTTGCTATCACTAAGTTACTGTTTGTTAGTAATTCTTTCAAAGAATTTCCCAATAAAGAATCATAACCATCGCTTTCTGCCTTTAATCTAACGTGACGATCCAACATTAGATCTCCTGTAAAAATTATGTTTATGCGCGGCTCAACAGTTGGCTCAGGGGAAATTGTATCTATCGCCACATCATCTCCTGTCCAGATTGAACCAGACTTAAGATGAGTCCTTCTAGACAAACCAAATGTCTGTGGTTTGAAAAACCACAAATAAGCAAAACCCAATATCGCGCCAGCGATAAACGGAAAAAGATAACTCATCAATTTAGATCTGCTCATCTCTTTAATCTGCTTGATGCTATACTATTAACTATATCTTATTATTGACCAGGATGCTATCTAAAATCAAAAATATTAATAAGTTTTTTCCTCTTATTATTTTAGTTGCTCTTTTTTTTGGAATTGGCTATTTACATCAAAGACAACTATCTCAAACAAAAGAGCCAACAATAATCACCACCCCGACTGATTATTCAAACCAACATCCTACGGCAAAAAATTTAAATCCTGTTCAAACTGCAGAAGTTTTTTACAGTTGGTACTTGAGTTACGATGGTGATGCCCTAAAAACAGATTCTTTTCTTGAATCAATACTAATATCAAACAGGTTAAAGGAAGTAATTTCAACTCAGCTAGAAACTCAATCTTCATTCCTTATCAACCCACTTACCTTAACAGAAACATTGCCAAATTCATTTACAATTCGTGACTTAAAAATTGAGGAACAGCAGGCTGCGTTAGAGATCTCTTTTTATATTAATGATGTTGAGTTTTTAAGAGAAATAAACTTAGTGTTGGCAGATGAGCAATGGCAAATCGACCAAGTTCAAGTGATTGAAGTTGATTCATCTTTAGCAAACAACAATGATTTCATGAAAGTAGAACTCTTTTTTAATGACAGTAGCAAATATCCAGAAGACGAGGGTTATCAATGCGAGCAAGTTTTTGAGTTTGATCGATATATCCCCTCAACAACTAATCTAGAAACTAAGATCGAGTTAATTCTCAAAGAACTGTTTAAAGGTCCTACAACAGAAGAAATGGATAAAGGTGCAATCTCTCCGTTTAGCGAGTCAACGGCAAATCTTCTTCACAGAGTGAAGATTATTGATACTACTGCCTATTTAGATTTTAACGATGCTACTGAACTTTTAGCTGGCAATAACTCTTCTTGTGGCGGAGGTGCATTAATGGCTCAAATTGAAAACACGGTTAAGCAAAACTCAGATATCAACAAAGTCATCATCTCAAATAATGGTAACGCCGAAGATTTCTATTTCTGGCTTCAGTTAGGTTGCGAAGAAGATAATAACTTTTGTCAAACTGTATTTAGCGAACTTTAATTATCACTTTCCAAAATAATTTTCTCCAAATAAAATTCGTCTTGTTTAGAATTAAGTGTCTATATATAATCTGGATGTATGAATTTTTAATATGTAGTTTGTGTATGACTACATATAACTAGGCTCGTCAAGCATCAAAGCCAATCAAATCAAATAATGATTCTATCAGGCAGCAAGACAATCATACGCCAGCCCCTCTCCATATTGTTCTCTCTCTGTGTTCTCTCATCTATAAATACATTTTCTTTCAGCCCAAATTTATCAAATAGCTACCGAAAGGAACGCTCGTGAAACAAGTAGTAATACATTCTTCTAACGGCCATCTTGGTTATGCCCCCACCAAAGAAAATAGTTTTTGGGAAGGAGCAAAAAAGAAACCAGATTTTTATATTGCAGATTCAGGTAGTGCCGACATTGGTCCTAGATATCTAGGACAGGATGTTTGCAGTTCTCCAAGAAGCTGGCAAAAACACGACTTAAGATTGATGTTGCTAGCCGCACGTGAACAAAAAGTTCCCATGATTATAGGTTCGGCCGGAGATCAGGGTACAAATAAAAGCGTTGATATGTATGTTGAGCTAATAAAAGAGATCGCTCAAGAGGAAGGGTTGAGTAATTTTAAGATTGCTTCATTTTATTCTGAAATACCAAAAAAAGAACTTCTCTCAAGAATTGAGAATGGTGAAATCATTAGAGGCTTAGGCTCAGCAAGAAAAGACTTAACTGAAGATGACATTAATCAAACTGATAAAGTAGTAGCTGTTATGGGAGTTCATCCATATATAGAAGCTCTTAATAACGGCGCTGATGTCATTATTGGAGGAAGATCAAGCGATACCTGTGTTTATGCAGCAGCTGCCATCTGGAAAGGAATGCCTGAGGCCACCTCATATTTTGCAGGAAAAGCACTGGAGTGTTCATCATTCTGTGCAGAACCTTATGGAGCAAAAGAAACGGTAATCGGTTATGTTAGAGAAGATTCTGTAGTCGTTGAAGCCATGGCAGATTTCCAAAGATGCACTCCAGCCTCTATAGCTGGGCACTCAATGTATGAAAGAAGTAATCCTTTTGAAGAGATCTTTCCGGGAGGAAAAATTGATTTAACAAGCTGCAACTATCAACAGATTTCAGAAAAAGCAACCGAGGTGACTGGAATTAAATTCTCGGAAAATGAATTAACATTTAAATTAGAGGGTTCTGGAAAAGTCGGGCAAAGAAGAGTAATCGTAGTAGGAGTCCGAGATCCACTAGTCATTGAACAGTTAGATGAAGCAATTGATTGGGCCAAAAGTGAAGTAGAAAAGTTTTATGGATCTCAGGGAATCAAATATAAACTCTTTTTCCATATATATGGAAAAAATGCACTGATGAAAGATAGGGAACCCATAAAAAATAATCCTCATGAAATAGGTGTTGTTGTTGAGGCCATTTGTGATGATGAGCAACTTGCCCACGAAATAGCTTTAATGGGAGGTAGAGGAATTTTTTATGCTCGCACCAGCAAAGTCAAAGGAACAGCCGGCACTGCTTCAGTATTGTTTGCGGAAGTTTTGAAAGCAGAACCAGCTTATAAATGGACCATCAATCATGTTATGACTGAGCCTGATTGGAAAAAGATCTGTCAGCTAAAATACTTAAATGTCTAAATTTATCATTCGAACAATTAATTATCCTAAAAAAATCAACATATGAAACTACAAGACCTTGCAAAGACAATTAGAAGTAAAGATGCAGGAGTAGATCACGTTACTTTTGACATCATTTTTGACAATAAACAAAACTATGAAAAAGTAAAAAATGCAGATGTAATCAATAAATCATTTATTGGAGACTTGTATAAAGTTCCTCAGAAAATGATTACCGATTTCACTTACTTTGATCCAGCTTGTGCTATTAAGTTTACCATTCAAAGAGATGAGCCTAGCGGGAGTCCTGGAGATAGCGACATCTACGGCTGTCAACAGTATGCGCCATTGCTGGACGTAGAAATAGAGATTTAAGTATGCTATGAAGATTAACGATGAGAAGTATTAGCCAATAATCTTTGTAATTCGCCATAAAGCTCGTGGAAAATTTCAATTAAATCATCAATGCTAAAATCTTCATTATTTGCAAACTCAAAATCTATCAGTCTACAAAATCCATCAATCAACACTGGATACTGAGTAGTGTTGTCAAAATAATTAAGCAACATATTGTAGTTTAATCTGCCTAAGATTTTTTGTTCTTCCTGATGAGAAAGTCGCCCCATCTGGAATTGTAACTGACTTAATTTTCTCATAAATTTTTCAAGATCTAGTGTTATAAATTTTTCTGTATTAAAATCATTTTCTCCCATATAAAAAACTACCAATTGCATGAGTTTAGCGGAAAGCGTATCGTGAAAACTCATTTCTAAAACTCTTTGGACTAGCTCTTCAGACTTTTTAGGATTAAATAGTAAAACTTTGGAATTTTCTTTGGTCATAAAATCAAGAGAATTAATAATTCTGAAAAAATTAATTTGTTAGTGAAATAGTTATTAAATTATATTTGTTATTAACAAGTCTAATCATATAATAATAAATAATAATTTGATTAAACCTGCTAACCTAAGTTGTTTTGTGAGAATTTATGATTATGTGCGGAGGCGGTGAGATTCGAACTCACGAAGCCGAAAGGCTCTGGTTTTCAAGACCAGTGCAATTGACCGCTATGCGACGCCTCCAGACGAATACGTACAAATATTTGTCAACTAACCCAGTATTGTAACAAATCTTGATCTGCTTGGCGTGAGCTAATTTTTTGTGTATAGTATTGATAGTGAATTGTTATCTACCGATTGATAACAGCCATAAGTATCATGCCCAATCAACAAGACAGTTCAATCAACAACAATCTTAACAGTGAGTCTTCTTCGCCGATCGATCAGACTCAACAACAAGAAGAGTTGGCTTATCCTCATTCAAAACTTGAAGAGTCTCCAATTGCCCCATGGATCTATAAACCTTTGCCTGAACAAGATATTTTACTATGGACCGCTCCCAGCAGACCATTTAAAAAAAGAAACAAAAAATATTACAGTACGATGGCAATTATTGCCCTACTGATTTCTTTAATATTGGGTTTTGCTGGACAACTTGCCGCAATCACAGTTGTTATCGCAGTTGCATTTTTAGCTTATGTTTTATCGGTTGTCCCTCCACAGAAGATTGATTTTAAGATTACAACCTGGGGCATAAAGATTGAAAAAAGCCTATATTACTGGGAGGAGCTTGGTAGATACTGGTTTACAAACAAGCACAATGAAAAAATTCTAAATGTTGAATGCTCTCGTTTCCCAAACCGCTTAACTATTTTGCTCGGCAAACAAGATCAAGAAATTGTTGATAAAATTCTCTCAGAGGTTTTACTAAATCAAAAACCAGAGCCAACTCTTTACGAAAAAGCTGCAAATTGGCTTCAAGAAAAAATTCCTTTAGATATAGAGGAGTAAATTAGTTAAATTCTTTCCTGTTCCAGATAACTTAAAATATCTTTTATATGATCCTTTGGCTTAACCCTTGGCCACACTTTTTTAATTTTTCCCTTAGAATCAATTAAAAATGTTGATCTTACCGTTCCCATATAGCTTTTCCCCATCATTCTTTTTTCTTGCCAAACTCCAAAAGCTTCCTGTAGTTTGTGGTTAGGATCCGAAAGCAACTCAAAATTTAAAGAAAGCTTATCTTTAAATTTTTGATGAGATGCAACCGAATCTTTACTGATACCCAGTATCCTAATTCCTTTTTCTGAAAATAAATGCTTGTGTTCCTTAAATAGAGTTGCTTCTAAGGTACAACCAGCTGTATTATCTTTTGGGTAAAAATAGATGATTAAAGGTTGACCTAAATACTCATTCAAGGTAGCTTCTTGACCCTTTTCATTTAATATAGCAATTGTTGTGGGTATTTTTTTGTTAATTTCAAGCATAAACTTCAATAATTATTAATCGAAAGTTCAGTATAAAGAAATTAGAAATAGAAGCTGTAACAAAGATTACGAATATTTATAATAGGTAAACGTTATTATTCACCATTATTGGCACGCAAACTTCAAACTAAACATATGTCACTTTTTTCAATTATTCTCCAATCACTCTATGTCTCATTAATAATTCAGGTTTTCTTTTTCATTATTGCCTCAATTAATAAAACAGATAAGGTCACAGATTTATCATATGGATTAACTTTTATTGCCATAGCTATTATTTCATTTTTAAAATCTGATCAAACGGCGATGCATTGGTTATTATTAGCCATGATTGTAATCTGGGGCATAAGACTTTCAAGTTATCTTTTTATCAGAATTATGAAGATAAAAGTTGATCGAAGATTTAATAAAATCAGAAATAGTTTTATTCAATTTGGAAAATTCTGGCTCTTGCAAGCAATATCCGTTTGGATAATCTCTCTTCCAGCAGCTATTTCTTTTTCAAAGTATATAAATTTAACTATTTGGTCAACAGTTGGATTAATCATTTGGTTAACTGGACTAATAATCGAAACAATCGCTGACAAACAAAAGTTCCAATATAAAAATCAGCCAGAAAATAAGAATAGATGGACTGATGTTGGATTGTGGAAATACTCGAGACATCCAAATTATTTTGGAGAGATACTGTGCTGGTGGGGTATATTCTTGTTTTGTTTACCTTCTCTCAATAACTATGAACTTTTATCAGTCGTCGGACCAATATTCATCACCTTTATACTACTTTTTATTACTGGGGTGCCTCCTATCGAGAATAGATATCTAAAGAAGTTTGGAAAAAATATAGATTATCAAAAATACATCAAAGAGACCAATTTATTGATTCCAATTCCCAAAAAAAATTAAGAATTGTCGGGCTGACTGGACTTGAACCAGCGACCTCGCGCACCCCATGCGCGCGCTCTAGCCATCTGAGCTACAGCCCGATTCTATTTTTGTCAGCAAATTTTAAGTTTTTACACTTATGCTCAAATTACAAAAATAAAAAAATTACTTACAATAACTCAGTATTGTAAATCAGCAATTAGATAAATTCACTATTCATTTTTTTTAAAAGATTAAGTATAGTGAGTTAACAATCTGAACAAAAACCAAACATCAGTTAATTAATAAAAGAGGATAAAAATATGTCAAAAAATGATCAAAAAAAGAATCTTAAAAAGAGTGAAGATGCGACAGAATCTAATGTTTCAACTCAAGCGAACTCACAAAAAATGCAGGCTGTTAATATTGCCATGAAACAGATTGATAAAGAATACGGGCAGGGTTCTATCATGAAGCTAGGAGAGTCTCTTAGAAATATCGATAAAGTTCCTGCAGTTCCAACCGGCTCAATCTCACTTGATTTAGCCTTAGGAGTAGGAGGATATCCTAAAGGTAGAGTTGTTGAAATTTATGGACCAGAAGCTTCAGGAAAAACCACCTTATGTTTACATGCGATTGCTGAAGTCCAAAAACAAGGCGGTGTAGCCGCTTTCGTTGACGTAGAACACGCGCTTGACCCAGTTAGAGCTGAAAAGATCGGTGTTAATCTTGAAGAGATGCTTATCTCTCAACCAGATTATGGAGAACAAGCCCTAGAAATTGCTGAAAAGCTAATTCGTTCAGGTGGTGTTGACATCTTAGTAATTGATTCAGTCGCCGCTTTAGTTCCTAAATCAGAAATTGAAGGAGAGATGGGTGATTCTCAAATGGGTGTTCAAGCTAGACTAATGTCGCAAGCCATGAGAAAACTATCTGCAGCGATCAATAAAACCAATACTTTAGTTATCTTTACTAACCAAATTCGTATGAAGATAGGTATTATGTTCGGTAGCCCAGAAACTACCTCTGGAGGACAGGCCCTAAAATTCTATGCCTCGCAAAGACTAGATATAAGGCGAATTGGTGCCATTAAAGAAGGAGATGAAGTTGTGGGTAGTAGACACAGGGTTAAAGTTACGAAAAATAAAGTCGCTCCTCCCTTTAAAAAAGCCGAGTTTGATATGAACGATAAAGGAATTTCCTGGAGCGGAGATATCTTAGATTTAGCAGTAGAAATGGAAATCATCGAAAGATCGGGCAGTTTTTACAAATATGAAGGAGAAGTAATTGCCCAAGGTAGAGAAGCTAGCAAAGAGTTCTTAGAAAAGAATCCACAATTAGCTAAAAAAGTTGAGACTGCTATCTGGGACAAAATTAAGTCTAAGTAAATTTTACTTGATTTAAAGGTGTTTTTTTTAACTACTTCAAGAGTGTTTTTCATTGACTCCAATGACGTTTTTGAATATAATACTTCTTGCAGTGACGAAAAATCGTCCGATCAGATAACTTTATTACTAAGCTACTAGAATATTAATCACCATATGAGTCCAGATCAAATAGCGGTACATCCAACTATTTTCTATTTAGATCATACTCGGTCTTAGTTTTCCACTTATCTGATTTCTGGTAAATTATCCAGAAGAACTCTCACTGCAATAAACAGTTATTTAACTGTTTTGTAAATTATTCGAAAGAACTTAGAACATAAAAGGAGTAGATTATGGCATTTTTTAACAACTTATCATCTTTATTTTCGAGAGATCAAAAACAAAAAAGTGATAAACAACAAATTCAAGTAAATAAAAAACTTATTAAGCTAGATAAAACTAAACAGAATCAACAGAAACAGCAGAACAATAATCAAGCTCGGCCTACTAAAAAAGATTTCTCAAAGGTTATAACTGCACAGGAGATAGCTCAAGAAAAAGAAGCCTTACTTAGAGAAGCAAAAGCTCAAGCTAGAGAGATTGTTGTTGAGGCAAAAGACTCTGCTCTTCAAATCAAGGCACAAGCCGACAAATCAGCTCGAGAACAAGAAAGAGAATTATTAAATAGAGAAAAAACTCTAGATAGTAAGCTAGACAAGCTCGATCTTAGACTCGATCAAATTCAACAACAAGAAAAAAATCTCAGTTCTGAGAAAGAAACTCTTGAAAAGCTTAAAACTAAAGTTGAAGAGACAAAAAATAAGATGGTCCAGAGATTGGAAGAGATCTCTGGCATGACTCAACAAGAAGCCAAAGATGCTCTTCTCGAAGGTCTTGAAAAACAACTTACCCAACAAATGGCTCAGCTTGTTCGTCAAAAAGAGGAAGAGGCTCAACTCGAGATCGCCGACAAAGCAAAAGAGATGTTGATAGACACTATGAGAAATGGTGCCACTGATTATGTAGCAGAATACACTGTGTCGGTTGTAAAAATACCTTCAGAAGATGTTAAAGGTAAAATTATTGGTAAATCAGGAAGAAATATTCATGCTTTTGAACACTTAACTGGAGTTGATCTTGATCTTGATTACTCAGATGCCGAAGTTAGACTTTCTTGTTTTGATCCAGTTAGAAGAGAAATCGCTCGAATCACCCTAGAAAGACTAATCAAAGACGGAAGAATTCAACCAGTAAGAATTGAACAGGTATTAGAAAAAGTTAAGAGTGAGATTGATCAAATCATGCTCGATGCTGGAAAAGATCTCTGCCAAAGAGTAAACGTCTATAACCTACCCCAACCTCTAATTAAGATTTTGGGTCGATATAAATATAGATTCTCTTATGGACAGAATCTCATCAAGCATACTCTTGAAGTAACCAAAATTGGTACCAAGATTGCACAAGAGCTGGGATTAGATGTCAATGTGGTTAAATTAGGTTGTTTATTACACGATATTGGCAAGGTATCTGATAATCCTGAAGAAAATCATGTTGAGGCTGGTGTAAAGATTGCTAAAAAATTTAATATGCCAAAACAGGTTATTGACTGCATCGCCCAACATCATGAAGATGAGTCATTTTCTTCTCCTGAATCAATGGCTGTATATATAGCTGATGCAATCTCTGGAGCCAGACCTGGAGCCAGATATGAAAACATTGAAGAATACTTTGAAAGACTAGAAAATCTAGAACAGATCGCAACTAGTTATAGCGAAGTAGCTGAAGCATATGCAGTTAAAGCTGGAAGAGAAGTTAGAGTATTACTCAATCCTGAAAAATCTAAAGACGATGATGTTGCCGTACTAGCAAACAAGATAAAAGAAAAAGTTGAGGATAAACTCACCTATCCTGGCTCTGTTAGCATTTGTGTTATTCGAGAACAACGCTACACAGCCACTGCTAAATAAATTAGAATAAATCGATATGTCAAACGCTATTTCAATTACTCAAATTGTAATTTCTACATTGCTAGTTATTTTGATTTTGTTGCAGGCTCAAGGCACCGGTCTAGGTAGTACCTGGGGAGGCGGTGGTGAAACTTATCACACTCGAAAGGGAGTGGAAAAGATAGTTTTTATTTCAACAATCATCTCAATTTGCTTGTTTATTTTATTATCAATTGCAAGCTTAATACTGTAAGTGATTGTTCTATCACTACTTCATGAGAAAATTTTATTGGTACTTTACCGCATACGTTAGAAAACATGGCCCAACTGTAATAATTTCTATTCTGGGTGGTGTGCTTTTCTTTTCTATACTGATGCCATTTTTAATGAGAAAGCTAACCATTAAAAAAAGACAGTATGTCGGAATAGTCGGAGAGTATAGTCTGCAAACTCTTCCCAATGACATCAAACATAAACTAAGCATGGGTTTAACCACTGTTGATCCTGAAGATCTTTCAATAGATCCTTTGTTATCTGAACGCTGGATAACCGAAAACGATGGACATACTTATCGTTTCACTCTCAAGAAAGGTCTCAAATGGCAAGATGGACTAGAATTGACTCCAGATACAATTAATTACAATTTAAAAGATGTTGAGATTATTTCCACGCCCAATGATATCGTCTTCAAATTACCCGCTGCCTTTGCCCCTTTTCCTTCGGTAGTTACCGAACCAATCTTTAGACAAACGCTTGAAAAGTATCTCATCTTCTTTAAAAAACCAAATATCATTGGACTTGGTCCTTATAAAATCTCAAACTATAAACAAAAAAATAACCGCTTACAGGAATTGGTTTTAGATGGACCAGAAGATAGATTGATATATCGTTTTTATTTAACTGAGCAAGATGCAATAATTGGTTTTAAAAAAGGAGAAGTAGATGTTGTTAACGATATCCGCCAAGTTGATGACTTAGAAAGCTGGAAAGGTAATAACATCACCATTGAAAGAAAGGTTAAATATGATCAATACCTCGCAGTTTTTTTCAATCACAACGATCCATTAATCACCAGGAATTTAAAACAAGCTCTTTATTATGCTCTTGATAAACCTGTTGGCGAAGAAAGAGCAGTTAGTCCAATTAACCCTCTTTCTTGGGCATACCTTGAAGGAGGTAAAGATTATGCCAAGGATTGGGAACGAGGAACAGAGCGAATTCTTTCCAGTCTTCCTAATCAGCCTTTAGAAATCTCTTTGACTACCACTTCGATTTTTAATCAAGAAGCTAATCAAATAAAAGAAGAGTGGGAAGAATTTGGGAAACATGCTTATGAAAAATGTCAAAATAGCTCAGATGTTGAAGATAAGTCTCTGTGCGAAAATCTAAAAATTCAAGTCCAATTGAAAATTAGCAACTTCCCAGATACCCAGAACTATCAGTTTTTATTGCTTGGACAAGAAGTTCCCATTGATCCTGATCAATATTTTCTGTGGCACTCAGATCAACCAACCAACTTTACAAACTACAAAAACACTCGTATAGATAGTCTGTTAGAAAAAGGTAGGCAGACACTTGAGCAGAAAGAAAGACAGACTGTTTATCAAGAGTTTCAGCAGTTTTTACTAGAAGATCCTCCGGCTATCTTTATTAAATATTTGCCAAGTTTTACAATCTCTAGAAGATAAATTTACAGTCTTCTGATTCTCTTTCTTATTAACTCAAAAAGTCTAATCAATTGATATCGACTGGATACCGGTAAATCATGAGCAGGAAGATGCTGAAGCTCATAACCACCGAATCCTCTTTTAAACAGCGATGGGCCAGCAAATCGGTGGTCTGTTTTGGTTAAAGGAGACACTCCCCAAAAATTATATTCACTACAGCCACGCTTTTTTGCTTCCTGTATTGCAGCCCACTGAGCTGCGTATGAACCCGGCAATCTTTCGTTTTTTGGAGTCGAGACTCCATAATGATAAATCGCCTCCTTTTGATAAAAAATCACAAAAGCACTGGCCAATAACTCATTGTTGTAATAAGAGTTTATAAAAGCTACTTGATCATCATCAGCAAAAACCTCGAACTGTTTTAATAAAAATTGATAATCAAAGGGAATGAAGCCGTGTTTTTTAGCCAGATAGAGTTGTTGATCATAGAACTCTTTCATAAAAGAAGAACTCTTGATAATTTTGGTTTCTATCCCCAATCGTTCAGATTTTCTTATTTCATAGCGAGTATTTTTCCGCATCTGAGCCAATATTTTTTCAAGGTCTTGAGATAAGTTGAGTCGAAGTGTTAAATCTGCCGTTAAGTGCATAGGAGATGGTAAAAATCCATTTTCTTCAAAAAGTTTTCTTAGTTGAGGAGTATCTTCAGCCTGAGGACGGACTCTAACAAAATGACAGTTTTCATTTTTGGCTAACTCTTTTAAAAAATCACAAAACTTTGCAAATACATTTTTCGAGTCAGTAGCTTGCCAATCAAGCAAAGGACCTCCAGCAATTGTTAGATAATTGCCTCTCTTAGCCAACTCCTTGATAATCATGGCTGTCCCGATTTGTTTATCATCCTTGTAAATAGCTACAGGGAAAAAACTTTTACCGATTTGTTCCTCAAATCTTCCCCAGTTGTAGGACTGTAAAAAATTTGCTTGTGGATGGGTAATGATGAAACTTTCCCACAAACTCTTGTCAAACAGTGTTTTAAATTGAACTTCACTCATGTATATCTTAAAAAGACTTAATAATTAACTCACAAATCTTTTCTGCCTTTTGGCTATTGATTACTCTATGAGTTGGTAAGTTAATAATCAATTTTGCCGAATTTTCTGCATTGGGACAGTTACCTTTTTGATAGCTACTTGTAAACGGTAAAGAGCCACTATCCACGGCCGATTTGTACCATCGATCGTCAAGAAATACCCCATGTTTTTTCAAAAACAACAAAGTATTTTTTACATTTTGAGGAGAGGATAAAAGAATCGGAAATCTTAAATTTGTTCCGCGGGCAATTTTTTCAGGCGATACTGGAATTTTAATACCTTTAACATTTTGAAGTTTGTTCCAGTATATTGAAGCAATAAAACTTCGATTAGCCAACTGTTCATTCAAACGATGCCATTGTTTTAAAACCATGGGAGCAAAATATGCAGGGAATGATTGATAATGTTGATGTGGACTTTTTATTTGAGTTTCCATCAACTTTGTTTTATTTGCCAAACTATGTAACACTTTTCCTAATCCAAATGAGTAAGTATGTCGAATCAGGAGCGATATTAAGGGATAAAACAATAGTTTTAACACTAATGTTTTATTTGATTTGTCATGTTTAAGCTCGAACCAATCCTCAAGTTTGGGTAAAACTGGAATATTAATCGATTGATGTTTAAAAACAACTGCTCCTCCAGATGTTCCATCTAAAATTTTATCTCTCCCAAAAGATAAAATCACGGCATCGGCTAAAGAACCTAATTCAACACCACTATCATCAACTGCTCCCACAGCTTGAGCTAAATCCTCAATTAGAATAATTTTCTTTTCTTTGCAAAATTTAGCAATCTCTTGTACCTGGTCGGGATAACCCAAGGTATGCTGAAGAATAATGGCTTTCGGTTGAGTTGCTGCTTGAAAAGCTTTTTTCACTTGTTTCACAGAAGTAGAAAGCTCATCTGAGTCAATGTCAAAATATCTCGCTTTAGCTCCAGTTCTATTGATAGCTTCTTCGAGCGAGCTACAACTAAAGGCTTGAGTTAAAACCTCATCTCCCTGACCAATTCCATAAGCTGCTAAACAGTATTCAATAGCATCACGTCCATTAAATAATAAAACAGCTTGACCTTGGAAATGGTTTGATAAATACTTTTTTAACTTTTTTTTAGCTGATTGATTTGGCCAGACTAGCTCTCGCAAAGCAATAAAAGCATCGGCAAATGAATAGTTTGAACCCAAACTGTTAAAAATAGTCATATTTATTGTTTTACCCCGAGTAGTTTAGCTATTTCAACAGGCAATCTGCCCTCAACTAATACAATATCATCTCTATTGAGTTTCTTTATTAATTCTTTAGCTTGAATTGTATCCATAATTATTTTTTTACCGAAAACATCTTGAAACTGTTTTTTTCCTGCATCTCCAAGATAGATAACTGTATCAAAAATATTTTTTGTTTGCCAAGCTAATTGCTGATGAATCTTAATAGAGTCCTGACCTAAATCGATTAACCCAGATGTGATTAAAACTAAATCTCCTGAAGAATTTCTTTTTTGAGAAATTTCATCTAATAGCTCAACAGCAGCCTTGAATCCGGTTGGGTTAGCAGTTTTACCATCATCTAAAATCCAAAAGCCATTTTTGTGACGATTAAATTTAATGAACAAATCATTGGGCTTAAAACTACTCAAGCTATCTACAAGTTGCTGATCAGAAAAACCTAAATGTCTTGAAACAGCGGTAGCTCCTTTAATCACCGAAATGAACTGTTTACCAACAATTTTTGTATTTACTCTTTTATTATTTAAGCGAAATGTTAATCGAGCTAGCTCATCAATCGATTGTTCTGAATAAACAAGTTTTAAGACCGAATCAGAAAATGAGTAGGTTTTGATATCGGGTTTGTTAGACAATCCATGATCAACGATCTTCTTGACCCCCTGATCTGCATCATTATAAAAAACTATCCCTTCATTTGGTAAAATCTCGATCAGTTCTGCTT
Organism: uncultured Pseudomonadales bacterium; assembly: GCA_964437755.1. Lineage (GTDB taxonomy): Bacteria > Patescibacteriota > Microgenomatia > UBA1400 > PJMF01 > DAOLOF01. The sequence continues at coordinate 17,005 of CAYTIA010000010.1, read as the reverse complement.
TGGCTTTGATAATGTTTTCAATAGAACCAAACGTTGCCAAATGTTGAGAAGCCAGTCCAGTAATAATCGCTATCTTTGGCTGGAATCGTTTAGCTAAATTTCTTATCTCACCAATTTTATATGCGGCAAACTCCAACACTACCGTCTCCTCTCCTCGATATCTTGATAATATCTGCATAGCTAGACTAAAAGGAGTGTTATATGAGTATTGAGTGGTAAAAACTTTATGTTTTGCTGATAAAAGATGAGTCAATAAATGTTTGGTGCTACTTTTTCCATAACTACCAGTAATACCAATAATTAGCGGTTTAGTTTGTTTAAGTTTTTGTTGAGCTAACAGTAGCAAAATTTCGACCAAAAGGCGGAATAAAAGTAAAAAAGGCAGATTGCATAATAGAATAATACCTGGAATTATTACAAGCAAAGACAGCAATAAAAGAAAAAATAATAGAATGGATTGCTGAATATCCAAAATGATTATTCCCACAATAATAAACCAAGAAAGAAAAGCTATTAGAATCACCCGAAGAGTAAACTTGGGACGCTTTAAAGTTTTCCTACTAAGGCTTTCTCTCCTAGGAAAAACTGCCAGCATATCTTTTTGACCTTCACAAGTTTTTAGATATGAAAAAAGTCTATCCAACCGATACTCTTTCTTTTGAAGGATATTTAGCCACAACAACCACCTAACAACAAAAGGCAATAAAAAAAATGGTAATAAAAAAAAATTAATCCACATATCGATCTAAAAAATATGTAATGTGTGATGCAACTTGCTCAGGTTTAGAATAGTATGGTCTGTGTCTTTCTCCCTTCAGAATTTTGAGTTGAGCCTTATGAATACCCGAAGCAAAAACAGGAGCATTTTTAATAGGAGTAAAACTATCTTTATCCCCCCAAATTATCAAGGTGGGAAGTTTTATTTTTGCAAAATCATCAATCACTTCCGTAGAAATAGCTTTTTGCATTGTTTTTTTTAAGTTTTCATCAGAAAGTTTCAAATAATCATTTTCTCTAACAAAGAAATAAAGGATTTTTCTAAAAAAAAGTAAGACTGGAGTTGGTAAAAAACCAAGAACTAAAGAGCCAGTTTTGGCAATCAACTTAAAAAATACTCTCTTAATTACTTTAAACAAAGATTTATCTATCACTCCAGCTGGAGCTATTAATACCATAGCCTTGATTTTTTTAAGATTTTTTGCAGCTAAACAAACAGCCAACTGACCCCCAAACGAGTGTCCAATAATCACTACAGATGAAAATTTTTCTAGCTGTTTTATTAAGTGATCTTGATACATATCTAAATCGAAAGGTTCTAGTAGAGGTTCATCAAATCCAGGTAAAGATAAATATTTAACTTTATATCCTGCTTTTTCAAGTAAAGTAATTAAAGGTTGCCAGCGAGATTTTATCTGTTTTTCAAGCGACCAACCATGGATAATGCAAATTGTTGGTTTGTTCATATTGAGCGTTATTGATTGATTCTGATTATAATTCAGTACGCAACTCAACAACAGGACAATATATAAAACTGTCTTGTAGAAAATCAATAAATCTTATCGCGATATAATCAAACTTAACAAAATAGATAATGCTTGATCAGATTAAAAAAAACCATCAGCTTATTCGACACATAATTACCTGGTATTGTTTGTTACTTGCAATCACTATATTGATAGCTCTGTTTTGTTCCATACTCACCTTTTCATCATTAAAAAACGAGCAGTTATCGAGAGCTTCTTCTAGATCCAAGGTTGCGGTTTTTCCAATAAAACTCGCTAGAGTTATGACCATCAATCAATGGTCGTTGCTGAAACTCTGGCAATCGGGACTTAACCTAGTTCCTCAAGTTTATGAGATAAAAACTCAACTTGAACAATCTCTGATAACCGCAGATCAAGAAATAGTCTTACTTGATTCAGAGCTTAATTCTGGTTTGAAAAAACTCTCTTTAGAGTATGCAGAGTTTTATCAACTTTTTAATGAAAACAATCTCATACAACAAGTTGTTAAATCCGAACAAAAGGATCAGCTAAAAAATATTTCACAAATATTATCCCAAAGTAGTTGGTTGGTTAATTATTTGGCAAATCATGATCTTCAGATTCTCTTTTTACTTCAGAATAGTGATGAGTTAAGAGCTGGAGGTGGATTTGTAGGCTCGATGGCTACTACTAACCTAATCAGTGGTCAACTTAAACAACCTATCTTTTATGATGTCTATGATCTAGCCAACAGAACAAATGGTTTAGATAACACACCAATCGGAATTAGTAAGTACTTAAGTTCAGGCAAAAATATGTCTCTAGCTGATGCCAATTGGGAGGCAGATTTTTCGCAATCGGCTCAAAACTATATAAAGATCACCAAACAAACAGAGTTGCAAGATATTAATACCGTTGTTGGTATCAGTTTAGATGCGATTAGCAACATATTAAAAGTAACAGGACCAATCAAACTTCTTGATACAGATCAAGAGGTATATGCCGATAACCTAGCTGAGCTTGCAAGAAAAGATCGTCAAGAGTTTTTTGCCGGAGACAAACGAAAAAAAATGTTTTTAAATGAACTTTTTACAGCCCTCAAAATAAAAATCTCTCAATTAAGTTTTAAACAGCAAATTCAACTCTCGAAAGAGATATTTAATAGCATTAAACAAAAAAATATTTTGTTTTACAGCTCTGATCCAGAATTACAACAATTTATTGTTGATCAACAAGCAGGAGGAACAGTTGATTATGATACTGATTTTTTTCTTTACCTAATTGAATCGAATGTCGGTATCAATAAAGCAAATAAGAAGATTATTCGTGAAGTTCAGTTAAATTTTTCACCAAACCTAATAACCATTGTTCTAGATTATTACAACGAAAATCAGCCCTTATCACAACAACAAATAGAAATTATTGAAAATAATCCTGATCTACTACAGGCAAAGCACATGGGTTATATCAACTACCAGCGAATAGTAACAGATTTATCCATTAAACAAGTTCAAGTTTTGTGTGATGGGAAAGAGAAAACGATTGAAGAAAGCTCAAAAATTCAAACTTGGGGAGGAATTGCCAATCAAGTTGGATTTTTAATCTCAACTCCAGAGATGAAATCGACTAGATGTATAATTAATCTTCAACCTGAAACAGAACTTGACACTCATCATACTTGGACTATTGTCAGACAACCGGGATTACCTACTACAAAATACAAAGTTTCATTCTTTAGTAGTTCGTTAGATTTTTCTCTACAAAAGAATGAAAAAATAGGTGGCATCAGATAGAATAGACTTGTGTCGTTAGATTGATATATAGATATGCTTGATAACACTCACCAACAACTAATTGAAGATGCTCAAGTCTTACAACTTGAGCTAAATATTGAAGACTTGAAAAAGCAAGTGTCTGACCTCCAGACAGACACTCTCAATCCAGATTTTTGGGAAAGAGCCGATGCTCAAGAAACAATGCAGGAGTTAAGCTTTCTTGAAGAACAACTTGATCAATACAATCAACTTGAAAAATTTGTCAAAAATTTAAAATCATTAGATGAATTGAGTCAAAATGAGCTAAATGATTCTGATCAAAATCAACTTGAAATTGAGATTCAACAAACAGTAAAAAAACTGAAACAGTTAGTCAAAAAGCTCTCGATCAATAAATATTTAAACGGCAAATTTGATAAAAGTTACGCAATAATATCGATTCATCCAGGTCAAGGAGGAACTGAAGCTATGGATTGGGCTGAGATGCTTGAAAGAATGTATGTAAGATTTTTTGAACACAAAGACTGGAAATTTGAGTTTATTTCGGAAACAAAAGGAGAGGAAGCTGGCATAAAAGAGGTCAGTTTTGAAGTAAAAGCTCCTTTCGCCTACGGATATCTGAAAAACGAGAGAGGTACACACCGCCTGGTTCGTCTAAGTCCCTTTAATGCTGATAATCTACGCCAAACCTCATTTGCTCTTGTTGAAGTTTTACCAGTAATCTCTGGTCAAGTTGAAATTAATCTTAAAGATGAAGAGTTAAGCTGGAAATTTACTAGAGCTGGTGGCCCCGGTGGTCAAGCAGTTAATAAAATTAATACTGCAGTAGAACTAACTCACATTCCAACAAATATTACCATTAAAAGCAGAAGTTCCCGTTCTCAATCTCAAAATAAAGAAACAGCTTTGAAAATGTTAAAAGCAAAACTGGCTTTAATTCAAGAGGAAGAGCTACAAAAAAAAATTGATCAAGAAAAAGGACAACATCAAAACGCCAGTTGGGGTACCCAGATCAGAAATTATGTGCTTCATCCATATCAGCTAGTTAAGGATACGCGTACTCAAGTTGAAACAAGTGATGCTCAAGGAGTGTTAGACGGTAACTTAGATATATTTATTGAGGAAGAAATCAAGCTTTAATTATATAAAAAACCGACATTTATTAGATAATAATTATTTACTTGCGAATCTTTATCTGTGCGATGATAATAGAGTCTATGAAAAAAATTAACCTTTCCCAAACCAGCACTACTCAAGACTCTTTTCAAGATAATGAAGAGTTTAACACCAGCGCTTACCCACAAAATCAAAATAACTATGAAACAGCAGTTGACGAAGGTAGCCAAATGATTCACAATCAAGAATCTGCTTCATCGTTTCAATCTAGTAATGATGGAGTATCTATCAAACCAATTCAATCACAAGAGAAAGATGTTCTCATGCAGAAAAAACAAAAAAAACTTTTAATTACAGCCTGCGTGATCGCGGTAATTGCCGGTATTGGCACAGGCTTTGGAGGATTTAAACTCAAAACAAAAAGTTCTGAACTTGCCAGCGGACCAGCCCCAGAGCAATTAATTGCTGAGGGTCAAATCAAGAAAGGCGATGTTTTTGGAATTCAAGATAGTGATACTTTTAGCGATGAAGCAATTGGTTATCTTCAAGCAGGAGGTTTAAACGGTGAGGGTTCCCATAGATTACTCAGACCAGGCGGCGAATCTCAAACTGTTTATTTAACCTCAACTGTCACAGATCTTGATCTACTGGTTGGATCAGAAATAAAAGTCTGGGGAGAAACATATCAGGGTCAAAAAGCTGGCTGGCTAATGGATGTTGGAAAAATTGAAATTATTGAAGTTGAGGGACAGTCACCTTTTGAAGAAGAACTTTAAACTGTAGCTAACTCTTTTTCATTTATCGCTATTGCGACTACCTCTTATCTCGTGGTTTAATAGACGTAGCGCTATCTATAACCAAAATATGAGTATTATTGTTTTTAAAACAGTCACCCAACAGTTTCCCAATGGCACAGTAGCCTTTAGAGATCTTGATTTTTCTGTTGACTCAGGTGAAACGGTTCTAATCACCGGCCCTTCGGGAAGCGGTAAAACAACAATTATGCGCTTGTTAATCGGAGAGTATAAGCCAACTAAGGGTGAGATACTATTTGAAGACAAACCTTTATCAAAAGCATATCGAAATCGACTTCATCTCCACAGAAGACAGGTTGGCGTAGTGTTTCAAGACTACAAATTAATCGAGGAGCTCAATGTTTGGGAAAATATCGCCTTACCCCTCTTTATTAAGGGTGAGCGTCAAAGCATCATTGAAGAGCGAGTCACCGATTTATTAAAACTAGTAGAGTTAACCGACAAGTCCTTGGTTTTCCCAAGACAACTTTCGGGCGGAGAAGCACAGCGTATCAGTATTGCCAGAGCATTGGCCAACAGTCCAAAAGTTATTTTTGCTGATGAACCAACGGGTAATTTAGATGAAGCTAATACCCAACATATCATTAAAATACTTACCAAAATTAATCAGTTGGGCACAACTTTAATTTTGGCCACTCACGATCCGGTAATCATCAATGAATTAAAAGCAAAAAGAATTGATTTATCAGATTACCATCAAGACGAAGTTGTTAATATAATCGAAAAAGAAATACAACCACAAAAAGAAAAAGCCAAAAAAATTGAGATTATGGATGATGACACTGAAAATAATTCAAAAATAACTCAGAAATTACCGGATAAAAAACCTGAAGAAAGTAAAAAAGTTCAAAAAAAGAAAAATGATTTAGAAAACAAAGAAACAAAAGAAAAAGACAAAAAAATTGACAATCACGAAAAGAAAAAAACTGGATTCTTTAGCTTTCTAAAGAGAAAAAAAACTGAAAAAAAGATTTTAGAGAAACCAAAAAATAAAGAAAACAATCAAGAAGATATTAATTCTGAAGCTAAAGAATCAAAAAAATGAAATCCTTTAAAACAGCATTAATCAATATCAGACGCATGCCCTATAAAAGTTTAATTGCGATTGCTATGATCTCGATTACTTTTTTTGTTGCTTACTGTTTTTCGATGCTGATTTTTGGATCTCAACTAATTTTGGATGATTTCGAAAATCAGCCAACAATTATGGCCTTTTTCCAAATAAAAACTGACTCCACAGAAGTTGATCAAGTAGTAAAAGCTCTACAAGAAACTGATTTTATTGACTCAGTAAAAGTTATCTCAAAAGAAGAGGCACTTAAGTTTTATCAAGAAAGACAAGATAACCCGCTATTGTTGGAGCTTGTAACCGCTGAAATTCTGCCAGCAAGTATCGAGATTTCAACTACGGAGCCAGAATACCTATCACAAGTTGAACAGATGTTGGTTAAGTTTGAACAAATTGATGAGGTTGTTTTACAAAAAGATGTAGTTGATCAACTAGTGCAATGGACCAAGTCATTAAGAATGGTGGGTATCGTTGTTACTTCAGTTCTAGCTGCCCTATCATTTTTTATTATTACTAGCACCATTAGCTTTAAGATTGGTAATCAGAGCAAGCTGGTTAACATCCTCAGAATTATTGGAGCAAGCAATAGCTATATCATCACGCCGTTTATCTATGAGGGTTTTATCTACGGATTTTTAGGGTCTATTATTGGCTGGGGTGTTATGTATATCTCTTTCTTATATTTAATGCCATGGCTAAACTCTTTTGTGGGATCAGTGATTACCCTGCCCCCAAACTGGGAGTTTCTAGCCATTCAACTTGGAATTGGCACCTGCGCAGGCATGTTCTTTGGCGGAATGGCTAGTGTGTTTGCTGGTAAAAAGTTGATCAAAAAGTAATCAATAATCATGATTATCAGAAAAAGTTCCTTTCGAGCTAGAGTAGTTTTTTTGTTTTTTTTTCTTATCTCGATTGTTTCACTTTCTGCAAATAGCAAATTTTCAAATAATATCGTTAAAGCTGATACAGAGCTGAGTTGCAATCGTGATGAATTGGATGAGTTTGGATATTTAAGTTGCTTAGATAAAGAAAAAGCATCTCTTGAAAAAAAAATAGATCAAGCAAAAAAAGAGGCACAAACTCTATCCAGCACCATTGCTATTCTCAATAGCCAAACTCAGCTTCAAAGATTACAAGTGGCTCAAACTCAAGCAGAAATTTCTTATCTTGAAAAAGAGATAAGCGAGCTAGGTGAAAGAATTGAAGGACTGAGCCTATCTCTGGATCGTCTTAGCAGTATGCTAATCGAACGCATTGGCAGTTCTTACAAGCAACAAAGAACCAGTAGCATTTTAGCCATGTTTACCAATGGTGACTTTTCTTCTTTAGTGATGCAGATCAAGTATTTGCAACAGGCAGAAAAGCAAACAGCTCAAGCTATGGAGTTAGCTGAAAACCAACGGGTTGTTTATGATGAACAAAAAAATATCAAAGAGATCAAGCAAGAAAAGCTTGAAGAAAAAAGAGCTCAACTTCACGCACAACAGCTAGAACTAGAAAAAAGTAAAGCAGAAAAAGAAAGGTTACTAACTCAAACCAAAAATAATGAGGCCACATATCAACGCCTACTTGCTCAAGCTCAAGCAGAGATTAACTCAATTCGCGCCTACTCTCAAGCTCTTTTTGGTTCGTCCTATTGTCTTGATTCACCAGCCCCTCAACCAGACGGTTGGTTTTTCAGTCAAAGAGATTCTCGCTGGTGCGGTTCGAGAATTGGGAACTCTAATGACTCAATTGGCGCAGTTGGTTGTTTAGTAACCAGTACTGCCATGATTTGGAAAAAACATGGTGTTGATGTTACTCCTCTAACCATTGCTAATAACAGTAGTTTTTTTAGCCTCAACACAGCCTATATGATCCTGCCTACTCCCGCACCCCCTGGATTTAAATCAGAAACACACGGAGCTGATCTCAAACTAATTGATAAAGAATTAAGTGAAGGTAGACCGGTCATTGTAAGGCTAAGTGTTTATTTTACTGGGGTTGGCACTCACTTTATTGTGTTAAAATCTGGCAGTGATGGAGATTACGTAATGAACGATCCACTTTATCAGGCTGACATGAAGTTCAGTTCAAAGTACTCAACTAGTCAAATAACTAGCGTAAGAACATTTAGGAAATCTTAAATAAATTCGCTCGTAACACTAATACTAATTAATTTAAAAAAATATGGCAGTGAATTCTAATCCCAATTACTTAGAAGAAGCATTCAGTTATGTCACAGCGAAGATGCTAACTACCTTTATCAAAAAAAATAAAGATTATGGCAAGGGCAATATTTTAGATACCGGTGAGTTAGGGATTATCTTTAGAGTCAATGATAAGCTTAGAAGATTACAAAATCTTCAAGAAACAAAAAACTCTCCAGAAAATGAAACTATAGATGACACCTGGTTAGATATAGCTGTCTATGCAGTTATTGCCATCATTTTACGAAAGGGTTGGTTTAAAAAACTTGAGTTAAAAGACAAGTAGATTTTAAACAAAAGCTCACTGAGTGATATCAAAATAAAAAGGCAGTGAAGAAAGTTCTACCAACTGTTGGTAGTCATTGATAATAACCTGCTGTCTTTGATAATCAATCAAACCAGAATTTTTTAATTCCATCATTTCTAAGCTAACAGTTTCTCTAGTTAATGCAGTCATACTCGCTAATAAACGATGAGTTATTTTGAAGGCATTCACTACAATCACCCCTTTTTTATTTCTGACAGGATGACCAAATCTTTTGCCCAATAAACACAAAACAGTAGCAAGTTTTTGAGAGGCTGTGCCAAACAACAATGATTCACTTCTCACCGAAAGCTGATTTAATCCTGCAGACAATTTTTTTGTAAGAGATAAAAGCGATCGTTGATCACTTTCAAAAAAATTTATTACCTCTGCCACAGAAATTATTTTCACTTCAACATCACCCATCGCTTCAAAATAATATGGATTATTCAAGGAATTTAGTGCCAATGGTAAGGGGAAAAGGGAGTGAGGTTTTAAGATGTTTAGAGTATACTCATCACCTTTTGAAGAGATAGTGTAATGCCTAACATAACCCTTGATTAGCAACATTACTTTATCAACTGGCTCATCAAGTCGATACAAAAACTCCCCTCGCTTAAAACGCTTGGGGAGTGTTTTTGACACTAGTTGTTCTATCTTGTCGATAGAAAAATCTTCAATCATGATAATTAAAGAGCTTGTATTTCTTCAGTCTCCTCTTGAATATACTGACCAAAGTAATTTATTTTTGCTTTGGAACGAACATCCTCTGACCACTGTTGATAACGAGTAGACAATTCTTGCTGTTTAAGTTGTTCAGAGATCATCTCACGAAGCTCTTGCTCTTCCATATCTTCTGGCAAGAAATCTTTGTTCTGTTCAATATAGGCATCGATCTGTTCATCAGTAACCTCGATATCAGAACTTACTAATTCTTCAATAATCTGCCATTGCTCAACCTGTTTGCGAAGATCTTTTAAAGTTAAATTCTGCATTGCAAGTAACTGCTCGAAGTCTTGACCTTTATCAGCCACATTCTGGCGAATCTCCTCGATTCGTGCATCAATAGCATCACTGGTAAGTTGAATACCCTTAGACTTAGCTTCTTGTACTATTAGCTCTTCTAACACTAAATTTTCCAATAGCTGAACACCCTGAGTTTTTTCGGCCTCCCTCATAATCTGATAACGAGTAATTGGCTTGCCATTAACTGTTGCAGCTAAGAAAGCACCTCTAAAGCTGTAGAGTAAACCAATAAGAGCAACCACAGCCAAAATAATCATTGTTCTTTTATTGAAAACTTCGGTAAAGGTTGGTAATTTTGCTGGAGTTGAGACTTCAGAAACTTTTACAGTTTTTTGTGGCTCAACTTTTTTTGCAACTACTTTCTTTTTTGGAGCAGTTTTAGTTGGAGCTTTCTTTTTTGTTGCAACAGCTGCTTTTTTCTTTGGAGCTGGAGATGTTTTTGCTGATACTGACTTTGCTTTTTTTGCCATAAGTTCTTTCTTATATTTATAATTTACAATTGATAATTCGAGTTAGTATATCACACTATCAAAAATTACTGAACTAATCCCCATTCTTTCAATAATTTTGTTTGACCTGACTGAATATCAAACAGCTGAGCATAAAGGCTTTTGTGTTTAATTAACTCTTGATGAGTACCTTCCTCTAAAACTTTTTGATCTTTAAGCACAATAATTTTATTTGCTTGTTGAATAGTTGAAAGACGGTGAGCAATCACCAGTGAAGTTTTACCTTCAAGCAATTTTTTTAAAGCTCTTTGAATATACAGCTCAGATTCAGAATCAAGTGAGCTAGTTGCTTCATCCAAGATAATTATTTTTGGATCTGCTAAGACGGTACGAGCAATCGATAATCTTTGTCTCTGACCACCAGAAAGCTTAACACCCCTTTCACCAATTTCGGTATCTAAACCATCGGGTAAATCAGCAATAAATTTATCTGCATAAGCAATCTTGCAGGCAGTTTCCATTTCCTCACGAGTAGCGGTTGGTTTGGCGTAACGAAGATTCTCCGCAATACTGGTGGCAAACAAATGACTATCTTGACTCACTAAACCAACGTAAGAACGCAGTTCTTGTTTGGTAAGTTGCTTAATATCAACTCCATCCAATAAAATCTTACCTTTATCAGGATCAAAAAATCTTAATAGTAAACTAGCTATTGTTGATTTTCCTGCGCCAGAAGGACCAACCAATGCCGTCATCTGGCCTGGTTCAACAGTAAATGAAACATCATCTAAAACTAGTAAATTTTTTCTAGAATGCTTTTGGTTTGATTTTTTCTTTCCTATAGCACTTGCCCAATCCTCATGTCGATAAACAAATGAAACTTTTTCAAACTCAAATTTACCCTTGAGATTGTTAATAGTGATAGGATTAACTGGATCAGCAATCTGCTGATCAATATCCATAATCTTAAAGAAATCTTTTGCTCCAACTTGCGCTCTTTTAATTTCCCAGAAGATCCAGTTTAACTGCCAAAGTGGCTCTCTCATTAGTTGAATTAAACTAACTAACATCACTAAAGTACCAACCGTCATCTGCCCTTGCCATGTTAACCAAACGATGTAAGCATACATTGCCCACAACATTAACTCCAAGAAAAAATCACCAGCCACAGCTTTATTGGTGTTATCTTCCATTTCCTGACGCAAATCTAAATATTTAGTAAAGAATTTTTGCAAACTTTTTCTTTCGTAACTCTCGGCACGAAAAGCCTTAATTAGTTGCATTGAATTTAATACTTCCCAATAGTGACTAAAGTGGTTGTCATAAAGCTTGTACTCTTTTCTTTCAAGCTTGTTGTTTTTCTCAAAACGCCAACGGTTAATCACAATGTAAGGAATAAAACCAACAATAATTAGCAAGGCTAAACGCCACTCATAATTAACCGCAATTACAAATGAGATCAGGGCGCTGGTAACACTAGGCAAAAAATGCATGCCTGAGTTGTTGACAATGTTAATGATTCTATTTACACCCCTGTCGAGTTTACTCATCACTTTACCTGTAGCCTGCTCGTTGTAGTAACTCATCGGCAAACTCATGAGATGATCAAAACCAAGTTGCTTAAGATGAATCTCAAACTTTACTACAAAAATGTTAGTAATGTACCAAGTGTAACGATTGAGACCTGTTTGAATTAATTTACTTATCAAAACTATTGAGAGCAAAAGAGTTAAAGTAGCAAAGTCGGCAAGACCTTCCTCGATAATAATATCTGTGATTAATTTAGACACAAATGGACTCACCTGTTGCAGTCCAGCCATAATGGCAATAAGGAGGGCCAGGGTATATAAAGTGTTGCGATATGGTTTGGTATAACCAAAGATTCGTTTAAACATAAGTTTGTGCTTGTTTGCTGAAAATAAAGTGATGAAGCTTCCAGATCTCGTCAGAAAAAATTGAAGGATACAGAAAAAATCAGCAAGGTTTAGATTTTAGCATAAATTACCAGAGAGTTTAAGGGGGGAAAAAGAATATAAATGTCTTAATCAATTCGATAACAACACATCAGAATCATCAGTAATAATGGTAACCTAAATCTTTTTGTTTTATACTGCGGTAGTGACTACCACACAATCTCTGTTTAATTTATCGTCTACAGATGGTCGCTACTCATCAAAGACTGCTCCACTAGCCAAGATATTTAGCGAAGCTGCCCTCATCTCAAATAGAATAACTATAGAAGTTGAATACTTGTTGTTACTCTCTAAATATAAGATTGTCCGTAAACTCAGCCCAAAAGAACAAAAATTATTGCGATCTTTTTGTCTACTAGATACTAAACAGCTTTTAAGAGTTAAAACAATTGAACAAGAAACACATCACGATGTTAAGGCTGTTGAATATTTTTTACGTGAGAAAATTTCAAACACTTCTTTAGTAGATTTAAGCTCATTTATTCATTTTGGAGTTACTTCTGAAGATATAAATAACCTAGCCTACCGCCTAATGATAAAAAAGGCGCTTAAAGAAGTAATTATTCCTGAGCTGATTTCAACATTAATCAATTTAAATCAATTGGCTGAAACGTATAAGGATCAACCAATGCTAGCTCGAACTCATGGTCAAGCAGCTATACCCACCACTTTTGGCAAGGAGATTGCTGTTTTTATAAGTCGAATTAACCCATTAATTAAAAAAGTAAATTATCATCAACTAGTAGGTAAATTTAATGGCGCTGTTGGTGGATATCAAGCTTTAGCTTTGGCTTATCCCAACAAAGATTGGCTAAAAATCACTCAAGAATTAGTAGAATCATTTGGGTTAAAACATTTAGCGTTATCAACACAAATTAATCCACAAGATGATTTGATTAATCTGTTTCAAACACTACAGCATCTTAACTTAATTCTAATTGGTTTAAATCAAGACATTTGGCACTACATTAGCGATGATTGGTTAGTACAGCTTGGAAAGAAAAACAGAGTCGGTTCATCAACTATGCCTCAAAAAGTAAACCCTATTGAGTTTGAAAACAGTGAGGGTAATCTCAAACTTGCAAATGGCTTCATCGAAGTTTTTATTAATAATTTTCCAATTAGTCGTCTACAGCGAGATCTTTCTGATAGCACTATTCAACGAAATATTGGTACTTGTTTTGCTCATTGCTTGCTAGGCTATCAATCAATTTCTGAAGGCCTAAAAAAGATAAAAGTTAACAAGAAAAAAGTTGAGGCAGATTTGCTTTCTAACTGGAACATTCTGTCAGAAGCACTACAAACTATTGCTAGGAAAAATGGAGATAAGTTAGCTTATGAAAAAGTAGCCAAACTTTCCAAACAAAAAAAGTTTGGTAAAAATGAGTGGCTTCAATTAGTTAAAGAAGTTGATCCATCTTTAGAATTAATTACCCCTCTTAACTATTTAGGACTAAGCACATTGCTTACCGAAAAAGTTGTTATTCAAACTCATCAATTAATTAAGGAGATTCAACAATGAATCAAATACGCTCTTTTTATGAACAGGTTTACCAGCTTGGTGATTTGAGTGTTTTGCATCCAAGATCAAAAGAGGATGTATTTGCCAAATCTGGCAGAAGAGCTAACTCACTTGCAATTATTGGTGGAGCTTTAGGCGATGAGGGTAAAGGCAGAGTGGCAGATGAGGTGGCTGATAGTTTGCTTAAGAAACACTCAGACTTAGTTTTTTATCGTGACAACGGAGGAGCCAATGCTGGTCACACAGTTGAGTTTAACCAAACCAAAATTGTTTTACATCAGCTGGGCGCAGGGGTACTGCAAGAAAAAGCAACTGTGATTTTAGGCAAAGAAATGGTACTTCATCCTAGCGATTTGGTTGCAGAAATTAAAACTGTTTATCAAGTGTTGGGAATGAAAAAGATGCCAGCTGACTTAAAAATTGATGAGATGGCTTTTTTGTGTTTAGATACTCATCGTGCCTTTGAGGCTGTGCTTAAGATGAGATCAACTGGCAGCAAAGGAGCCACCGGCCGTGGTATAGCGCCGGCATATGCCGACATAATCTTTCGTCACCCACTTAGAATGAGAGATCTAGCCGGAAAAGATTGGGCAAAAAAATTAAAAACTCACTATGAGTTATATGAACAACTAGTTTCTGGATCAGGTTTTGTTTTGGCTGAGCTTGAAGTACCAAGATTAGAAGGAGATCCTATTAAACTTGGTACTTATGAACAAATGCTAAAAAGAACCACCTTAGCTAGAAAAGAACTAAAAAAGTTTATTCAACCGGTCTACAATTTCTTGGCAGAAAAATGGATCAGCGATACTCCAATTATGGTGGAAAAGGCTCAGGCTCTTGGTTTAGATAAACGTTGGGGTGTGTATCCTGATGTGACCGCCTCCAACTGTAGTTTTGATGGATTGTTTTCTTCAACAGAAGGAATCATAGACTCAGATCAACTATCAGTTAAAGCAGCCACCATTAAGGCAACTTATACTTCTAGTGTGGGAGAAAGGGTTTTACCAACGGCGATGGATAAAAAACTGGCAGAACGCATTAGAAAAGATGCCAATGAGTATGGAGCCACTACCGGTCGTCCGCGTGACATTGCTTATCTAGATTTGCCGATGCTCTCTTTTTTGTTTAGAGTAAGCAAAACTGAAGAGTTAGTTATCACTCATCTGGACATAAGTTATCCTGATGTACCTGTCAAGGTTTGCGTTGCTTATGAACTAGATGGAAAAGAGGTTGGCTATCGTCCTGACCAAGAATATTTAAATCAGGTAAAACCGATTTATCTTGAACTACCAGCTTGGGATGGTAAGAAAGTAAGAGGAATAAAGAGTTTGAAAAAGTTACCAAAAGAAGCCCAACAATACATTGCTTTTGTTTCGATGGCACTGGGTACCAAGCCTTTCATGGTTACCACTGGTCCCAAACGCAATCAAACGATTGAGTGTTGAATAGGCTTTTTGTTTAATGAGTTTATCGCTTAGTTAAACTACGTAAGCTGTCTTTTATATGAAGTTGCAGAAAACCAATGGCGTATAATCTGAATCAATAATATGGACAAAAAAATCTTAAATCACTATTTAAAGTTTGGTACATTTACTAACCCGGGTTATTATAAAAAATTTCTTCAAGATCTTCCAAACGATATTAAAGAGTTAGGCAATTTAATTAGTCACCAAGTTATTCATCGCGTAACACTTAAAGAAGGTAATACTAATGCAAATAAAGATTTACGCTATGGAGATATGAAAAAATATCCCTGGCATAGATTAAGGTGCGAAGATGAGGTGTTAACTACCGCGACTTCAATGATTGCGGAATTATTAAGACTTGATGGTAGGGGGTTTTCAACTGGGAGAAAAGTTGAGGATAAAATTGTTGTCACTTGTCGTTTCGTCGCAATCCTCATGGCATCTATTTTAAAAACAAAAGGTGTTCCTTGTAGGGCTCGTTCTGGTTTTTCTCCTTATTTTTTTAATAACAGTTGGGATCACTGGATTAATCAATACTGGAATAAAGATAAACAAAAATGGATAACTTTTGATGCGGATGGATTTTTTGATAGTACCATTGGTTTTGATCAGTATGATATACCCGAAAACAAATTTGATTGGGCAGCAAATACCTGGCTTGGAATTAGAGAAGGTAAACTAGAAGCCAATAATTTCGTTAATGCAGACGGATCAAGAGGTCTTATGCCAGCTCTGTGGGCAGTTTTTTATGATTTTCATTGTTTGATGAATAACGAAATTCTTTATAACCAAATGCCTAGTTACATATTTTATAAATTTGATCAATTAACAGAAAAAGATTTTAAAGAAATTGATGATTTGGCGAGATTGATGTTGGATCCAGATAAAAATTTTGATGAATTAGTTGAAGTTTGGGATACAAAGAAAAAGTTTAGAATTTTAAATGGTCCATTAGTTAGCGATAATGATCATGTTAAATGGACATAAATTTTGGTCCTTTAGTTGAAAAAATTCCTCACTAATACTTTCTTTAAAAGTATCTGTGCTACGCCGTATTCCCAAGACACTTCATTTCAATCAAAACATATGACAAAAATTGTAAGGAAGTGTTTTAGTTTGGCTCTTTTTTAATTTACCATACTACATACCGCAAGCTTCTTACAATCCTGTCATTTCAAGATATAATTTAAAGTCAATTAATTATAATGTTAGCAAATAAAAATTAATAAAGGTAGAAAATATGTCAGAAACTGATCAAAGTCAGCAAAAACCAGAAGGTTGTCCAGTTGACGAAAAAAGATTTGATGAAGTTCTTGAAAGATTGGTAGGAAAAAGAACAGATGAAGAAATAAGTGCAGACATTGATGCAGGAAGGTGGCCTTTTAAGGTGTCTGAGGAACAAATGAGAGCAGATATTGCAAGTTGGGAAAAACCCAAAAAAGATGATTCTAAAAATCCAAGTGATTCAGGTTAAAATAATACAGGAGATTATTTATAGTGCTGTTGTTTTCCCTCAAGAATAAAGATAAAAACTATTTTATTATTTAACCTAATAGTAACTGGGTTAAGTGAATTCATGGATTGAGTAGATAGTATTGTCAAAGGTTAGCTTACTACAATCTGCAAACTACTGGTATAATTGTGTTCTGTCGTACTGTTGAAGTGGTAGATTAACAACATGGAAGCGTCGCATAGTGGCCAATTGCACAGGTTTGCTAAACCTGACCGGTTTTCCGGTTCGTGGGTTCGAATCCCACCGCTTCCGCAACAATCGAAAAGTTCTGATAGACCCGTCTAATACCCCTGAATGGATTGAT
>CAYTIA010000009.1:0-41998 GCA_964437755.1 uncultured Pseudomonadales bacterium | reverse complement strand
AGTATATCTTTACCAAAACTACGCAAATAGTCAGCAGAAACTCATTCTATTTAAGTGCTTTGGTTGGCTTTGTACCTTTGTTTTTTTATCTAAGTTTGTTACAGTTTAGCAGTTGGTTTAAGAAAGAGTTTAAAACCAAAGAGGATTATTTAAGCTTAGGTTTAATCATCTATTTAAGCCTAGAGATCTATGCACAGTTGTTGAGGTTGGGGGAGGCATATTTGGCAGATGTAGTTAAGTATTGTGCAGTATCAAACCATAGTGTATTTTTTACACTAGTTATGTTAGCTTTTTGTGTGTTAGAAAGAGATAGAAAAGAAATCCAGAGATGAGAACACAACTAAAAAAAATTCTATCTATTTTTTCAAGAGCAGATAAGTTTAAGTTGTTAGGCCTTTTTATCCTGATGCTAGTTGAGGCTTGTCTAGAAATTTTTGGAATTGGTTTTTTGGCAGCCTATATTTCGATCCTCGATAATCCAAATCAACTTTTTGAAGTATCTTGGATCAATAATATTTTGCAAACCATTGGCATTAATACAGAAAAGAACGTGTTACTATTTGGTGCTTTCTTGATCATTCTTCTTTACATATTCAAAAACATGTTTTTGCTCTGTGCAAGAAGAACAAAATCCATCTTTGTTAATAATAGGTATCGAGACATCTCAATTAAACTTTTTGAAAGCTATGTAAATGCACCTTACACTTTTCATTTACATCGAAACTCTGCTGATTTAGTCAGAAATGTTACTGTTGAAACATTATATTTTGCTGAAAAAGTGATGTACTCTTCCTTACTTATTGCTACAGAGATAATCATGCTGTCAGTCATTATTATCTTTTTAATATTTGTAGAACCAGTAGTAGCAATTAGTGGTTTAGTAATTTTAGGAACAACCAATATTTTTCTTTTTAAATCTTCAAGAAAAAAACTAAGTAAATATGGTCATGATCACCAAAGCTTGCGTACCGTTTTAATAAAGCTAGTAAATGAAAGCATTGGGGGCATAAAAGAGATTTCTGTTCTCAACCGTCAACAATGGTTTGTTAATCGTCTTGACACTATCATGTCTAAAATTGCTCAAACCCAAACATTCCGTCAAACAACTCAATTTATTGTTTATCCGATTATGGAGATCACCGCCATCATGGGCATGCTATTAATCTCAATCTATTTATTGTCCCAAGGTTACTCAATGACAGAGTTAGTATCAATTCTATCAGTTTTTGCTCTAGCTATTTATCGCTTACTACCAGGCATAAATCGATTAACAGGTGAGTTTACAGAGTTAAGATTCTATTATTATTCTGGCAGAGTAATAAGTAATGATTTGAGATTGTTGCAAACTGAATCATCAGATAAGGTCTCATCTAAAAAAATAGTTACATTTAAGAAAGATATCATTTTTAAAAATGTGAGTTATAAATAT
Organism: uncultured Pseudomonadales bacterium; assembly: GCA_964437755.1. Taxonomy (GTDB): domain Bacteria; phylum Patescibacteriota; class Microgenomatia; order UBA1400; family PJMF01; genus DAOLOF01. The sequence goes on along the minus strand of CAYTIA010000009.1, from coordinate 40,569 downwards.
CCGCAAACAGAAAAAGATGTAATTCAAGATTTATCAATCAAGATTAAAAAAGGAACTGCTGTAGGTATAGTAGGAACAACGGGTGCTGGTAAAACGACAATTGCAGATCTAATTCTAGGCCTATTACATCCAAATTTTGGAGAAGTTTTAGTTGATGGACATAATATATCTGATAATCTTTCAGGATGGCGAAAGATGATTGGATATATTCCTCAATTTATTTTTTTAGCTGATGATAGTATCAAAAATAATATTGCTTTTGGAGTAGATGAGGAAAATATCGACAATAATCTTATTGAACAGGTAACAAATATTTCTCAGCTTTCAGAATTAATTAATGAGTTACCTGAGGGCATTAACACACTAGTTGGTGAAAGAGGTATCAGATTAAGTGGTGGTCAAAGACAGAGAATAGGCATTGCAAGAGCCCTATACAATAATGCAGAGCTACTAGTCATGGATGAAGCTACGTCGTCTCTTGATAATGTTACTGAAAATGAGTTGGTAAAAGCAATTGATGGTTTAAAAAATAAAATTACACTAATAATTATTGCCCATCGCTTATCGACCGTAAAAAACTGTGATAATATTTTGATGATCAATAAAGGAAAGTTAGTTGCCCAAGGTACATATTCAAAATTAATGGCAACAAATAATGAATTCCAAGAACTTAATCGTTTAGAACAGCAACACCATGGCTCAAAGAAGTAAACCAATTTACGTAACTCAACCAGCTTTTCCTTCCCTGAGTGAGTTTAATGAATACCTTAAAACTATCTGGAACAATAAAATCTTAACTAATAATGGCCCCTTTCATCAACAGCTTGAACAAGAACTAGCTAAATATTTAGGTGTTAAGTACATATCGCTTTTTAGTAATGGCACACTAGCTTTAATTACTGCTTTGCAAGCACTGAGAATTGCTGGAGAGGTAATAACCACACCATATAGTTTTGTGGCTACAACTCATTCATTGTGGTGGAATAAAATTACTCCAGTGTTTGTAGATATTGAGCCTGATACCTTTAATCTTGATCCTGATAAAGTTGAGGCAGCAATCACACCTCAAACGACAGCTATTATGCCAGTTCATGTTTATGGTAATCCCTGTAAAGTAAAACAGTTGCAAAAAATTGCTGATACTTACGGCTTAAAAATAATCTACGATGCCGCCCATGCTTTTGGAGTAAAGCTAAAAGACAAATCAGTGCTTAATTTTGGAGATCTATCAATCTTAAGTTTTCATGCCACCAAGGTCTTTAGCACTATTGAGGGGGGAGCAATTGTTTGCCATGATAAAAAAATGAAGCAGAGAATTGATTACTTAAAAAACTTTGGTTTTGCAGACGAAACAACTGTAGTTGCTCCTGGAATTAATGCCAAGATGAATGAAGTACAGGCAGCTTTTGGGTTATTACAGTTAAAGTACGTTGATAGTTATATTAAAGAAAGAAAAAGAGTAGCCCAAACATATCAAGAAGCATTAAAAGATGTTAAAGGTGTCAGATTGCTAAAAATACCCGATGATGTTACTTATAACTATATATACTTTCCAATTTTAATCAATGAAGCAGAGTATGGTATGAGTAGAGATGAGCTATATGAAAAACTAAAAAAACATGGAATTTTTGGAAGAAGATATTTTTATCCTTTAATTAGTAGCTTTTCTACATATAAGGGGTTGTCATCATCGGCTTTAACTAATATACCCGTTGCTACAAAAATTGCGCAAATGGTCCTATGTCTTCCCTGCTATCCCAAACTCTCAAATAAAACAATAATTAGTATTTCTAAGTTAATTAAAGACGTTAATTAAGACTTATTTACATAATGTATTATTTATTAATCAAAAAGTATGAGGTGTATTGTTTGCAATATTCCAATGAACTATTCTTTTAAGAAAAATTTTAATCATTCAAATGATTTTGATAAATCATTTGATTTGGGTGTTGTTGAATATCATAAATGTCCAAAATGCGGCTTAGTGAAATCATTCAATCATTCTCAAATGAGTTTACACAAGTGGGAAGCTGTGAATAAAACTTTTCATGAGTTTATTGAAAATCAAAACAATACTAAGGTGGTTAATCAACCACCTTACATAGAAATTTCACAATTTATAAATATTCTTCTTAAAGAAAAAATTGTTGAAGCTCCTATTTTAGATTGGGGTGGTGGATATGGTAGTTTAGCTAAAATACTCCTTAAATATCATAATGTTCCGTCTGAGATTTTTGAGAAATATCTTATTAATAATAAAGACAAACTAATAGATTATGTTGACAAAACTTCATTAAAAGTGAAATCTTACAATTTAGTTATTTCAACAGCGGTTTTTGAGCACGTTACTGAAAGAGAAACACTTGATTCAATAATTAAACAACTATCGAACAGAGGATCATTGCTTATTCATACGTTAATTTGTGATTCAATACCAAATGATCCAAGCTGGTTTTATTTATTGCCGGTTCATACTACATTCTTTACTAATAAAAGCATGGCATTTCTTATGAAACAATGGGGTTTTGTCAGCTCAATTTATTGTCCAAGAGCTAAATCATGGATTTTATTAAAAACAAATTCTTCCAAGCTTTTGCAAACCATTGATTCAATTAATTCACTCTTACAAGAAGATTACCTTATATTTAAACAAGGTTTTGTAAATTATTGGAAATAATTAGCGAATGAAAAAATATAACATACTAGTCTTTCCTTGTGGGAGCGAGATAGGTCTTGAGATTTATAGATCATTAGCATATTCAAAAAATATTGAATTATTTGGAGGTAGTAGTGTTGATGATCATGGAAAATTCATTTATTCAAATTACATTGGGAATCTCGCAAATATTCACTCGGTAAACCTTATAGATCAATTAAAAATAATAGTTAAAAAACATAATATAGATGCTATTTATCCCACAATGGATAAAGTGATTTGTATATTAAAAAAGAATGAAAAGTTTATCGGATGCAAAATTATTTCATCACCGCTTAAGACAACATTGTTATGTTTATCAAAATTAAAAACATATAAGAAATTATCAAATGTTATTAAAACTCCTGAATATTATACTGATCTGAAATCAGTGAAAAATTTTCCAGTATTTGTAAAACCAATAGAAGGCTATGGTTCAAGAGGATCGCAAATTATTAACGACTACAACGAATTAAAGTCATTTTATTTATCTCATGATTTTAATTCTTATCTTACATGTGAATATTTACCAGGCAATGAATTTACCATAGATTGTTTTTCAGATAAAAATGGAAAGCTATTATTTGTGGGGGCACGTATTAGAAATAGAATAAAAGCTGGAATAAGTGTTAACACCAGTATTTATTCTGCCAACAATGATCTATTTAAGAAAATAGCAGAAAAAATCAATCAGACAGTAAAATTTAACGGAGCTTGGTTTTTTCAAATGAAGGAAGATAATAATGGAAAACTAACTTTATTAGAGATTGCAGCTCGATTAGGAGGTTCATCGTCGTTGTTTAGAGCTAAGGGTGCAAACTTTGCATTATTAAGTGTTTATAGTGCGTTTGGCAAAGATGTAGAAATTGTTATAAATAACTATGATGTTAGCTTGGACAGAGCTTTTAATTGTAAGTTCAAACTCAACCATACATACAAACATGTCTACGTTGATTTTGATGATTGTTTAGTTATAAACGAAAAGCTGAATAATCAATTAGTATCATTTCTTTGTCAATGCATTAATAATAAAATAAAAACTTATCTCATCATAAAGCATGAGGGTAATTTGAAAAATAACTATCATTTTATAAAAATACATAATTTATTTAATCAAATTATCCATATTAACAAAAATGAAAATAAGTATAAAAAAATAAAACATACAGATTCAATATTTATTGATGATTCTTTTCATGAAAGAAGAGAAGTTGCAGAAAAATTGAATATACCAGTTTTTAGTCCAGATATGGTTGAAGTAATCTTAAATTAAATGTTAAAAATAGTTCATATACATACTGATGAGAAATTCTTAAACCACTCTGAATTATTTAACTGCGATCAGTTTAATAATAAGACTTTTCTATTCAGCAACAAGAGTAAACCTACACAAAAAAGTATTTGTTTACTAAAAGAAACGTCAAAAAATTTTAAACTACTTATTAATGAGTGTAATAACTCAGATTTAGTAATTTTTTACGATCTTGATAAATATAAAGTAATGCTTTCTGAAATGATTTCTGACTCTGTCTGTGTAATTTGGAGATTATTTGGTCACGAATTCTATTCTAAATATATGAATGCTTTCATTAGTAATAGTACAAGGGAATCTCTTAAAAACAAAAGTCACTATTTTCTTCAAAAAATATTAAAAAAAGCATATATTTTTAATTTTGCAAATATGTTTTTTGTTATTAAGAATGGTTTATTATTTAAAGCCATTAACACCGATCGGTTTAATAAAGCTTTAAAGAGATTCGATGGTATCCTATTAACATCAATTGAAGAATATGATCTGATTCATAAATACTGGTCATTCATAAAAAACCCAATTGTTTTACCTATCTCACAATTATTTATAACAAGTAGCCATTTAAAGAGAAAAAAAAAGAAAATTATCATTGGAAACAGTAGAAATATTTGGAATAATCACATGGATGTAATTGATCTTATTAAAAGTTCTGACAAAAATTATTTATATCAATTTTTTCTTTTTTTTAGTTATGGTGATCAAAACAATTATTCTAAAACAATTAAGGCTCAAATAAACCATTGCGACAATATTCATATAATCAATGATTTTGTTACTAAAAAAGAATTTACTAGTTTTTATTCAGATGTTTCTGCGTTGGTAATTAACTCATATAGACAACTGGCACTTGGAAATATTTTTACTGCTTTAAATGCTGGAGTAAAAATATATTTAAATAGAAGAAATTCAACTATGACTTGGCTAAAAAATGAGGGCTTTATTATTTTTGATGTAGGTGATCTTGTAAGTGATATTAATAATAATAACTTGGAGCTAACGAATAATCAAAAGCTCTATAATTACAATCAACTAATCTTTCTGGCAAAAAAATATCCATTATCGCAATTTCACAATAGGCTCTTATCACTAATTAAATCAAAAAATGATAAAAAAAATCATTAACAATATATTTCGAGTTTTGGGTTATCAATTAATTAAAATTAAAGTTGTTTCAACTAACAAAAATATCCAATTGACTAAAGCAAATATCTCTAATACAAAACTGATAACAACTAGAGAAACACTATTAACCCTGCTACCTAAGAATGGTATCGTTGCCGAGCTAGGTGTTGACACTGGAGATTACTCAGCTCAAATACTAAAAAATAATAAGCCAAAGAAATTATATTTAATAGATACTTGGGAATCGAAAAGATATAATGAAACAAAATTTTTGAATGTTAAAGCTAAGTTTAAAAAAGAAATTAAATCAGGACATGTTCAGATTATTAGACAAAGATCAGAAATTGGCTTAAAAAGTTTTAAAAATGAAACATTTGACTGGCTGTATATTGATACCTCTCATACCTATGAGCAAACTAGGCTTGAGCTTAGTATTGCAAGTAAAAAAGTTACAAAGAATGGTTATATAGTTGGACACGACTATACTCCTGGTAATATTACAAGCTGTTTAAGATATGGAGTTATCAAAGCCGTTAATGAGTTTTGTGTGAAAAAGAAATGGAGAATTGTTTATATAACGATGGATGCAAATACGCCCTCAAGTTTTTGTATTCAAAAAATATAGCCATTAATGAAACAGCCTCAAATTAGTATCATCATCCCCACTTACAACGACCCCAATGGTATTTCTACCACCGTAAAGTCCTTGATTAACCAAGATTTTAAGCAAAACTATGAAATTATTGTTGTCGACAATAATTCTCAAGATAATACCAGAGAGGTTGTTAAAAAGATTATAGAATTAAATACTAATCAATACTGTCAGCTTAGTTTGTACAATCAAGATAAAATTCAAACTTCTTATGCCACTAGAAATATGGGTATAAAAAAGGCTAAAGGAGAAGTGCTGTGTTTTATTGATTCTGACATGTGGGTAGATAACGATTATTTATCCAAGGTTCTGAAGGCATACACGAATAGAAAAGAGGAGTGCTTTTATATGGGTTGTAGAGTAGAGATTGTGATGAAAGAGGGAAATATCTATGAGAAGTATAATAAATTTTTTGGCTTTCCAGTAAAAGAAAATTTATTAAAAGCTCACTATATATACACAGCTTGTTTAATAATAAACAAGCAGTTAATTACTAAAATTGGCTATTTTAATCGATCTCTTTTTTCGGGGGGTGATTGGGAGTTTGGACAAAGAGTTTTTTGTTCTGGTATTCATCAAGTATACAGTCACAATATTATCCTTTATCATCCTGCAAGAGATAATTTAAAATTACTAATTAATAAATATCGCCGAATTGGAAGAGGCTTATGTCAAAATAGGCTTTATAGATACTATTTTTTACTTATATTATTGCCTAAAAACCCCTGGATTTTTTACAGATCAATTAAGAGTAAATATCCTCAGGAACGATTTATAAACATTTTTTGGTTGTATTTAATTGACATATTCATTCGTAAGTTTTCTATTGTACGCGGATATACTTTACAACTATTTTTAGAGCCTTCAATTATTCATTTAACATTATGAAGATTTGTTTTGTAACACAGCAATATAAGAATATAAAAAGTGGCGTAGGAGTTTATGCAAATAATTACATTTCATATGCTGTAAACAATCACCACGAAATCACAGCTTTAGTTCCTGACAAAGAAAATCATCCTGATCACATTAAAAGCGTTAAGTTTGTCAAAATAAAACAGTCAAGATTTGATCCAACTCCAAATAAATGGCTTTCATTTTCATGCAATGCCCTCAAATATTATCAAAAGAATTCGCATTTATTTGATTTAATCCATTTTTCTGATGCCAAAGAAGCCTTTTTTTTAAAAAAAAATATTAATCATTCAATTGGCAATGTTAATGACTGTTATGCCGCCGTGGCTTCTTTAAACCCTCTTCATTTCAAGATGAATTACCCATTTGACTGGCTTAAGCGTTATTTTTACTATTTAATCGCCAAGAGCTTAGAAAGAAAAGCATTAAAGAAGTTAAATATCATTATAGCTAACTCAAATTATGTAAAATCTCAGTTAATTAAAAAGTTTCATCTAGATATAGATAATATATTGGTAATTCACAAATCAATTCATCTTAATCAGTTAAAAAAAGCAGATCTGAAGATCAATAATCAGAGTAACATTGTTTTTATTGGCTCAAATTTTCAAAGAAAAGGCTTATTGAAAGTAATTGAAGCATCAAAAAAGTTAGTATTAGATTTTCCAGATATCATTATTCATGTAATTGGCAATGATCCTATTTTGAATCAAGTCAAAAGATATATAAATCACTTGAGCTTAAAAAAACACTATATCTTTTATGGTAATCTAAGTCAGCCACAAGTGATAAAGATATTAAAAAAATCTAAAATATTGCTAGTACCATCCCTTGTTGAAGCCCTAGGTTTAGTATATTTAGAGGCAATGGCAAATGGAGTAATAGCAATTGGTAGTAAAAATGGTGGAACAAAAGAAATTATTCAAGACGGTTATAACGGCTTTCTTGTTGACCCCTTCAATACATCAGAAATAACTGATAAAGTTAGCAAGTTATTGCTCAATGATAAATTTAGACAGCAGATTGTTCTTAATGGCTATAAAACTATTTCATCAATGAAGTTTGACGATACTAGTATGTTTATCAAAACTTTTAATGTATATCAAAAAATGATATCTGGTGAGTTAACCAATTTATAAAGTGAGTAATTCTTATTGAATCTCATTGTTGAATTAAAGTCTGGAATATCGTTTCTAGTCAAAACCTCAAACGAGCAAGTCTCCTGAGCATAAGACTCAAATTCATATCCAGCATTAGAAAAAATAGCAATAGTGTCTTTACTTGGATTAAAAAGCAATATTTCTTTTTCTAATGCAATCCATTTATTTACGATCGATAATAAAACTGAAATTTCCTCATCGCTGTTGGGTTGAATTCTTGTTGTTTTTGAACCAGTTCGCTTAAAGTTAGCCATAATAATATTTTTTTCATAAATAAATTTAAGTGGATATGCAACCTGAGGATAGCTTGCATCAAATGAAATTATTCTAGAATCATCACCTATATAATTAGAAATGCTAAAAATACAATTATTAACACCCCCCATTTCTTCAAATTGAAGTATCGGAACTGACTTCAACAGAAAAATCAAACTTATTAAAATTACAATTATCTTTTCATGTTTACTAATTCTATTAATAAAAACTGCTAATCCAAGAAAAATAATAGGAAATAGAATTGTAATATATCGTCTCATCGCCCATGGATAAGTAGGTGAATTATGTAATTTTAAAAGAAAATATGAGCTTACAGGCAACAATAAAAACAAGGTAACTGTTTTTATATTTAAAAAATTTTTTGAATTTTTTATTGTAGTAACGATAGTTTGCCAATACGAGATTAATGATATTAATAGTAAAAAGAGAGGAATAAACCAGCTAATACTATTAATGTTTAAAAAACCTCGGCCTCTTCTTAACCCATATGAAAATAAAACAGCTAAATATATCAAGGTAAGAACTTGAAACAATAGGTTTATATGTTTTTTTAAAAAACATAGCATTGTTTTATTAATTTTTAACAATAAAAAAACAATTAGAAAAAGAATGAATATCAATAAAGCATAGAGCCAGTTTTGATTTTTAGCATTAAAGTTGAACAAAAGATAATTTTTACTAATAAAAATATAATAAAAAGAAACACCAAATAATGTTAAAAATATAGTAACAATGTTTGATTTTATTCTTGATCTATATGCCATTAAGGATATAAACAAAAAGTAAACAAATAAACACAAAATAATCACAATCGACTCAATTCTTGTCATCAATAATGAAAATAAAATAAAAAATATACACAATCTATCTAAAAAAGATTCATTTTTATTAACATCAGCTTGCAGTAAAACAACTCCTAGAATCAATGCCTGAAAAGGAATCTCGGTATTAACATATTTCATGAAAAAGACTTGAATAAAATTAGCTGCGAATAGAATCGAGAGAATAAATGAAATCTTTTTATTGGAAACTACATCCTTAACTATCTCATAAAAGATTAAGCATGATATAAACCCAAAAATCAAACCCAAGTAATGAACCCAATCCAACCCACCAATGCTATACAAAATAGCAACCCATATGTGTATAAAGTGAAGCGCATTAGGTATTTTTTTTATTCCATCAACAATTCTCATGAAATTCCACCCATCATCGTATAAAAGATTTTCTTCAAGTGATAGTTCTTCATTAACCTCATCAACAATAAAAAAACTTTTATGATTGGCCATTGCTACACCGCCATTAACATATAAATGGCCATCATCAAAACTAGCTAAATGTTTATTAACTTTAATAAATGATAAAAAAATTAACAAAAAAAATACAAACAGAAGATCATTTCTTGAAAATAAAAACACAATCTCTTTATTTCTAAGCCTCTGATTAATAAAAAGTAAAAATAAAATTGAAACACCCAGAGTTAAATAGTTTATAAGCAAGATTATATGAATCTGATAAACATTAAATGAAAAAAGCAGCAATGCTATCAAAGTATTAAAACCAATATTCATTAATACTGATTTGACTAGAAACCTTAAATCAACAACAAGTTTTTTTTCGGAATAACATTTGTATACCAAACTAAAAAAAATAGATGGGAGTATAAAAACCGTTAATAAATTTAATAATGAAATAAATGTTTGCACCTTATTTAGAGTTACTTATACATAAAATTAGTTCAACTAATGATTTTTTGATATCCTTTTTAAGGAAGATTGAGTTATCCATTTCACCAAACAATTTTTTAGAATCATCGGTGTGTTTAAGTATCATTTTTTTCCCCATCTCATAAAACTGAAAAGCCTTTCCAGGAATTACTCGCCTAGCTTTTGGAAGGTCTGAAAAATGACCAGCCAAACACAAATCAGCCTTTTCAATTTCATCTGGCAAACTCTCATAAGGTATTCTTCCTAAAAACTCAACATTCTTTAAGCTTAAATTATCTATCATGCTATGATATTTTTCTTTAATTGGTCCGCCAATTCTAAAAACAATATCCGATTGGTTTTCCAACTGTTTGGCAGCTTTAAGAATTATATCAACACCCTGGAGTGGGTTACCCTCGCCATACCAAAACACAACAAAAGTATCACCTTTCTTTTTTATCCTTTTCTTTCTTAGATAAAACATTTTTGTATTACAGCCAACATATAAATAATCAATATTCTTACATCCAAACTCACTTTTAAAATATTTAGCATGAGTATTAGTATCAACCAAAACTAGATTAGAAATTTTGCACAAAAAAATATCATACAGTTTCAGCAACCAACCTAACACAGATTTAGGCTTTATTATTCTTCGATCAAAACCGAGTGTATCATACACAGATACAAAAGCATCAAAAATAATTGGCTTTTTTGGAATGATCAGTCTAACAAAAGGCAAGACTTCATGACCCCTAAACGCAACAATGACTAGATCATATTTATTCTTATTTACAAATAGCTGATATAAGGCATCAAGATATCTAAAGAAATTTTTATAGTTACTACGAACGACATCGACATTAAGACCTATTTCGTCAAAAAGATTCAATAGATATTCTGTTCTTGTGTAGTTTAAGCTATGGGTTGAAAAATAAGCAATTTTGATCGTTTTGTAGTCACCATATTGAGTAAGTATCTCAAGTAATTTTTTTTTATTAAATAAATGATAGTTAAATCTTAAACCAGTATTAGCCATCTATTGCTTCCCTTCCATCATCTTCTCAATTAACTTCCTATTCCCCGCAATTAAATCTGCTATTAAGCCAATCAAAAACACCTGAAAACCCACGATAATCAATACCGCAGCTAAGATCAATGACTGCACCTTGCCTGAACTAGCACCAGGCACAAAAAAGAAAAAGTATAAAAACCTAGCCACTACCAGCAAACCTGGTACCAAAAAACCCAATGCAATAAAACTGAATGTCTTGAGCGGTTCATACATAGCAAAAACACGGACAATCGTTGCCGCTGAGTTTTTTACATGACTCCAACTACTTTTAAAAAGCCTTGATTCTCTGGTTTTCTCATTAGTTGAGACCTTAACCGTTGCAATCTTAATCTTCTTTTTACTAGCCTGAATGATCGTCTCAATCACATATGAAAACTCTGTCACAATATGTAGTTGCTTGGCCGCCTGAGCACTGTAGGCCCTAAAGCCAGAAACCGCGTCTGGCACCTTTACACCAGACAAGGTTCTTACCACCCAACTACCAAACTTTTGCAATAGCTTCTTTATTGGTGAAAAATGCTCAATTTGATCAGTTTGCCTATCAGCAATCACCATCTCGGCTTGGCCACTTAAAATTGGTGCAATCAGTTTTGGAATATCTTGTTGCGGATATTGATTATCTCCATCGGTATTAACGATAATATCGGCACCTCGTGCCAAACACTCTCGCAAACCAGTTTCAAAGGCACGCGCCAGGCCCTTATTACTACTGTGGCGGATAATGTGCGTCACTCCCAACTCCTTTGCCACCTGCACCGTCTGATCACTCGAGCCATCATCCACTATCAAGGTTTCAACTTGATCAATACCAGCTATCTTTTTGGGGATACTGTTGATAACCAAAGACAAGGTATTTTCCTCGTTGTAGCAGGGAACCATCACGATAAGTTTCATAAAAATATAATCACCAGTTGGTATTAATTTTAAAGACGCGCTAATTTCTGAGGGGCAAGCCTCAAGCATTAGAATTATTGTAGCAGAAGTAGAGAAATAAGAGGAGCTTGTCTATATCTTGGAGGATTATGTTGCTGAATCTTGGAAACCGCAAAAACTAATCTATCTATTGTTCTATATTTTGCATCAATTGTTATATTTTGATATAATACACAATAGATACATATATTAAATATATTTTGCAAAGGCATTATGTACAATACAACAACTGGCCAAGTACTTGGAGCAAGCACAGCTATGGCTGGCATTATGTCACTTCCCTATACAGGAAGCTACTCTTTAGGGATGTTTTTATGTTATCTTGCCATAATATCTGGCTTATTAGTTCTGCTAACTTTTTTACTAACAAGAGTCGGAAGATTATTTTTATCGAATAAATGAAAGCTTTAGAATTTAAAACAATTCTATTGGTTGTAGCATGTTATCTAATTGTATTTTCAGCGGGCATATTGCACATCAACTTAATCAACAAAGCACAATCTCAGGAGTTAACTACTGATTCAAACGATAACTCGATTCCAGCTGCTCTCTCTATTCCAAATATTCAGCTTGAAGTATTGATTGAAGATGGTCAATATGATCAAGAAAGTGATAGTTGGAATATTTCAGATTCTTTTGCTTATTATGCTAAAGAAAGTCAGCCTCTATCGAGTAAATTAGGTAATACAGTTATTTATGCTCACAACAAAAATCATCTATTTGGCAATCTTAGAGATTTATCCCCTGGGGATACTGCAGAAATTATAGATGCAAACGGATTTTCTTATCAATTTACTTATCAAACAAATATTGAAACTTCTCCTAAAGACACTAGTGTCTTTTATAGCGATGACTTTCATCAACTAGTCCTCATAACTTGTAGTGGTTTTTTCGATCAATACCGCTCACTATATTTCTTTTCAGCAATTAATAAATAATAATATGGCAACTTTTATTGTATATCTAATTGTTTTATCAGGAACCATTAATCTTATTAAGATGGCTTTGTTCCTTATTGGATCAGATATTTACGAATTTAATAAAGCACTGACTAATCACAACAAAAAGTGTAGAAAATATATCCCATTTATTAGTGTTGTCATCCCTGCTCACAATGAAGAAAAAAATATTAAACAAACAATTTTTTCGGTTCTTAATAGTAATTATCCCAAAGATAGATTCGAGGTAATTGTCGCCGACGATGGTTCAACTGACAATACTCTGGATGAAATTAAAAGAATAAAAAGATCTAGGAAGCACAAAAATCTTAAATATTTTAGTCAAAGTAACAGTGGAAAAGCAAATGCATTAAACAATGCTATCAGTCAGTATGCAAAAGGCACTTTAGTAATGTGTCTCGATGCAGATTCTCAGGTTGATTCTAATGCATTAGTAAATGTTAGTCATTATTTTAGAGATAAAAGGGTAGTTGGAGTGGGAAGTAATGTAAAGATTAAGAATGATGGAACGTTATTTAGTTTAATTCAGGCGTTTGAATATATCGTCAATTATCAAGTAAAACGTGCACTAACCACATTTAATATTGAATATATTATTGGAGGCATTGGGTCAACATTTCGCAGAAGTTTTTTGAAGCGCGTTAACTATTATGATACCAACACAGTGACAGAAGATATAGATCTCACTCTAAAAATTATTAATACTGGAAATAAAAAAAATAGAGTTATTTATGCTTCCGATGTTATTACTTACACAGAAAGTGTTCTTTCATTTAGAGATTTAATAAAGCAAAGACTGAGATGGAAATTTGGTCGCAGTCAATCATTTTTAAAAAATAAGAATCTTTTTTTCAATAGATCATTAAAATATACAAAATCATTAACAATGCTTTTTTTACCTCTAGCAATAGTTTATGACGCACTATTCCTTTTTGAACCAATTATGTCAGGATATTTGTTTTATTTAATTCTTAGATATGGAGACAATGCCACGTTTATCTCTGCTTTTGCCGTTATGTTCTTCTACATGATAGCCAATGTTTTTTTGGAAAACACCCTATCATTTAAAGAAAAAATATTCTATTTAATTATTTCACCACCCATGTATTTCTTTTTTCACATTCTTACTCTTGCTGAATATATTGGTTATCTGATTTTTTTATTAAAACTTCCCAATCTTAATAAGAGTATTGAAAATAATCATTGTAGCTGGGTTCATGTGGGACGTTCAGGTATCAAGATACCATAAGTATCTCATTAAGAGATGCATTTCAAAATCATTTTAACTTTGATAAAAAATTTATAATTGTAGTATAGCTAGAGGAAAGAGGGGAGTTTGTGGTAGGATTTATAAGCTATCGGCCAATAAAAATAGTAACTAATAAAAAAAATGACAAAAGAGTTAGGCGATAACGGAAGAGCAATTAGTCGCCAAGAGGTAGAAAGACTAGGCTTAACTGATGAAGAAGGAATTGCTCAGTTTGGTCTAAAATGGCTCGATGCAGTTTTTAAGGGACATGAAGCTCACGACAGCAGCCGCCACAGACGCAATCGCAAAAGAAGCCAAAAGGCTTTAGAGAGAAAAGAAAGAAGGAGACAGTGGGATTAACTAGCTAGTTGGTTTGTCTTTGCAAAGCATAGCTTTAATAAGATTTACCACTTGACTTAAAAAGGGTACTTTCCAATCTTTATAATCGCTTGACATCTCTAACGATTTATCCTTCACATATCTACCCGTCTCTGGATCTGGGCGATAGCATCCTCTTGAATCAAGTCTGGCTAACCAAGCTGGCACTCCTCGTTGAGCTGCTACTGTAACTCTCTCGGTGGGTTGTGGCATAAGTAGATTATAAATAAATAATTTTTGAGTATAACAGACAATATTTATTAAAATCAAACTGGAACAGTTTGCTAAAATTCACTATAATACCAAACCATCCCAGCAGAAATTTTACTTGGTCCAACCATAAACTTTATCACTGAACAACAAGCTACCAATATTTTAGCCATTTTAAGCAACTTAGTTTCTGAAATGTTTGATATATCAAACATTTACCGATGAAGGTTCATTAACTCCGGATTCATTTATTAATAGTCTACTGAAAATTGAAAACTCACCTCCTGCTTTTAAGCTCATATAACATGGTCAGCTCTCCAAGGGTAATAGAGATATATAAAACTTTTTACGACGCAAATGTAGATTTAATAGCAATTTGCAGAATGGTAGCCAATCAATATCCAGAAATGTTGTTAATCCTTAATAGGATACAAACATATTTAAGAGCATTATTGACTTATCAGGTGAGTCATTTAGAAGAATTAAACTAATCTTTAGTTGATGAATTCCATTCTAAAAGAAACTGTTTTACATATTCTTGCATAAACTTTGTTCTTTTTTTCCCAATTTTTTTTCCTGCTTTAGTGTTTAATCGATCTTGAAGAAGAAAAAGCTTTTCATAAAAATGGTTGAGAGAGTGCGTTTTCTTGTTTTTATATTCAGAAAATGAGTTATGCATTGAGGGAGGTACATCTGGATCATATATGGGCCTACCAGATTTCCCACCATAAGCAAATGTACGAGCTATGCCTATTGCTCCTAAAGCATCTAGTCTATCTGCATCCTGAACAATCTTTCCTTCTAAAGATGACATCGGAGTTTCCACATTAGCACCTTTAAAAGATATCTCTTTTATAATTTTCAAAACCTCATTAATTGTTTCGGAATTAATCTTTAATGATACTAAAATATCTCTTGCTTTATTTGAGTCTTTTTGTTTACTATCATCAGAAAATTTCCAATCATCAACATCATGAAGTAAAGCAGCTAATTCAACAATAAATTTGTTAACTGGTTGATTAACTTCTTCAATTATTTGAAGGGATAGTTTATATACTCTGTATATATGCCACCAATCGTGTCCCGTTGGTTCATTGAGAAACTCTCGTTTTAATCTTTTTTTTATTGCGTTGACAACTTTTGTATTGCTCATTGCTATTGCCTATTTTGATCAAGACCAATTCGATTAGCAACATCTAAATTTAAAATATCCATTTCTGTTCTGAATTCTGTGGGATCGCTGCCATGAACTAGCTCCAGTTTAAATGGAACGTCTGAAGATAGACCATTAATTGTTCCCTGCCACGCATTTCTTAATAATTGCTTTATCCTTGCAGCACTTCCACTTCCTCGTAAAACTAGCGCCTCAACTGGAGCAGAAGCCATGTGATGATAATACTTAAATCGCCAAGGATATGAAGAGATAGCATTTTTCCACAGTGCTTGCGACTGGTTAAAGTTTAACGCCAAGCTTAACCTTCCAACAAGAAGATCATTAATTAAACTATTTAAGTGAGTGCTAAATTTGCGCTTGTCTGGTTCATCTAACATCTTTACTTCGGGCTTAAGCAATATTAATGAACTATCGTCAGTAGCTAAAAATGAATTGGATACTGACAATGGAGGGAGATCTTGAAGTAAAAGATGATTAATAATGTTCATTATCCAGAATGATAGATCAACGATATCCCTTTCAGCATCTACAATAATGGTATTTGTCCCCAGTTCCTGATTATTTTCCATCATTTCCTCAACTTGTTGAAGAAAAGCCAAGGATTCACCATCAAGAGGTTTTTCTGATCTCTGGGCAATTCTTCTTTTCATCTCTTCATCTGAGATTCTTAACCAAAAAGTGATATCTTGAAAACTAATATTTCTCGCAATCTCTGCTACCCAGTCACTATCTCCTTGATAATCTGGCTCTTTTTTTGGCGAATCAACCCGAACTCCTTGATAACCCTGAAATGAAAGTAGTCCTCTATCAGAAACAGCAACCAAACCCTGACGTTTCATTTCTTTTGCACGTCTGGCTTTTAATAACATATCAGCAGCCAAAGCAAGCGTATCGGCAACTGGAGATGTACCATCTCCACTTAACGAGTAAAACCTTTGTCTTTTTGCATTATCTGTAATCATTCTTCCTAAATCAGTATCAGAAAATTCAGGAACTCCTGCTGCTGGATGACCAGAGTCTGTCAATTTCTCAACTAGAGTATCAGACAGAGTTGATTTTCCAACTGCATCGCGACCGTCAACAGCTACTATTAAACCTTCTTTGGTTTTCATAAATGATAATGTCTAGATTAATTCTTTATAATTGTGAACTACTTTTTTTATTGCTTCTATATACTTTTCAACAATTGGTAGATCAGCTTCATTTACCCAGACCGGAATTTTAATAGCTCTCTGAAAAAACTCTTCTGCTTTAGGAAAATCTCCAACACTATATCCAAATTTACTCTCATACTCAGGAAATAGTTCACCTGGTGTTTGAAACAATGGCAGTGTATTGAGTGGGCAAGTTGATCCAGGCATATCAGCATCAACACAGCCCTCAGCTTGGAGTGCTTCAAAAAACTTTTCGACTGGCAAATTATTTAATTGCTTCGAATCGTAACGAATTATGTAAGCATACCATGCTGGACTTTCACCCTCTTTAAGAATTGGAGTAATTATTCCAGGAATTGACGATAAATTGTCAGTTAATAATTTTGCATATTTTTGTTTTTGAGTTTTCCATTCTTCTAGATGGCTTAACTGTTCGTTCGCAATAGCAATTGCTAAAGGATGAGCTCTTAACTTAAGACCCATTCCTGTCACTGCATATTTATAGTATTTATGATTTACATCAATTTCTTGTTTACAACGCTTGTTATAGTGTCCTAAAAGTAATGCTTTAATATATATCTCTTGATTATCAGTCAAGATTATTCCTCCTTCGCCACCAGTAATAATTTTTTGTCCCTGCAAACTCCAGGCTGCAGCATCTCCAAAAGTACCCAATTTTTCACCCTTATACTCACCGCCATGAGCATGAGAACAGTCCTCAAGTAATTTTAGTGAGTGTTTTTGACAAATAGCTCTTATTTCATCCATCTTACAAGCTCTTCCCCACATATGAGTAACAATAACGGCCTTTGTCTTATTAGTTATCTTTTTCTCAATCTCTCTTGGATCTATATTTCCATCTTCTTCATCCGCGTCACATAAAACTGGTATAGCCCCTGTTTGCAGCAATGGTGTGACTGTTGCATAAAATGTATAAGCAGGACAAATAACTTCATCTCCTGGCTGTAAATTTATACCAACAAACATTGAGTGTAATGCTGCTGTTCCAGAGCTGGTTAATAATGCATATTTCTTATTATGCAACTGTGCAAATTTATCCTCAAATTCTTCAAAAATCCCTGATCGATTATAGATTGAGACATCTTGATCTATCTGATCCAACACGGCTTTTTTTACTGAATCACTAATGATCGGCCAAGGAAAATGAGTTTTTATTTTTGTATCAAATACAGGTTTTCCACCATTTATTGCTAATTTTGTCATTTCTTCTCCTTTAATTAATTATTTAAATTAATTGATTTTTTATACTTAATAGATTCATAACACTTTTCAATAAACACTGTGTTAGACAAATGAGAATTCAGATTTAAGAGACTTTCGGAATCATTGATTAATACATCCACAAAATGATCGATGGGATTAACTGATTTGTTTCCATCAATTACAGTTACAATCTCTCCTGAGTTATTTTTTAAAATAAGACCTTGCTTAGTTATTTCCAAGATACCCTCACTTCCAACTACTCTAATAAACTCATCTTTAGGTCCACAGAATCTTGAAATCAACAAAGAACCATTTGCTTCGATTAACGGATTGTCATATTTGAAATTTATTACAGCTGTATCTTCCGCAGAATAGTCTGCAGAAGGAATTGCTTTCATAGAACTTAAGGCGGTTATACTATCTGGTAACCCAAAGTAGTAAGTAATTAAGTCAATTAAATGATATCCCATATCAATAATGCATCCGCCTCCAGCAATTGCTGCATCTCCTCGCCATCCTTCCTCTGGATTTGGAACATATATGCAATACTTTCCCTCAATCAAAAATATCTGTCCCAGCTGATTTAAAAACTGTTTAGCTTTCTGATAATGATCTTTTAATCGTCTTTGTGCATTCACCATTATGTGTACATTATTTTCTTTTGATAAATCGCATAGCTTATTAAGATCAATAATTGAAAGAGCTGCAGGCTTTTCTTTGAGAACATGCTTGCCTCTTTTAACAAAATCGCTAACGACCCCAAAGTGAAGGTTGTGGGGGATGCTTACCAAAACAGAATCATACTCTAGTCCTGAGGAATCTAAGGAATCGATACTATCAAAAACACGAACATTTTGAAATTCGGTTACATAAGGATCAACTATACCTACCAATTCAATATTGGGATTGTTTTGAATAACTGGAAGATGATCAGTTTTAGATTGGTGTCCCAAACCAACAATCACGATCTTAATATGTGAATTTTTCATATTTTGTTTGATATACTTAAAATTTGCTCAATGCAAGATCTCATCTCACTTGATAGTTTGTATTGATCAAGATCATTAATAGCTACCCAAGCAAATGAATCATGCTCTAGTAATTTGATTGAGTCAACATTTGTCTCATCTACATCCGCAAGTAGGTTGATTTGTTCAGTGGTGCCACTCTTGGTTTGATACTCAAATCCTCCGACTGTTATCTTTAATGAGGTAGCTATTAGTCCAGTTTCTTCAGCTAATTCTCTATTTGCTGCTTCCTCTAATGTTTCATTTTTTTCGAGTTTACCCCCAGGAATTTCCCAATATCCACCCAAAAAATCATCGGTCTTTCTTCTTAGGATAAGAATTTTTTTATTGAAAACTACCGCAATACCAACAACAATTTTTTTCATAAAAGACGTATACTAAAATTTAACAAGATCGAATTATATATCAAATATGTATTTTGAGTCAATTTTTTAAGTGCGATATGTGCTATTTTTGGCAAGTTACTTTTTGTTATGATATTCTCATGTCATATTTAAACGAGTCAAGAGGCATTCGCCAATCAATCATTAATATCTCTGGTAGCTTATTTGCCTCAGGTTTCGCTGCCATCTCTTTAATGATCTTATCTAGATATCTAGGTCCAACTTACTTTGGACAGTTCAGCACCGCCTTTGCCCTGTCGTTAATTTTAGTTAGAGTGGGAGATTTAGGTTTGAGTATAGCCACAACCAAGCTATTGCCAGGAGCAGAGGATAATAAGAAACAGCTTTTACTCACTTTAATCACTCGCTATCGCTTAGCTTTGGCTGGAATAATTCTTGTTTTGGGCTTAATTTTTTCTCAATTATTGCCTCAATATTTATTATCAGAAAACTCTTCACTGATTCTCTTGGCTTTTATCGTGAGTGTTGCCACAGCTCTATTTGAACATTCACAATTTACTTTGCAAGCTAATCATAAATTTTTGCAGTCAGCCTTTATTAACTTCTCACAGGGCTTAACTAAATTAATAGTGGTAGTTATTGCTTTTTTAATTGGCTCACAAAATTTAATTCCGGTTAAGTCATTAGTTCTGTTGACTTTTCTTTTTTACATGCTGGCACCAGTCGTCCCAGTTTTACTAACCCTAATGATTAAACCACAATTATTGAACTGGAAAACAAGAATCTCGAATCAATTTTCAAAAGAAGACATAAGTGCTCAAAATATTCAGCTTTGGAGCCTGATTAAACACGCTAGTTTTGGAATTATTTCAGCCGGTA
Source organism: uncultured Pseudomonadales bacterium (assembly GCA_964437755.1). Taxonomy (GTDB): domain Bacteria; phylum Patescibacteriota; class Microgenomatia; order UBA1400; family PJMF01; genus DAOLOF01. Next base: position 20,124 of record CAYTIA010000009.1, on the reverse strand, counting down.
TTATTGAAAATGCTGACATTCTGTTTGTTCAAAGTTATCTTGATGATTACCAAGCTGGTTTATTAGGAGGAGTAACGAGAATTGCACTGCTACTGTACATTGTTGGCTATGCTTTAGGGAATGTGCTTAATCCTAGAGTAGCAAAGTATAAACTCAAGTCTGACTTACTTTCTTTCTGGAAAAAATCATGGCTTGTGTTTGTTTGCTGTGTTTTGGGATTCGTCTTATCAATGTTTATTACAGAACCATTAATCATTTATACCATTGGCCCCGACTACCTTGAAGCACTTCCAACCTTAAGAATACTGCTAGCAGCAGGCTTTAGTACCATTGCCTTGATGCCCTATATCGCTTTCTTTTACTCATTTAACTTAAGCTGGTACTTTTCAGTAAGTGGCATTATCCAACTAATCATAGTACTGCTTGGGAATGTCTGGTTGGTTCCATCTATGGGAATCGAGGGCGCTGCCTGGACAAGGTTGTTCTCGAGACTTATCTTGCTGATTATCACGTTGTTTTTAGCCAGACAACAACTGCAAAAGAGTATTTCTAATGAAATTACTTAATTAATTTCATTAGTTTTTGCGCATACTCTCCAGCCACAGGCAAAACAAACTTTTCTCCTTGATATGCCTTAAGCATTAACAATACCCAAAGTGCTAGAGCAATTAAAGAAATTAGAGGTGAGAGCATCCAACCAATTAATGGCACCAACACCACTAAATTTAATACTCCAAACACAACTAAACTTTGAGCCGCATGAAAACGAATATTTTGGTCTTCTTTTTCTGTTAATAAAAAGATTAGTCCAGTAATCCATCCAGCTAAATAAGTTAGCATTGCCTTGGTGTTCTCATCTTGAGACTTTGTTATAGCGGGTTTAGTAGATTCTTTTTTTTCTGTCATAAATTTTTAAATCTTAGTAATTATTATTTTTCAAAAGTTTTAAAAAATTCTACTGTTTTTTGTAATCCTTCTTCGAAACTGATTTTTGGCTCCCAGCTTAATAACTTTCGTGCTTTGGCAATATCAGGTTTTCTTCTGGTAGGATCATCTTTTGGTAAGGGTAAATACTCTAGTTCAAGTTGTTTATCACCACAAACATTGGCTATAATTTTTGCGGTTTCTAATACTGTTAATTCGTTGGGATTACCAATATTTATTGTTTCACCTTTAAGATCATCGCCTGACATCAACTTTAACAATCCATTTACCAAATCATCAACATAGCAGTAAGATCTTGTCTGAGAACCATCACCATAAATGGGTAGTTTTTTATCAGCCAGAGCAAACTTAATAAAATTTGGAATAACTCTGCCATCATCAATATCCATTCGAGGCCCATAAGTATTAAAAATTCTTACAATTCTTACATTTACATTAAAATCTCGCTCATAAACTCCACAGATACTTTCTCCAAGTCTTTTTGCTTCATCGTAGCAAGATCGCGGTCCATTAGGATTAACGTTACCCCAATAATTCTCAGTTTGTGGATGTTCGAGAGGATCTCCATAAATCTCGCTGGTGCTAGCAAACAAGAATCTAGCCTCTGGATTAGTAGCCAACAAATAATCAAGCAACTGATGAGTAGCCCATGAGTTAACTAAATAAGTTTCACGAGGGTTTTCTTGATATCGATCTGGACTGGCAGGGGAGGCCATATGAAAAACAGCATCTAGATGAGTATCTTCTGGCAAGTATGATTCTGGAGGCTGATTAACATCAGCCTTAATAAAAGTAAAATTATCTTGAGAAATATGCTCTGACCCTAGGACTAACTCAACGTTCTTGGCACTACCAGTAATAAAATTATCAACCCCTATTACAGCAGCTCCCAAGGCAAGTAACTTTTCAGTAAGGTGTGAACCTATAAAGCCCGCAGCTCCAGTAACCAATATTGTTTTATTTTGAAAATATGAAATTGCCATTAACTTATTCTATCAAATAATGTCCAATGTTTTTTAATGAGATATAATACCCTCGGAAATATGAAAAATTCAAGGCCCACAAAGCATTTAACTAAACCACTATTTTTAATAATCTTGCTTGCTCTTATACTGCGCCTACCACTGCTAAATGGCTCTTTTTGGCTAGATGAAGCCGCTCAATTCCTAGAGAGCGCTAGGCCTCTCTCACAACAACTGAACATTATCCCTGATTTTCAGCCACCGTTGTTGCACTTAATTCTGCATTTTGCTCTTTATCTTTCATCTACAGAATGGAGTTTAAGATTAATTGGCTCAGTTATTCCCGGCTTAATTGCCTTAATAGCTACCTATCAACTTGCCAAAAAGTTATTTGGCAACGCAACAGCTAACATCTCAACTTTTTTATTGGCCACCTCTTCATTTCACATCTTTTTTTCGCAAGAGCTACGGCCTTATAGTCTTGCAGCCATGTGGGCCTCACTCTCTTTTTTGCAACTTTTTAATAAAATCACAACTCATCAAAAAGAAAAAAGTCTCAAAAGCTGGCTACTATTAATAATTATTAACTCTTTAGGCTTATATAGCTCTTATCTTTATCCCTTTGTAATTGTTACCCAGCTAATTACGATAGCGATTCTAAATAAAATGAAGCTAAAAAAATCCCTTTTGAGCTTTATTATTTCTTGCCTATCATTTTTTCCATTTTCGCCAATATTCTTTCAACAACTGCAAACTGGTCAGACCTTAAGAGCAATTTTACCTGGTTGGGAGTATGTTGTTAGCCATCCCCAATTACAAGCGATTCCCTTAACCTTTGGTAAGTTTATCTTTGGAATAATCAACCTTGAAATTAATATCACATTTATCAGTATCACCGCTGCTATTTTTATCAGTTGTCTAATTCTTAGCTTGTTTATTTATAAATCTTCGATAAAACAAACTTCTCAAGATCAAAAAAGATGGTTCTTTTTAATAATATCAATTTTTTTCTCTGTTTTTGTTCCCTGGATAATCTCATTTTGGATTCCCATTATTCAACCCAAGAGAGTTTTGTATGTTCAACCTTTAGTTTATATTTTTATTAGTGCCCTAATTACTCAAACTTGGACTTTGAAAAAAGCCTCTCTCAAAATTATTGGAGTTATTTTATTTATAATTTTATTTTCACTCAATATTTTTAGTAGTTATCAATATTACACTCAAAAATCTTTGCAAAGAGAAAATTGGCGTGAACTTGTTAACTTTACCAAAGCGCGTTTTCCCAATGATAAATCAATCTTTGTTTTTGGTTTTGATGAGCCCTTTGCTCCCTGGAGACTTTATGCTCAAGATCACTTTAAGACTTTATCAATAGCTAAAATGACACCAAATGATCAAGATGAGGTTCAGGATTTGCTTAAACCTATTTATGATTATGAGTTTGTACTTTTATTTGACTATTTAAGAGATTTAACCGATCCAAACGATCAAATTATTCATGCAATAGAATCATATGGATATGAAGAGATTGAAATGATTGATTTTGAAAATATTGGCTTTTTACGAGTTTATATCAAAGACAAAGAACTTTTAATGAGTTATCTTGAATAGGCGACTGATACTTATAAAGAGTTTGTTGCTAACTCTTACTCAACTCTTGGATAATCTCAATCTCGATTTTTCTTAGCTCACTAATTGCTACTTCGACGCTCATTTTTCCATTACTAACCTCTTTAAAAATTTGCGCTCTTCTTGCACTTCTTGCAACATTATCTTCAAGATCAAACTCTATTCTATCTTCAGTCTCAGCAACCGTTGACAGGGCATTTAACAACTGCTCTATACTAACATTTAGCTCTGGATAATCAGAATCAGTTGCAGGATTGGAGGTTAAAATACTACGATATTCACTTGACTTAAATATAGAAAACTTACTTGATAAATTCGGACCAACTGTTCTGGAAAAATATCCTGTAGCTAAAGACATTGTGCTTAAGGAATCAATGAGATTATTAAGAGACATGGCTGCTGTTTTGGGTAGAGTAATATGATTAGTTCTCATGAGCTCAAACAACAATAAATATTCATCATGAAACTTGCCAATTATTGCATTAAGAATTTTTCCAATTCTACGAATCTCAAAAGAATGAAAATGAAAATCTGGATGGAAATCAAGTTCAAGCATTAAATCAACAATAAAAAGTAGTTTATTAACAGATTTTTGACTAGTAAAATCCTCAGCCATTAATATCAATAACTCGTCAGCTATCATCGTTTCTATCTGATCAGTTTTGATATTCTCATAATCATTGTCAGCAACATATCCATATATTTTTAAGAAGAGATCATGAGCATCAGGAAAGTTTTTTTCTACTAATGCCATGATTTCGGTTTCTAAATTAATATCTCTTGGTTCAGCTGGTCTTCCATATGACTCGATTCGTTTTCTATCGATTTCTTTTTTTATTTGTTCATAAGCAGCAAACCTAACTGAAATATCCAGATCAGCAGATGTGTCTATTTCTTGATTAAATACAACCTCCTCTGCAAAAAAGGATCTTTCACGTACAAGATGGGTAAACTTGTTAGCTGCAACAATAGCAGAGAAATCTTTTCTTTCTAAACTCGATTCCAACAGGTTTAAGAACACAAGAAAACTTTGTAAGCTCATTTTTGATTCGGGTTCATCAATCATAAAGATCACATTCTCATTTATTGCAAAATAGATAGCAAACTGTAGCATTGCTCCCTCAGCTCCAGAAAATCCTAACTTTTCAAAAATCGAGTTGTCAGTTTTTTTTGTAGCCCAAAAATCTCCAATGCTTGAGTTTAGATATTCCAGCAAAACCTCTTCAAGTTCTCTAATCTCAGTAGCATAAATTTTCGCAAGGGCGCTTTCCTCAAGCCAAGCAAACAAGATAGTTTTACCTTTATCGCTTCTGGGATCAAATGACAAACGATCAGTGAAAATTGTTGAATAGTTCAACAAAACAGTGAGAACCATCGTCTTAAAGGATTGGTTTTCAACACTACCACTTAAGAAAGGCATCATTCTCCTTCTAGATTTTGGTTCAACAGCTTGTATCGGAATAACAGCACCCTCATCAACAAATTGAATAATATCATCATTCTGATTACCTCTAATTCTTCCAGAAACTTTATCTAAAAAAGTAGTTTTACCTGCTGCATTTCTTTCAAACAAACCCAAAACCTGACCTTGCTCAAGAGTCAATTCATTGCTTCCAAACTCCATCAACAATTTATTGTCAGATGATTCATCATCATCGCCAGCTTTTCTCAATGGAATGCTTATTCTTTGAAAAATCAATCTAGGATTTTTCATTTCACCCACCGCCAAAGTGCTTTCATGTATATATTGACCAATTTTTTCTGTGGATAAATCGGGATTTATTGCTACCATCGCCTCTTTAGCATCACTTAGTGTTAATAGCCCACGGCTTTTACTTAGCGCTTCAGTTAATTTTCGTCTCAAACTTTCAATAGCTGATTTTCGTCTTCCCAAACAGTATTGTGTAGAGTTCATCTCTTTAACTCGATGAGTTTCTTCCGCCATAGTTGAAGCTGTCACAGCTGTAGGAGCCAGCATGTTTCCTCCAGTGAAATAGGAAGCTAGAGAAGGCAAAATAACCTTTATTGTTCTAGCTGCATTTAGAAGGAATTCATCATGGGCTACAGCAGCTTTTGTGCCCCTGTTTCTTTTAGATGCCAGCACCTTTTCTTTATCAGTAAACACAGATTCTTGAGAAAACCTTTCTCTAGTCTCTAAAGTTGCCGATGCATCCCTTAATTCCGAAATAGGCTCTTTCCACATCCGATGCACATTCATAGTAAATTTTTCAACCCATCTTGGCAAATTGGCGCTAACCCAGCTTGAACCAGCTAAAACTGCAACTCTAATAAATCCTCTCCATTGTTGAAGCATCACTTCAGCCACGGCATAGCCCAAAATTAAACCAACTAGTTTTGCATTTAAGGCTATCTCATTCATTTGCCACTCAAACCCTCGAATTGTCCCTTGAGCTATCTCCTCTAACTCTAATTCTAGAGCTTCTGTTTGAATTCCAGCTAGAGAACAAGCTAACCTCATTGATCTTTTTAATGCATAGTTACTTGGTCCACGATAAGAATTAATGGCGTTATATGCCTCTCCTTCAGCCATAGCTAACAATGGTTTAATAGCCAAACCTTCAAGACTTTTAACTCCCAAAATTAATCCTGGGCTACCAGATGAACCAAGGCCATTGATTATTCCTTCAAGAAAATTATTTACAAAATACTGACCAATACTACTTCTCCATTGTTGTGACACTGAATCGAGCCACTCACCAATCCAACCCAAGGTTGGTTCGATGTCTTCAAGCATAGATAAAACATCACTTGGCATCAAATACTCTTCAAATATCCAATTTTCCACTGCAACGGATTCACCTAATGAATTTGGTGCATATTGATCCCAATCAAATTTTAGCCCCATTTCCCTCAAGAGAGGAGTTAATTTTAAATATGCACTAAAACTTGATGTACCCAGGTTAGAAAGCGGCTCAGAAATAGATGATAACCATTCAAATATAACTTCAATAAGCCTTCTTTGTTTTTTATCAATTTCTTCTGGAGATGGAACAGCCACCTCTCTTCGCGATACTTTAACTTTTGGAGAAAAGTTTAAACCAGACAAACCTAAACCTAAATCTCTTTTGGTTTGGTCAGGAAGTTGATTAAGCTCAGGTCTCTGATACATATCATTAATATGATCTATTTAGATGTATTTATTATACATTAACAGCTTTAAATTAGCTTGATTTTGAGAGAAGTTTCACAACTTAGGATTAAAGAACAGCCAGATACATGATATATTAAAATCATGAATATTGGCATTGATGTGACATCATTAATTTACCAACGAGGTGTTTCTCGCTATACAACCAACTTAGTTAGAGCTTTGCGCCAAAACTCCAGCCATCAACTCTCTCTGCTCGGTTACTCACTATCTCAAAACAAATTATTAAATAAACTTACTCACAATCTACTCAATCAAAATGATCCCAGAAATAAAATCTTAATTCAAAAGATACCGCCAACTTTACAAAAGTATTTGTGGCAAGTTGGTTTAAACTCAGTGTCAAGATCAATACCAAACATTGACATTTTTCATAGTTGGGATTGGCTTCAGCCACCAGATAAAAATATTCCAATCGTTTCAACTATCCATGACTTAGCAATCTTAAAGTTTCCTCAATCAGCACATCCAAAAATCTTAAAAGCACATAAAAAAAGCTGGCAAATTCTTAAAGAAAGACAGGCGCATCTCATTGCAGTCAGTCACGCCACCAAACGAGATGTAGTTGAGCTTTTGGAATATCCAAACTGGCTCATTCATGTAGTTCCCGAAGCAATTCCTACTGAGGTAGAAGGAGTCGATCATAACTTAACAGAAGAGGAACTTGATCGAATAAAGTATAAACTTAAACTTAATCGACCTTATATTTTGTTTGTTGGTGTGCAAGAACCGAGAAAAAACCTGAATCGATTAATTGAAGCTTGGCAACCACTTTCCAGGCAAATTGATCTACTAATAGTTGGAGATAAAGGCTGGGATAATAGCGATAATAAAAATATTGATCATCTTAGATTTTTGGGAAGAGTATCTGATAAAGAGTTGTGTGTACTTTATGCTGAGGCCGAAATGTTTGCTTATCCATCACTTTATGAGGGTTTTGGTTTACCAATTCTTGAAGCATTTCATCATGGTACTCCAGTCATAACATCAGATATTTCAGCAATGATTGAGGTTGCTGGAAATGCGGCAGAACTAGTAAACCCCGAATCAGTAGAAAGCATTCGCAAAGCTATTCATACTATTCTTAATGAGGATACATCTCAGCAGCAACACCGTTTGCAAAGAATGATTATTCGTAAACAAATGTTTAGCTGGAACAAGGTAGCTGAACAAACAATCAAAGTCTATCAAAAAGCAATTGAGGATTTTAATCAGAGTAAAAATAATTAATCAAATAATATTTATATGAAAAAATATCACTTCGCGATCGATGGCAACGAAGCTAACGTATCAAATAGAGTTGGCAGTAATGTCTATGCCTATCACATCATTCAAGAACTTTCTCAGATAGTCGAGAATTCTGAAAAATACGAAATCACTGTTTTGCTTTCATCACCACCGTTAAAAGACCTTCCAAAAACAACAAAGAATTGGCAGTATCGTGTCATTGGCCCAAAAAAGTTTTGGACTCAACTCGCTGCTCCCTGGCATTTATATACCCACCAATATGATTATCATGCTTACTACACACCTGGACACTATGCTCCTAGATATAGTGTCGTACCATATATTTCTAGCGTCATGGATTTAGCATTCTTAAAATTCCCGGATCAATTTAAAAAAAGTGATCTGGCTCAACTAAAAAAATGGACAGAGTATAGTGTCAAAAATGCGAGCAAGATTATTGCCATCAGTCAGTTTACAAAAAATGAACTTGTTGAAAACTATCAAGTATTACAAAACGATATTATCGTGGCTGAACCTGATGTCAGTCTTCCCCAAAACCCTTCAACAAAAGCTCAGCTAATTAAATATTTAATGAAGTTTGGAATCAAGCAACCATATTTCTTATATATCGGCACACTTCAACCAAGAAAAAATTTAATAAATCTTATTACAGCTTATGAAATCTTTTGCGATGAACAGCTCAAAAAAAAGGTTCAAGCTGATCAACTTCCTCAGCTTGTTATTGGGGGAAAAGTAGGCTGGATGGCAGATGAGATCTTAGCGAGAATCGATAACTCGAAACATAAAAAAACAATTATTATTACAGATTATGTTCCCGATATTCACAAACCAGAACTTTATAAAGCAGCTCTAGCTACAATCTTAGTCGGACTATATGAAGGGTTTGGCATTCCGCCACTTGAATCGATGCATTTTTTAACCCTGCCAATTGTAAGCAGTAACAGCAGTTTGCCAGAAGTTGTTGGACCAGCTGGTCTAATGGTTAATCCACACAAGCCAAGCTCAATTGCCGATGCTTTATCTCAAGCCTACAGTATGCCAAGTTCTCAACTTAAAATTTTAAAAGAAAAGATGGTCTCTCAACGAGCAAAGTTTTCATGGACTAATAGCGCTGAAAAAATATTTAATGCTCTGCTTGAAGTGGCTGATAATAATGAAAGACTTAACGATGAGTAGCATTTCTCAAGAACCATTGCTTTTAGGAATAGATCCAGGATATGATCGACTGGGGTGGGCTGTTGCAAAAAGAACAAATCTAGGCTGGAAAAATGTTCATCTGGGTTGTATCCAAACAGATAAAAGATTAAATATTATTCAAAGATATCAAATTCTCGAAAAAGAACTACAAAAAATTATTAATAAGTATCAACCAGTTGAGGCTGGAGTCGAAACTCTTTTCTTTGCCAAAAATACAACTTCAGCTTTGAAAGTAGCAGAGGTGAGAGGTTTAATCATAGCTTGCTTACTTCGAAATAACATTAAAATAGAGCAGTACAATCCTGTTAAAATTAAAGAGGCTGTCACCGGTAGTGGCAAGGCTGACAAAAAAGCAATTGCCAAGATGATTCATTTAGAGTTCAAACTAGATACGGGTGAGATTTTAGATGATGCCATTGATGCTTTAGCTGTGTTATTTACTCATCAGCTTTATAATAGAAATTTAAAATTTATTGCATAGGATGAATGAAAGAAGCAGGCTAGAGCCTCAAGAGCGAGAACAGATAATTGTTGAGATTGCAAAAATGGGTGGTATTCATACACAAGAAGTATCTGAGGCAGAGGTGGCAATTTTAGCCAGCGGATTAAATCCAAGATTATCAGATCAGTATTTTAAAGATCCTGCTCTGATAACTGAAGTTCACAAACTGCTATTTGAATCTCAAGATCCAGATTCTTTCGTGTTTTCACTAAAAAGAAAATATTTACCTTCAATATTTAATTTCAGTGAAGATTTTGACTATACAAATTACGAAAGAAAAGTAACTGAGTTAGAACAGCAGTTCCTTCAACTAGCAGAGGCCCTACTTAATTTAAAAACAAATTTTTATTCTTATGGAGTTTTTTTCCCATCATATCTACAAATGATTACTGAAGCCAAAAAGACGGGAGCTGTTCCAGATGATTTAACTAGCTTATTAGTTGGAGCATTAACAGCAGACACGGTAAAAGAGTATCAACATCTAATGCAACTATTAGCTCCACAAGGTCAAGCCATCACCATAGATTTGCAAGGAGTCGACACTCCCAAGCAAGGACCTTTTGTTTTTTCAGATGCATTTAGAATTGCTGCTCACTCAGACTCATTTAATGTAATTCAAACAAATATGCTGATACATCATCTTGTTGATGGAAATAGTCGAAGCTCAAGATCATCCAGTCGAGATAGAGTAAAACTGTTTGGTGAGTTCTACCGCGTACTTAAACCTGGGGGTATAATAACATTAGTTGAAGGTGATTTAGAAGCTTATTACGTAGGTTCGAGTATTCAAAGAGCAGCTTTATTAATAGAAAGCGAGCTAACCGATTCTGGATTTTTTAATATTCGGATAGATTATGCTCGGTGTTTTACTCACAGAAAAAGTATTTTAAGATCTACCACGCTACAACAAGTTAGCGAGCAAGAGACTCATGCAAACCAAAATATCTTACAAATCTATGCTGAAAAACCACAAAGTAAACAACCTTATTTAGAAAATAAATCAGTAATCAACATTTAAATGATCGGCTACTTACAAGGCATACCAATTCATACCAAAAACGCAGTTATTATTTTAACTGGAGGCGTAGGCTATCAAGTAGAAGTGGGAGCTCAAACAAAAAACCATCTTCAAGAAAAAGAGGTCTCTCTTTTTATTTACACTCATGTTAAAGAAGACAGACTAGAGCTTTTTGGTTTTTTGTCTCTGGCACAAAAAGAACTCTTTGAGCTACTAATAGGTGTTTCCGGCATTGGCCCTAAGACTGCCCTTGAGATCACTGAAAGAGATCCAGATAGAATCATTCAGGCTGTTCAAAACTCGGAAGTTGTATTTTTTAGCTCAATACCCAGAATTGGTAAAAAACTAGCTCAAAAAATTATTCTTGAATTGAAATCAAAACTAGGAAGCCTAAAGGAGTTAAGTTTAGGCCCAAGATCAGCTCAAGAAAATGATATCTTTGCCACACTAGAAGCTTTAGGTTATGAAGAAACAGAGATTGCTTCAACCATCAGCGAGTTACAGCTCGATGATATTCCCCTTGAAGAAGCAGTTAAAGTCGTTCTTAAAAAAATCTCAAAATAAAAACCCCTCCCCAGAAGTGGCAGTTTGTATTATCATATCCTTATGGCAGATAATCAGCTTACACACCACAACGATGATGAGTTGTTAATCAACTCACTTCGAGCTCAGGACTGGGATGAGTTTTATGGTCAGTCTTTAATTAAAAAGTCTCTAAGAATCGCTATAAAAGCTGCTCAAGAAAGAAACGAACCACTTGATCATATATTGCTCTATGGTCCACCTGGATTAGGTAAAACAACTCTCTCTCATCTTGTTGCAAAAGAGCTTGGTTCAAACATCAAAATTACCTCTGGAACAGCCTTAGCTAAAGCTGGAGATCTCGCGGCTATTCTTACTAATCTTAAAGATGGTGACGTTTTATTCATTGATGAGATTCATCGACTACCAAAAGCAGTTGAAGAAACACTCTATCCAGCCATGGAAGATTTTGCTCTAGATATTGTGATAGGAAAAGGTCCATCAGCCCGCACTGTTCGTCTAGATTTACCCAAAATAACCTTAGTTGGAGCCACTACAAGATTTGGATTGCTTGCTGCTCCTTTTAGAGATCGGTTTGGTATCGTGCATCGACTAAATTTTTATCAACCTGAGGAGCTAATGCGCATTCTAATTAAGGCCGCAAATAAGATTGATCTTGAGTTAGATGAAGAATCAAGCTTGGCTATTGCCTCAAGATCAAGAGGTACTCCCAGAATTGCCCTTAAACTTCTTAAACGAGTTAGAGATTATGTGCAGGTTAATCATCACAGTCAAGTGACTCCAGATCTCATTATGAGCGCTCTTGAAATGCTAAGTATTGATAAACTCGGTCTTGACGAAAACGAGCGTCAGTTTATAGAAAAGATTATTCGTAAACATGCGGGTGGACCAATTGGATTAAAAACTATAGCTGCTACTATTCATGAGGATCCAGGTACCATTGAAGAGGTCCTTGAACCCTATCTTCTGCAACTCGGATTTGTTAAAAGAACTTCCCAAGGAAGGGTAATTTCTGAAAGCGCCTATCAATATCTAAATATTAAATATCCAGACAGTAAAAAATAACTTATGCTAACTCAAACCCCCTTTACTGACAAACAAGGTAAACAACTTTCTATAAATGAACTTTTCCAAAAGATTGTCAATCGAGTCACAGCAATACACTTAGAGTGGCTGACCGGCTTTTTATGGTGGTTTGTTAGCGGAATTCCCTCACACTCCTTTAGGAAGTTTTGTTATCGATCATCAGGTATGAGAATTGGAAAAGATTCCTATATCCACATGATGGCACGAGTTTTTGATCCTAGAAACATTCAGATTGGAGAGGGAACAATAATCGGTGAAAAAGTTACTTTAGACGGTCGCAAGCAATTGCCAAACTCAAATGGAGGACTCATCATTGGCAATCATGTTGATATTGCTAGCGATGTAATGATTTGGACAAGCGAGCATGATATTAATGATCCAATGATGAAACCAATTGAAGAAAAAGTAGTAATTGAAGATTATGTGTTTATTGGCCCTAGAGTAATTATTCTTCCTGGAGTCACTGTCGGAAAGGGTAGTGTGATCGCTGCAGGAGCAGTTATTAGTAAAGATGTTCCACCCATGAAAATTGTCGGCGGAATTCCAGCCTCTATTATTGGAGAGCGGAAAACTGAATCACTCAATTATAAACTTGGCAGACCAAGACTATTTCAATAAAAGTTTATTCATACTTTTATGGTTAAAATCACTAATCTTCTACAGAAAAACAGCAAGTCAAATCAAGCTAAAAGCAGACTGAGGAGATCACTAAAACTGGTAAATATTTTGCCAGTAATAATTATTATCACCTTCATTTTTATGGTGGGTATAATTGCTTATATTTTTTTTGCTCCCGAAGATGAATCAGCTGAAAATACTGAGCATATTTCTAACAACGAAGCATTCACAACTTTTAATAGCGAAAACCAAGAAGATTTATCTCATCTTGAATCAGAACTAGAAGAGTTAGATCAAGACTCAACCAGCTCTTCACCTCTATCAGATAGAGTATCTCCACCTGCAGAAATAGATAATGATCTTGAAGCAACCAGTTCGCCCTCAATAACCAAAACTCCTAAATATATCTTAGATAATAATTACTACGATGAAAAATTTGGCTACAAAGTCTTTTATAACGATCGCTGGGAGTTTAGAAAAACCTACGGTGAAGATATTGAAAAGATGACCGAAACAGATGTTGTGAGTGGTTTTGACCTTCATCGCTATTATGGAGATGAAGCAGTGGGCAATGTAGGAATAAATCTTTTGGATGCTCACAATTTAACTGACATTGATCAATGGATGGAACAGTATGACGATGAAGAACCTGCAGAAGAGAAACAAATAATAGAGTACAGTCAAGTTCAGGCAAACTATTACTCATACCAAAACTCTCCAGAGATGAAAAACTATGCTCTTTACTTTATTAAGAATAACTATGTGTTTAGAATTTGGTGGTGGGGGAAAACCATTCAGGGTCTAAATGAAGCAACGGCAATCGTCGAATCCTTTGTGATTGAGGATCCTCAACAGAATTAATAATGAATCAAAAAACGCTTAGCATTATCATTATTTCATTTAATACTGCTCAATTAACAATCAAAGCAGTTCAATCAGTTATTGACGATCTCAAAAGCAACCTCGCTTTATTAGAAAAAACCCAACTTATTATCATTGATAATAACTCCAAAGATGAATCTGTCAAAAGAATCAAGGAGCTAATCTCTAAAGATAGCTCAACGCTTGATATTTCATTAATCATAAACAGCAACAATCTTGGATTTGCCCAAGCTAATAATCTTGGAATTAAAAAATCTAAGGGTAAATATATATTGTTATTAAATAGCGATACTATTGTTGAAGCTGGCTCTCTTGAAAGGATGATAAATACTTTCGAGAATAATCCTCTGGATGGCACTACCTCAAGCCTAAGCTCTCGCAAAAATACTTTAGATCACTTGGGAATTCTTTCCGCCACTTTAATCAACGAAGATGGATCACATCAACCACAAGGAGGATCATTACCAGCGTTATTTCCTTTGTTTAATCAAATGTTCTTTTTAGATGATTTACCAATAATTGGAAAGTGGTTACCCACAATTCAAGAGACTGGCAGAGCAATTAAACAAAAGCAGCTAAAAGAAAAACTTTATCAGAAAGGCTGGGTAGCTGGCACCGCAATGATGATTCGTAGAGAACTAATTGAAGATATTGGAGACTTAGATTCAAACATCTTTATGTATGGTGAAGATGTTGAGTATTGTATGAGAGCTAAACATCATCATTGGGACATTGCTATTGACCCACAATCAAGAGTGGTTCATCTTGGAAGCGCCAGTTCTTCTTCAGAAAGTGCAATTATGGGAGAAATTCAGTCTTATCTTTACATTTGGGCTAAACACAAACCTCACTGGCAAAGAAAGTTTTTAAAAGTAATTTTATTCTCAGGTATCCTGTTGAGAGTTTTTTTATACGGCATCCTTTTAAATAACAAAAAAAGAGCTCAGACTTATCAAAAAGCTCTATCTCTGTTAGATTAACTCTTTTGAGCCAGAATATTTAGCATTGATCTAATATGAAAATCAAAAATAAAATCAAAACAGTTGCTCTGTGGACAGACAAAAACTTATTACGATTATTTTGTGGTTTTTTACTTATTTTTATACCCCTTTATCCAAAAATCCCCCTAGCTGAGTTAATACCTGGTTATATAGTACGCATGCGTTTAGAAGATGTTTTTGTTTTAATTGCCGCTGGAATTTGGGGAGTTCAGGTCATTAGAAAAAGGGTTAAATATCAATCGATTATTCATGCAATGATACTCCTGTATTTAATTATTGCATTTATATCATTGTTGTCGGCAGCAACAATTACTCAGACAATTCCTTGGCAACCACTACATCTTGGCAAATCATTTCTGCACTGGTTTAGATATATCGAGTATTTTACCCTCTTCTTTATTACCTTCAGTTCAATTGAGTCAATTAAGCACATTAGAACTCTTACTAAAGCGATGATCGTTACTTTAATTCTGGTAGTCATCTATGGTTATGGACAGAAGTATCACTATTGGCCTGTATTCTCAACTATGAATCGAGAGTTCAGTAAGGGGATCAGACTTTATTTAACAGAACATGCTCGAGTTCAATCAACCTTCGGCGGACACTACGATTTTGCTGGATATTTAGTAATTATGTTAAATATTATTTTTGGCCTTGCTCTTACCTGTAAACAAAAAGTGTCAAAAATAACTCTTCATTTAATCCACCTTCTGGGACTATGGATGTTAATTCTTACTGCCTCAAGAGTGTCGTTTATTGCCTATTATCTAGGAATTTTATCAATCATCTTTACTTTATCTCTTACTCAAAAAAAGTTTCTTCATAAAACAGGATATCTAATTTCAAAAAGCTTACTTTTTTCCTTATTAATTGGAGTAATGATGATCTCTTTTGGTCAAGATATGAGAGACCGTCTTTTTCATGTAGTCAAGGATTATCCTCAAATTGAACAGACATACAGTTTAGTTGAGGAGTTTGTCGGTGATACCTATGAAGAAATGCTTGTGATTACAAAAATTAAAAAATCAAAACCAAGTGGTGATTGGGTTGCAATCAACTCAACTGATCAATCTGAAGCTGAGAGAATAGCGGCTGAAATCGATTCAGTTTTAGATAAAACAGACCAAAGACCAGTTTCAGATAAACCAAGACCTGATGATGTTTATGTAGATGTTCCAGACCGTGTGCGTGTTGCTACTGAATCCGCGACAGGAGGTACTGAGTACATCATGATTGATCAAGAAAGAACTTGGTCTGATAATGCTCTCAAGTATGGACTATCAGCAGCCATTCGCCTCGATACTCTTTGGCCAAATGCAATCAAAGGACTCAAGAAAAACCCATTACTAGGTACAGGTTATGCAACCCTAAATAAGGAAAGCGCTTTTCATTTTACAGAAGCAGAAAGTACTGATAACAACTTTTTAAGAGCATTGGGCGAAACTGGACTGCTGGGATTTCTTTCTTTTTTTGCAATAGTATTTTTTAATGCATATCTAGCTTATCAACTGTTTAAGATTGAGATCTCTAAAAAAGAAAGTCAAGACTCAGCTTTAATAGTAGGACTGGCGGTTGGTTATATAGGATTAACAGTTGGCCTATTAGTAAACGCTATATATATCGATATTTTTGCCTCTTCAAAAGTAGCATTTACTTATTGGGCAGTATCAGGAATCATCATTGCCTTAAGTTATCAACCAAGATTTTACTCTAAAGTTAATAATTTATATCTTGCTGTCTTGTATAAAAAGTATATTAAACTTCTTTTTAAAAGAAAGAAAAAGTGAAATTTAATACAAAAAAAGTATTCAAATATAGTAAAAACCCCAAAGTTCAGTTGGCAGTAATTATATGTTTAGGATTTATCTCCAGGCTTTACAGAGTTAACAACCCGCTTTTAGACTGGCATGCTTTTAGACAAGCAGATACTGCATCAGTTACTCAACGTTATGTGGATGAAGGAGTTGATCTTCTTCGTCCAAAATACCATGATTTATCAAATATCCAATCAGGATTAGAAAACCCAGAAGGATACAGAATGGTAGAGTTTCCAATAATTAATGGCTTAATAGCAACTATTATTAGATTTCTTCCGCAAGCAGATCTAGAAATACTGAGCCGTTTTTTTTCAATTCTTGCTTCAGTCGGCACAATGTTTTTTTTATATAAATTTGTTAAACAAGTTTCAGATCATAAAACAGCCCTTATTTCTGTAGCTTTTTTTAGTTTTTTACCTTATTCGGTTTATTATTCTAGAGTAGTTCTTCCTGAACCGTATTTACTATTATTTTCAACGGCATCTTTATCGTACTTCATCTCTTATCTAAAAAAAGAAAAGATGATTGCTTGGTGGCTTTCGCTAATATCCTTAATCTTTGCTTTTTTGTTAAAGCCTTTTGTGGTATTTTTTGCACCAGTATATTTGTCATTAATTATTCTCTTCAATAAAAAGATTTTAAAAAAGGTTTCAACTTATTTTTATCCTGTCTTGGCTGTCATCCCATTTTTTTTATGGAGAAGATGGATTTTAAACTTTCCAGAAGGAATTCCCGCTAACGACTGGCTATTTAACTCCGATGGAATAAGATTCCGCCCAGCTTGGTTTAGATGGTTATTTTGGGAAAGGCTCACAGTTTTGATTGGAGGCTTTGTTGCTCCTATATACGCTCTATCAAATCTAAAAAAACTCGATAAAAATTTTTATGTTCTAGCTAGTTGGTGGTTTGGTATTTTTGTATATTTAGCTCTAATTGCAACCGGAAATGTTCGACATGATTATTATCAGGTAATATTACTTCCATGCATTTCATTCACATTTGCAAGAGGAATACTGCTCATGAATCAATATTTAAGTAAATTTCTAAAGAGAAAAAAAATACAATACTCGAAAAAAATAAGTACAGTAATTTCTTATATATTATTTTTGTTAACAATACTTTTTAGTTGGCAAAAAGTTAAGGGTTACTTCAACGTTAATAACTGGGAATATCAAAAAGCTGGTGAAGAAGCTAATCAACTACTCCCCAAAGATGCCAAGATAATCGCCCCAGCTAATGGAGATACTCTTTTTTTATTTCAAACAAGAAGGTCTGGCTGGCCAATAGGCTATTACATTCCAGAAAAAAAAGAGGCAGGCGCTACTCACTATATTTCAACTAATGACAATAAGGAGGCAAGAGAACTAGAATCGCAATACCATACAATAAAAAAAACAAGTGAGTATATATTAATTGACTTAACCAACCCCAGAGAACCATAATTATAGATATGATTCATCAAATACCAAAAGATTTCTGTCAGTTTTACATCGTCAGACATGGTGAGACTACCATGAACAGAGATCATAGAATTCAAGGACATTTTGATTCAGATTTAACCAATGATGCAATTAATCAAGCTAGACAGCTGGGAAAAGAACTCTCAAATATTGAATTTGCTGCAACCTTTTCTTCTGATTTACTTAGAGCTAATAAAACTGCAAAGTTAATTCAACTAGAAAAAAAATCTACCATAATCGCTACAGAGCTAATTAAGGAAAGAAAGATGGGTGTCTTTGAAGGAAAAAAAGTGGAAGAACTCAGTCAAAAACTAAAAAAAATGCTCTACATGTTAAGTGATCCTAAACAATCAAATATCATAAAATCTCTTCAAGTAGAAACAATTGAAGAAGTAACAAGAAGAGTTAATCTTTTTTTAAGAAAGACTGCTTTAGCTTATAAAAATAAACGAGTTTTGGTTGTCACTCACGGAGGAATTATTGGCAGATTATTATTAGACCTTAGTTACCAGAATGTAAAATCATTTGAAGATTTAAAAATTGCTAATTTAAGTTACCTAATCCTAAATTCTAACGGTGTAGAGTATGAGATAGCTGGAGTTAACAACATCGATGTTCTAACAACTGAAAACTAAAATGAAAATCTTAATGCTTACTCCATACTTGCCCTACCCGCTACTTTCTGGTGGGCAGATTAGAACATATAATTTACTCAAGCAACTGGCTAAAAAACATGAGATCACACTCTTTGCTTTGATTAAAGACGAAAAAGAACGAACTTATATAAAAGACATCGCTCCTTTTTGCCACCAAGTTAAAGTGTTTAAAAGATCTAGTAAGCCTTTCACCTTCAAGAATATTTTAAAAACAGCATTTTCAACATTTCCTTTTTTAGTAATGAGAAATCATGTTTCTGAGGCAGTTGAGGCTATCAAACAAGAATTAGCAAATAATCAATTCGATCTAATCCACGCCGAAACATTTTACATGATGCCTCATATTCCAGAAACATCTATACCCATCCTACTAGTTGAACAAACTATTGAATATCTTGGCTATCAATCATATGCAAAAAAACACCACCCTTTAATAAGAAAAGTGCTCAGCCTTGATATTAAAAAAATTGTTAGATGGGAAAAATACTATTGGAAAAAGGCAGATATCTTAGTAACTATGAGTGAAGATGATAAGAGATATATTCAACAACATATAAATAAACCTAAAAAAGTTAGAGTCGTTTCAAATGGGGTAGATAGTGACTGGTTTGCTCAAAGGAAAAGAGTTGTTCCCAGTCAACCAACAATCCTCTATGTTGGAACTTTTAAATGGTTGCCTAATATCGAGGCAGTAGAGTACTTGGTCTCAAAAATCTGGCCAAGACTTATTAAACTGATTCCCAATGCAAAACTAAAAATTGTAGGTAATGCACCAACTAATAAAATTTTGGGGTTTGAAAAAAAATATAAGAATATCGAAGTTACTGGGCGAGTGGAAGATATTCGCGATGCTTTTTGTAGTTCACACTTACTATTAGCTCCAGTTTTCAGTGGAAAAGGCACTAGGTATAAAATACTAGAAGCAATGGCTTCAGGAACTCCAATTGTCGCCACACCTATTGCAGTTGAGGGTTTAAATCTAGTTCCAGGAAAGCATGCTCTAGTAAGTAATGACCCACAACAAATGGCAGTTGATGCTCAAAAAATCATTTTAGATGAGTCACTTAGGAACTCGTTATCAAAAAATGGAAAGTTTTTTGTTAAAGACAATTACGACTGGAAAATTATTTCGAACAATCTTGATAAGATATATCAATCAACAGGCAATTTATGCCAATAACAAAACTTTCATTAATTATTCTCAATTACAACAGCTTTTTTTGGCTTAAAAAATGCCTATCTTCATTAAGTGAACATTATTTGAATGACAGCAAATTTTCTATAAAAACTATTGTTGTAGATAACAACAGTAGTGACCAATCGGTAGAAATGGTCAAAAAAGAATTCAAATGGGTTGAGTTAATTGAGTTAAAAGAAAACAAAGGTTTTTC
>CAYTIA010000008.1:0-42642 GCA_964437755.1 uncultured Pseudomonadales bacterium | reverse complement strand
AGGGCAACCCATTCCTGCAAGTGATGAAAAAACCGCCAAACGAATTGAGGGATTATATAAGATTGATGATTCTATGAAGATGCGTCAAGCACATCACAACACAGTTGCTAAAGAATTTTTGGAGTATGCAAAAAGTCAGTCTGAAGAAAGAAAGTTTGAGCTTCTTTATACTCACTACTCACCTAAGAAAAAAGGTGAATAAGTTTTAAGAGGACAACTATTACTCTTCAATTCCAAACTTCTCTTGCATTTCTTTAGCCCATTCTTCCATTTCGGCTTGATCATCTTGATCGAATGAAAAATCATTAGAATCAAATTTCATTTGCTCTAGATCTCTTATTGCTTCAGATAAATCCACAAATTCAACATTTTTTGGTAACTCAAAAACTGATGAATCTACATTTTTATATTGGCAACTAACTTCATATCGATCATCATCTTCAACCTCTAAAGATGAAGTATCCCAGTCAGTATCCCAGTTTTGAGAATCAGCAAACTCTTCAGCTTCAGCTTGCATCTCTTCAACTTCATCTTCTGAAGGCATTATCATCTTTGTTCCCTCATTCTCTCCCTCAATCCAAGTATATTGCCAATCCACATTAGTAAGAATGTAAGTTATTTGAGGTTTTTCATCAATTATGTCATTGATAACAATCTTCATTTTTTTGCCATCGATATAATAAACCATTTTCTCATTTTCATTATCTTTTCGAGTGATTTCGCAAACACCTGAGCGACCACTTTCAAGCATCATGCTTAGTTTAGCTTCGTCAGAAGAAATTTCTGAGGTTTGAGTAAGTAATGGTAAAGTTGAAGCCGGCATCGTTTTTAATAGCCACTTTGGTGGTGACATTAAGCCTGTTTTGATGGCTGCAACTGTTCCAAGCACAAATACCGCCAGCCCGATTATCAGCAACAGAATTGGACTCATTAGTGATTTTTTTGGTTGGTTTGTTGTTGATTCTTTTTGGTTGTTTTCGGTCATGTTTTTTTTAATAATTTTTATTTAAAAAAAAGTTTATGATAATATCTCACATTTTTTTAGTGAGAATAAGCGTTAATTTAACTGCTTTCGTTTTTTATCCCAAAACTCCCCTCTTCTGCAAAGTAATTTGGTATCTTGCGCAGGATCAGTCAACAATTGTTCAATGGCTATCTCAAACAAAAGTGTATTTTGAGAGGCTTTTACTAGTAGTAGGTCATCTTTTTTTAAGATTGTTTTTAAGTGATTTGCAGCTTTAATGGTACTAGGAAACCAGCAACAATCAAACTTAGCTTTTTTTAGGATTGGCAAGGTGTGTTGTTTCATTTGCGGTCCAACTAACACCGCTAAATCACAGTTATTGATTATTGCCCGAGCTGCTTCTTGATGATCGATGACTGATTGTTTTCCTAACTCTCTCATATCTCCTAATAAAGCAACTCTCCGTTTGGGTGCAACTTGATTAAGTAGTTTTAATGAATCTAGCAGTGGTTTAAGAGAAGAGTTATAAGAACTATCAAGAATATATGATTGATTAATACTCTCTAAAAGAGTAGCCCTACCAGCAGGCAGATGAAAGTTTTTTTCTAGAGTACTGATGGCTTTATTAATTGGCACTTTTAGAAATAAAGCACAACTTAGGGCGGCACAAAAGGTGTGGCCATAGTGATCTGGTAAAGCCATCTTTTTAAAGTGAGTCGAGTATCTTTTTCCTTCAATCTCAAAAATATACTTAGTACCAGAAAGAGAGGGTTGATACTCCACAAATTTAACTGTAGCATCTTTATTTTTTCCGAATGAGATAACTTTTGCCAATGTTTTTTCTCTAAAAGAAAAGACATTGCGATCATCAATGTTTAAGATGGCGCAGCCAGTAGTGGGCAACGATTGGACCATCTTGCCTTTTTCATTGGCAATTAGGCGGGTGATCTCTTCTCTTCTCTGTTTAGTGTTAGTGGAAACTGCCAAATGATCAAATGTTTCACTATGAGTGGTGTCTGCGTTAAGAAAAATTCCAACATCGGGTTTAATAATGTTGAGTAAATATGACATGTTTTTTGGAGAGTGGGGTGAATCAATAGCCATTTCTGCTACGTAGATTTGATGTTTTGGCCAGTACGATATTAGTTGCCAAGGGGCCAAAAGTACGATTTTTAGCCAACTTTTCCAACTAAAATTTGACAATGTTAAACCAAGAATATCGATTGGAAGTCCCGATTCGCTATTAGCTTTATAACTAACCTTAATAGGAAAATAATCATGTAAAGTAGCCTCAAGAGCATGAAGAGTGCTGGTTTTACCAGATGTGCCGGTGACTCCGATAATAGTCGGTTGGTGTTTAAGCAGCTGAATCTTAGCAAATAACTTAAGATATGTGATTAAGATTAGATAGAGCTGATTTCTCATTTGTTTGAAAAGTTGTAAGTTGATTAAGGTGTTTGATAATACTTTGTTATTCAGGTTATTATACTGCTATACTGGAGAATAAGAATGCCAATATTACCAGATTATCTTCATAAAATAGGACTATTTAATGGTTCCTCAAAAAGAGAGGCAGTTAAAGAATTAATTACTAGTGAATTAAAAATAAGTTCATCGTATTTAATCTTAATAGTTGGTAGCGCTATTGTTGCAACATTAGGTTTATTGATAGATAACTCTGTAGTTGTGATGGGTTCAATGTTGATGGCCCCGTTATATTGGCCAATTATTGGGGTAGCATTGGGAATTTCGTCTGGAGATAAAAAAAATTTAAAACAGGCTTTATTATTGATGACTTTGAGTACTTTTTTGGTGTTAGTATTTAGCACTGTTACGGCTTTTTTATCTCCCCTTAATCAAATTACAAGAGAGATTCAAATTAGAGCCACTCCAACTTTATTAGATTTATTGATTGCACTAGTTACAAGTGTGATTGGAGTTCTGGCTATTTATGATTCAAAAATATCTTCATCCATAGCTGGTGTGGCTCTATCTTTATCGTTGCTACCTCCATTAAGCAATGCAGGAATAGGCTTTGCAATTAAAAATAAAGAAATTATTTTAGGATCTTTTCAACTATATTTAGCAAATGTTATAGCAGTAATTTTTGTAGGAGCTTGCATTTTTTCTCTATTAAAGTTTAGTCCCAAGAATGATGAAGAAAAAAAAAGATATGGAATTGGCATGGGAAGCAGTTTTATATTTTTAGTTCTTTTAGCTATCTTCTTTTTTATTAATCTCCAACAGAGAATTCAATCAATGAGGTTAATTAACACTCTTTCTCATCAACTGGAATTAAAACTAAAGCAGCTAAACCAAGAAATATTTATTGAGGATACAAATGTTTTTCTATCTGGTATTGGCTCATCCCAAGTTGCCAATATTGTTTCAACTATTTATCTTCCCGAAGATACAATCTTTTCAACAGCTGACCAAAATTATTTGTCTGCAAAGCTTGGCACTTATACAAAAGCAAAGATAAAATTACAACTTAATATTGTTCATACGCTGGTTAGTGATTATAGAGAAAATGAAAGACAGACCCAAGCTCTAAATGAAGAAATTCGCAACATTATTGAACTATTTTTAGATAATACCTTTGATGGTTGGTCGATTCTATCTTTAGAAATAGAGAAAGAATCGATAGATAACAAAAAAAATCAACTAATCATAAACCTAGTTGTTTTACTAAAAAATGATTCTATTTTTAATCAAGAAATGAAGAACTCATTAGAAAAACAAATAAAAAGAATTGATGAAACAGCAGTTTTAAAAATGAAAACGGTTAAATTTGAGGAAGCTTAGTCTTAAAAAAAAGTATTATTTGATGTATAATCTCCTTTTATCTTAGGTTGTGTTACTAGTGTGTATCGATAATAATTATTTAATAAAAAAAAAGAAATTTATGCCAAAAATTCTCTCTCAACAGAAATTAGATAAACTTACTAAGATTGTAGCCACTATTGGACCCGCTTCAGAAACAGAAGAAACTTTAAAACAGTTAATCTTAGCTGGAATGAATGTGGCTCGTTTTAACACCAAACACGGAACTCCTGAGTGGCATCATGAAAGAATTGTTAGAGTAAAAAAAATTGCCAAGGAATTAAAAAGACCAATTGGTGTTTTACTTGATCTTCAAGGGCCAGAAATTCGTATAAATTTACCAGAAGAGTTTAAAGAAGTTGGCTATAAAGTAAATGAAGGAGATTCTGTTTATTTTTCTTCAGATGAAAATACAAAAAAACAAAATTTAGTATTGGTGCCAAAAAATGTGATTGATGTTATTGAGGCAGGTCAAATTATTTTGACTGATGATGGTTTATGTCAATATGAAGCTGTTAAAAAAACTGGAGATGTGGTTGAGGCTGCAGCCCTTGACTCTTTTACTGTTAAGCAAAGAAAAACTTTAAGTTTGCCCGGAGTAGTTACTGATATGCCTGGATTAACTGAAGGCGATATGGCACAACTTGATGGTGCAAGAGACGAAGAGATAGATTACGTTGCTTTATCATTTGTTAGAGATAGAAAAGATATTGAAATTCTAAGAAAAGAGTTGAAAAAGAGAGGGCTTAATGCAAACATTATTGCTAAAGTTGAAAATCAAGCAGCTTTAGATAATCTAGACGAAGTGATTGATGCTTCAGATGCAATCATGATCGCAAGAGGAGATTTAGGTGTTGAGGTTCCTTATGAACAATTAACCTATTGGCAGCGAATCATGATCAAGAAGTGTCGTGAACAAGCTAAGCCTGTCATTACAGCTACTCATATGCTAGAAACAATGATTGAGTGTCCGATGCCAACTCGTGCCGAAGTGAGCGATGTAGCTCATGCTATCTATGATTTGACTGATGCGGTTATGCTCTCAGGAGAAACAGCTCAGGGTAAGTTTCCTGTTAAGTCTGTCGAAGTCCAGGCAAAAATTGCACAATTTAATGAAACACGCACCGATGTTGATATGAGTGAGTGTGGAAGCTGTGATTATATGCCTAACGTGGCTTATGCTGCGACAAGTCTATTGCACAGTCAGCCAGTAAAAATTGATCAAGTAATTTGTATTTCAGCTAGTGGAGCTACAGCAGCTTTTATAGCTAGAAATAGACCAAAAGTCCCAGTTCATATTTTGACTGATGATGAAAGAGTGTTTCAAAAAATGACTTTATATTTTGGTGTTGTTCCACATCTTGTTAGGTGGGATGACAAAACGATCCCCAATGCCTTTGAGTTAATCAAAAAGATTGGTAAAGTTGATTGGCTTGAAAAAGGTCAAAATGTTTTGGTCACTTACGGCTCTCATTTGCAAGAGGGCTGTACTAATACTCTTTCAATTGTGACTGTTTAACTTTTTTTACAATTAAAAATGTTTAAACCCCCTCAGACGAGGGGGTTTTGCTATTTATCAATGGATTTGATAAAGTGAAATCTATATCAATTATTTAAGGCATTATGTCAAAAAATAATAAAGGACTTTTTTCTTTTGTGATGGGAATAGCTATGGGGGCAGCAGCAGTTTTTTTATCTAAAGATGAGAATAGAAAAAAAACGAAAAAGACAATTGATGAAACTGTAGAAAAAGCAAAGTACTTAAAGGATGAGGTTGAAAAAGATCCTCAAAAGGTTAAAAAAATGGCTGAGAATAAGATTAAAACTGTAGCTAAAGAAGCTAGGGAAAAACTTTCTAAAGTGATCAAGCCTGATAATGAGGGGGAGGTTAATAAATAGTTTGGTTAAGAATTTTTTTAATTGAATTTAAATGCGGCCCCATTAGGGGCCGCATTTAAATACTTCTTCGAACAAAATCTAGATTTTAGCTTCGATATTTGTACACCAAGCTTTAATTTTCTCTTCATTCTCTTCTTCATCTGGAAAACCATCAATTTTTAATGGTTCTATTAATAGTTCTCCATTAAGCTTTCCGACTAGCTCTTCTAGAATGCTTGCTGCTTCGCAAAAAGCGGGGTAGCTTGCGTCTCCAAGACCAAAAACTGCCACCTTCTTATCGCTAAGATCTATATCCAGATCTTCTGCGAACTCTCTGAAATCTGTTTGTAATAGACCATCGTCCCAGGTTGATGATCCTATAATTATCACCTCATAGTTTTGAAAATCTTCTGGATTAGTGTCTGCTACATCCTGCATTACTGGATTGTGGGCCTCAAGATGTTCCATAATTTGTTCTGCCACCATTTCTGTGTTGCCGGTGGTTGAGCCGTAGACGATAAGCGTTTTAGCCATGTTGTCTCCTTCTGTTAATTATTATTTATTTGATATTCCATTTATATATTAAAGATGTCAAATGTCAAATTGAGATATTTTGATATTAATTGAAATATTGTATTTTTGGGTATTATTCGCTTTACTATGTACTGTAATCATGAACCAAATAATTAACGAATCTATTAAAGTGGCTGGTGTTTTTCATCATTCTATTTTTAAACCTGTTTGGTTTGAATGGAACAATCAACAATTAAAAATTGATGAGATTACTCTTATTTCGGATTATAAACAGGGTTCAATTAAATGCAAGATTTACTCTATTTTAGCCAATGGTAATTTATATCGTCTTCATTTTGATTTAAATTCTCATAAATGGACGGTTCAG
Source organism: uncultured Pseudomonadales bacterium (assembly GCA_964437755.1). GTDB lineage: Bacteria > Patescibacteriota > Microgenomatia > UBA1400 > PJMF01 > DAOLOF01. The sequence continues at coordinate 36,076 of CAYTIA010000008.1, read as the reverse complement.
TCTGTTTGGATTGATGATTAGTATATTTATGCGTGATGATTATGTCTCTTTTTTTATTAGTAGATATTAATTCCTACTTTGCAACAATTGCGCAACAAGAAAATCCTTTCTTAAGAGATAAGCCTGTGGTAGTGGTAAAAGATTTGGGTAGAACTTGTGTCATAGCTGCCTCAAAAGAGGCTAAAAAATTAGGTATAAAAACAGGTGACAATTTGCATCAGTTAAAGCGCATTTTCCCTAACATAATAGAGGTTCCAGCGGATTTTGAGATGTACTTAAGTGCTACTAAAAAGTTAAAAAAAATCTTTGAGCAGATATCGCCAGATGTTCAAGTTTATTCTCTAGATGAGGCCTTTATAGATATATCTGGTTGTACCAACTATCTTTACAAGGATTACCGCCAATTAGGTAGACATATTCAAGAAATAATAAAAAAACAGCTGGGAGATTGGGTAACTGCTAATGTAGGAATTGGGAAAAACAGATTTTTGGCTAAGCTAGCAGCAGAAATTGCCGATAAAGGATCGGTGTTAGAGATAAATTCTGATAACAAAGACATCATTTTAGCTACAGCTTCGTTTAATGATATATGCGGTATTGGTTATAGATTGTCAATGAAATTAGCTAAACTTGGAATTTACTGTCCTTATCAAATTAGGTTTTATACTCAAGCTGATTTAGAGTCTTGGTTTGGTCCATTTTGGGCAAGAGAGTTGTTGAAAATGGCTTATGGAGAAGAGCCACATCATCTTTCGCTTTTGGGTAATTTGGAGTTTGCTCAGCAGGATCCAAAGTCTATAAGCAGATCAATAACTCTTAGGAATACAATTAGTGATCTTATTGAGATAAAAAAAATATTATTTAATTTGAGTAGAGAGGTGATCTATAAATCCAGAAAAATGGGTTTAGTAGGAAGACATTTAAGTTTAGTTCTGATTGGTAGTGATAATAACTTTTGGAAAAAAAATATTACCTTTAAAAATCCTGTCAGTCATACTCACGAGATGATGGGCGTTTTTAACCAATGGCTAAAAGAAGAATGGAAAAATTATTTTTCGCCAATTAAATTTATGGTTGCATTAAGTCTAACTTCTTTGGTAACAGAAACTCTGACTCCTCTGTTACCCTCTTGGCATAAATATGAAGCTATAGAAAAAGCGATTGATGAAATTGATAATAAATACGGATTATATACAGTACGCTCTGGATTATTACATCAATCAAGTAAACTAATCCAGCCAGAAGTGACCGGTTTTTTAGGTGATAAAAACTATCAATTTAACCATAGATAAAGATTTAGTTATTGCTGATCGAAACTGAGTTAATGACAACCGATTGTAATGGTTTGTCGTTGGCCCCAGTTTGGACTAAGCCAATCTTTTCTATGATTTCAAGTCCTTCTACAACCTCCCCAAAATTAGTGTGCATACCGTTAAGCCATGGAGTTGAGTCAGCAGTAACGATAAAAAATTGGCTACCATTGGTATTTGGTCCAGAATTAGCCATTGCCAATGAGCCTTTTACTAAAGGCATCTCATTACTTTCGTCCTCAAACTTATAACCAGGGCTACCTGTGCCTGTACCTAGTGGACATCCTCCCTGAATCATGAAGTCTTTAATTATTCTGTGAAAAATAAGGCCATCATAAAAACCAGCTTCAGCTAAATAAACAAAGTTGTTAACGGTGACGGGAGTAATATTAGCAAAAAGCTTAATCTTGAATTTACCGAGGTTAGTATCAAAATTAGCAAAATATTCCTGTGACTGATCAATTGTCATTGAGGGTTTGGGCATTTGAGTTTTATTTAACATTTTGTTTTTACTTTCTGTTTGTTGATTATTATTGATGGAGTTGTTTAATTGGTTATTGTCATTACTATTGTCAATTAAGATGGTTTCATCTAGAGAAATATCTTGATTAATAGGCTTTTTCTTTTGATTAAAAATAAATATCAGGGCGATAACAGCAACCATTAAGATAACAAAGATTGTGGTAAATTTTGAGTTTGTTGATGTGTTTGTCATAGGCTATCATTGTAATCATAAACAATAAGCTTGTGCAAACTTAGAAAATTACTTTGCAGTTGCTTAATTTATAAAATACCCACTATAATTACTACTTTGATTGATATTACTAAATTATTAAAAAGAAGTTTATGTTTGAAGAGTTTTCACAACAAGCTGTAGAGTATCTTGAACATTTGGCCAAGACTATTCCTTTACCACTTTTTGCTTTTATTGGATCGGTAGTTGATGAGATTATTCCTCCTCTGCCTTCACCATTTATTCCAATTACTGCTGGCTCATTAACTTATGAACAGGGTTTAGGTTTTATGTTCTTATTTGTGATAGCTTTTACTGGCACCATTGGTAAAACCATAGCAACTTTATTAACTTACTGGATTGCAGATAAGTTCGAGGACTATCTCACTCATAGCACTTTAGGAAGAATTTTGGGAGTTGATGAAAATGAGATTGAGAAATATGGTAAATATCTTGATGGTACAAAAAAAGACGGTTTGATTATGTTTCTTTTAAGAGCTCTTCCATTTATTCCAACATTACCTGTTTCAATTATTGCTGGTTTGGTTAAGTTAAACATCTGGACATATATTTGGTCAACATTTGCAGGAACATTTGTTCGTTTTATGTTCTTTTTGATTTTAGCTTATGAAGGAGTTAGAAAGTACAGTGGTTTGCTGTCGATGATTGACACAACTGATTCGATTATTAAAATCTCTCTTATTCTTGTTGTCTCAGGATGGCTATTTTTATTTCTCAGAAAAAAATGGGACAAGATTGTTGGCTTCTTTTTTAAAGGCAAGTCTAATAAAAGTCAAAAAAAGAAAGATTAATTTTTTACACTTTTCTCAAGCTGATCTATGTTTTCTTCTATACTCTTTAACCCCTGAAGGAAAAAGTCTGGCTGATTAATATCAATCCCCACCTTTAGTAAAATCTCTTTAGGCTTGGCACTGCCTCCGGCGCTCAAAAACTCGATTACTTTATTGATTGATTCTGGCTCTTTTTTAACTTGTTTTACCATTGCCTTGCTGATTAAATGACCAAAAGCATAGGTGTAAGTGTAAAAATACATTCTGATGTGTGACCAAATTATAAAAAATCGACCATCAAGCTGAGAAATTTTTACATTTGGACCCAAGTAGTTGGACATATGTTTGTTAAGTAATGAACCGATTTGGTTATAATCTAAATATCCTACCTCTTTAATATTTTGATGAAGTTCAAGCTCAAAATTAAATAAAGATACTTGGCGGAAAATTGTATTGATATCATCTTGTATCTTATTGTGTAGAGCTACAATTTTTTGTTTTGCGGAAAAATTTTCGACTAACTTGTCAAACACGAACTGTTCAAAAAAGGTGCTAGCTGTTTCAGCGATACTAGTTGAGTAGTTTTGATAGATGATGGGTTGTTTTTTACTTAATTCTGAATGGATAGCATGTCCCATTTCATGGGCAAGTGTGGTTACAGAGTTGAAATCATTGGTATGATTGAGCAAAACAAAAGTCGGATTATTTGTTGAGGATGAACAAAAAGCTCCTCCAGACTTATTTTTTCTGGGAAAGATATCGATCTGCCCATTGACTAGTAATCGATCAAAAATTTGTTTAAAGCTTGGGTGTAACTGGTGAAATGTGTTGGTAACAATATTTTTGGCTTGATTAAAGCTGTAGCTTGTTTCGAGTTTGTCTATCTCTGCATTACGATCTGCATAGGTTAATTCTGGAAGATTTAATATCTTGGTTTTTATTTTATAAAATCTATGTGCCAGATTGAAATTTTGTTTAACAACCTCTACCAAAAGTTCTATCGTTTCTTGATCATTTTGAGAACCAAGCAATCTTGAAGAATAAGGTAATTTAAATCCACGTAACTCATCTTCTATTGCTTTGTTGGTAACTACGGCGTTTATCTCACTTTCAGCGAACTCCTTGAGTGTAGAAATCTTTGTAAGTGTTTTTTTGTGTAGTTCTCTTCTCTCTTTTGTTGGTAATTTTGAAATTATCTGTGAGGCTTCAGAAATTGGTAGTTTTTTGTTTTTCCAGCTAACCGTTAGGTTATTAAGTGCCTTTGAGACTCCTTCAACCCACATTTGGTAACCAGATTGATCAGTTAGATTAAGGATTTTCTCCTCTTGCTCACTTAAGTCATGTTTGGCGAGTTCAAATCTTTTTGATAAAAAATATCGATATCTTGAAAGATTTTCCGATTGAAGAAATTTTGTTTGTAATGCCTCGTCAATCTTGCCGATTTTTATTGGAAAAAACGTAAGTTGGTTAAAGGCTTTTGTTAGCTGAGTAGTGATTTTATTTAACTGTGCGTGGGCTTGGTTGTCATTCGATTTAATAGATGTTAAATAGTTAAAGTACATTAGCGGTTTTGCTCCACCTAACTCATTAAGCAGTTGTTCATATTCTGTTAGGGCTAAAAGGAGTTGTTCCTCGTCTCTTAAATAATCTGTTCGATCACGATATTTTTGTGCGAAGATGGCTCGTTTTTCGTTATAGAGTTCAAGATCTCTTTGTATTTGAGGATCAGTTGAAGATTGGTATAAAAGTTTTAAGTTCCATTCAGTTGGGTGGGAGATATTATTTGGGCTTTTATTTTTTTTAGTCATAGTGTGATTGAAAAAGTATTACTTGTATTTTACCTGTTATCTGTGGTTTGGTCGATGATAGAATATCATTAAATATTTGACACCATGATAAAAAAATATTTTTCAACTAAAGCAGAATTAATTTCTAATGGATTACTTGAGTTTTTTGATCAACAAGATCAAAACACTACCTCTTTTTCTTATAAATGTATTCCCTTTTTGAAAAGAATGGTTACTTCAGGAAAATTATATAGAGGAAGTTTAGTATTTCTTGGTTATGATCTTTTTTCAAATAATAAAGTCGACAATCTTGACAAAGATGAAAAAACTTTTCAGTTTTTAAATAAATTGGCAATAGTGGTTGAGCTCACTCAATCTGCTTTTTTATTACATGATGATGTAATGGACCAAGATGATTATCGAAGAGGTCAGCAAACTTTCCATAAACTAATCTCCTCTGAATACTCGTTAAATAAAGACCTTACAGATGTCAGCCATTTAGGCGAATCATTAGCAATTTGCTTAGGAGATCTATTAATTTTTTGGTCAAATAAACTCCTAATTGAAGCTTTGTTAGATCTTAATGACGCTAAGTTAGCAAAAAAAATCAGTCAGTTTTATCATCGCAAGATGGACTCAACTGCCTGGGGGCAGATGGATGATGTTTATTTATCAACGACAAAAGGTTTAGTTGATAAAGAAAATATTTTCCATGTTTATGCTCTAAAGTCTGGTGATTACTCGGTGGTTAATCCTTTGCTTTTGGGTGCATTTTTATCTCAAGAAAATGAGTCTCAGCTAGAGCTACTTAGCAAAATAGCCAGAAATATTGGCATTATTTTTCAAATAAAAGATGATGAGATGAACTTATTTGGCTCAAGTGAAGAAACCGGCAAATCGATAGGTTCAGATATTCGAGAAGACAAAAAAACTATTTTTAGATATGAGTTATTTAGATTAGCAACAGCAGAAGAGAATAATTATCTGCAAAAAATATTTGGAAATAAAAATATTAATTTTTCCGATGTTCAAGATGTGAGACAGATGATGTTAAATTATGGAATTCAGGAAATGGTTAACGAATCAATTGTTGAGATGCAAAAGAAAGTCCGTCAGATGATGAATAAGCTAGAAATATCAGATTCTTCCAGGGAGTTACTTGAAAGTTTTGTCCAATTAATGATTGAAAGAAAAAAATGAAACTCAGACTTAAAAAATTGTTATTTTTATTTGCTCTTCTCTCTCTAGCTTTTATTGGTAATTTTTCAAGTGTGAATGCTCAAGAATCAACAGAGCAACTAAACAACCAAGAAATTTTTAAAGCAACTGTTGTTGAAATTATTGAAGAGAGTGAGAAAGAGGTTGCAGATCAAATGGTTCCGTACCAGTTGCTTCGTTTAAAACTTCAGTCACGTGGACAACAAGAGTTAGAAATAATACTAGAGCATGGTGGTCAACCGACGGCACAGTTTGAAAAATTAGCTAAGTCAGATCAGGTTTTTGTGAGTTTCCATCAACCATTATCGTCAATAAATATAGATGAGACTATCTCTAATCAGGAGGCGAGTATTGCAGGTTATGCCAGAGACAACCAACTCTTATTTTTATTGATCATTTTCATGGTTCTCGTAGTAGTGGTAAATGGATGGAAAGGATTAAGATCTTTATTCTCTCTTGGCTTAAGTTTTCTGGTTATTTTTAAGATTGCTTTGCCAGTGTTACTCAAAGGAGTTGATCCAAGTTTGGTTGTTACTCTTCTTTCCTTATTTATTATTCCTCTCACCTTTTATTTGACGCACGGATTTGTTAAAAAAACACATGTGGCTGTTGTTGCCACGATTTTTGCTCTAGTTGTTTCTAGTTTGTTGGCAGTTACTTTAATAAATACAACCAATTTATCTGGTTTGGCTACCGAAGAGGCGGCTTTTTTGAGTTTTGAGAAACAAGAAACAATTAATTTACGCGGGCTTTTACTAGCAGGCATAGTTTTAGGATTATTGGGAACGCTAGATGATGTGACGGTGACTCAGGCTGGTTTAGTTTTTTCACTTAAGAAAAATAAAAAAAATATTAAAGCAAAAGAGCTATATCTAGAGGCAATGGAGATTGGTCAGGATCATATTAGTTCAATGGTAAATACACTGGTGCTGGTTTATACGGGTGCGTCTTTACCCTTGCTGTTGCTTTTTATCAATAATCCTCACCCTTTTAATTTTGTGATTTCACAAGAAATTGTTGTAGAAGAAATTGTTCGTACTTTAGTCAGTTCGGTGGGTTTAATTTTTGCGGCTCCATTAACGACTGTTTTAGCCACAATTGTTGCCAACTGGAGTCAGATTAAAAATAAGATTGAGGTTAAATAATTTTTCTGGCTGAAAAAATTGCTCTCTTTTGATAGAATCTAGGTTTCGATTAACAAATTAATAATTGCCCGATCGTCTAATGGCAGGACAAAGGCCTTTGAAGCCTTCAATCATGGTTCGAATCCATGTCGGGCATCAGATTTTTCCATCAAGTATTTTTTCTCAATAAGTAGGACGGTTGGAATTTATTCCTGATATAATCTTGGCCATGCTGAAAACAGTAATTGGAACAATTGCTATAGCCCTAACTTTTCTTGGATATATTCCATACATCAAAGACATCATCGCTGGAAAAACTAAACCTCATTTATATAGTTGGATATCCTGGAGTTTGGTAGGAGCTATTGTATTTGCTTTACAACTCTCGAATAATGCGGGAGCAGGAGCATTTGTTACTCTTGCTGCAGAGTTAGCGTGTGTTGTAGTTATTTTCTTGACTATAAAATATAGGGTTTCAAGCAAAATAACCAACACAGATAAAGTATTTATTTTGTTGGCATTAATAGCATTGGGTTTTTGGCTTATGGCTAAACAACCCGTCATCTCAGCAATTTTGCTTACTTTAATTGATTTGTTATCATTTGCTCCAACTGTTAGAAAATCATGGACTTATCCTTATTCAGAAACTTTTTTCTTTTATTTTTTAAACATTTTAAGGTTTGGGTTAGCTGTCCTATCTTTAAGCAACTACACCACTGTCAACCTGTTCTACCCCGCCACTTGGTTTATTGCAAACACTTTATTTGTATGCATGCTATTCTTTAGAAGAAGAGTAAATGATATCAAAATTAACTAGTGAATTCATAATTTTTTTACATAGTCCACTTGTGCCATCAATAACAAGAAGATTAGTTCTACTTCTTAGAGACTTTGCTATACTTTCCCTATGAATGAAGAATTTAAAAATAGAATAATCAGTCTTTGTGGTGTTAATGGACAAACTTGGCTGAACTCAATTCCAAGTTTAATTGCAAAATATGAAAAGGAATGGAATATTAAAACTCAGCCTCCTTTCAAACTCTCTTACAACTATGTTTGTCCAGCAACAACAAACCGTGGAAAACTTGTTGTTCTAAAAATCAGCTTTCCTGATAATAAGGAATTTTTAACTGAGGTTGAGGCAATTAAAGCATTTAACGATGATGTATCAATAAGAATTCTTGAGGAAGATTTGCCAGGAGGCGCAGTGCTTTTGGAGAGGGCTGATCCTGGATCTCAACTTAGTAGTATCAAGTCTAATAGTGAACAAGTGCATTATGCATCTCAGGTAATTAAACGATTGCACTATTTAATTACTGAAGATCAAAGCGATCTTTTCCCGTCGATTGCAGATTGGGCAAAAGCATTTGAAAGATATAGAAGTAAATTTAATGTAGCTACTGGTCCTCTCCCAAAAAAATTATTTGATCAGGGTGAAGGAATTTTTAGAGAGTTATTACAAGATAAAAATGAACAAGCAGTATTACACGGAGACTTACACAGCGATAATATTTTACTCTCTGATAGAGGTTGGCTTGTTATTGATCCGAAAGGAGTTATTGGTGAAAGAGAATTTGAGCTGGGTGCATACTTAAGAAATCCCTATTATGATCTCCCAAAGGGAAGTGATTATAAAAAAGTTGAGGCTGGTAGAATCATTCAGTTTTCAGAAGAGCTTGGATTTGATAAAGAACGGATTCGAAGTTGGGCGTTGGCATGTGCAGTGATTTCTATGATTTGGTTTTTGGAAGATGAAAATACTTTCAAAGATATCTATGTGAGAAATGCAGAGTTATTGCGAGAGCTTAAAATCTAGATCAGTTAAAAAAACTGCATCAAGCTAGTTTGTGTTGCTAGACGAAATAGAAAGACTAGCAAATGTCTAGTACTAGAACTTTAGCTTTTGTTGATAAAAATTGGAACACTTTTTTTATCTAGGCCGATACTGGGGTTTACGTCGTTCATTTGCCAATTGAGTAATAAAAGCTGTTAATTTATCTTGAGGTAACTCTACTGTAACGGTATCTGAATCTCCTTCTGGGTCAAAATCAATAAGTCTACCAAACCCCTCTGGAGAAATTTGACTCAACACAGCTAGAGCTGGATAAACATCCATTCTCTGGATTTCATATGTAATAAAGACAGGCTGGCTTTCTTGTCCCCTAGGTCTTATTTCCATTTTTTTTCTTTTTTTATTAATAATTATTTTAATTAGAACCAAATCAGTGATTAATTTCAATACTCAAACGAAAAGTTCTAAATTTATGATTTATAACTAAAGAAAATTTTAACATTTGAAATATTCTGAACTAATTCGAGCGATGTTGGCTGAATTACAGACATAAATTTATTCAATGATAAAATAATCTCGAATTATTTTTATACCTGGTTTGTAATATAATCAATCACAGTTTGTATTTGTAAATACCAATTGAGAAGTTAGATTTCTTTAAACTATGCCAACTCCCACTCGAATATATTTTGACTATGCTGCGACTACCCCTCTTGATCCAGAAGTTTTTAAGGAGATGAAGCCTTATTTTTTAGAAAAGTATGGCAATCCGGCTTCGTTACATTGGGCTGGTCAGCAAGCAGCAAAAGCGGTTAGTAATGCTCGAGAAACCCTGGCTTTAGCCATCAACGCTACTCCAAATGAAATTATTTTTACAAGCTCAGCCACTGAGAGTAACAATCTTGCTCTTAAGGGTTTAGTTTGGGGAAACACAACCAAGAGAAATAAAATAGTAATCTCGGCGGTGGAGCATGACTGCGTTTTGAACTCTGCAAAATGGTTATCTAAACAAGATTACGATCTAAGTTATTTTGAAGTTGATCAGTATGGAAGAATTAAATTAGATAAACTTAATGAAAAATTAGATGAAAAAACACTGCTGGTTTCAGTGATTCATGCTAATAACGAGATTGGGACTATTCAACCAATTAAAGAGATAGCCGATATTTGCCATGAAAGGGGCATTTTGCTTCATGTGGATGCTTCACAGACTTTTGGGAAAATTCCTGTTGATGTTAAAGACCTTGGAGTTGACTTGTTAACAACCTCAGCTCACAAAATTTATGGACCCAAGGGTGTTTCGTTTCTTTATTGTAAAAAAGGAGTCAAACTTACTCCTCTTCTTCATGGCGGAGGTCAAGAGTTGAATCTTCGTTCTTCCACTTCAAATGTTCCAGGTATTGTTGGGTTTGCTAAGGCAATTGAGATCTCGTTGAAAAATCAAAAAACTGAGGAAGAAAGGATAAAGAAATTAAGAGATTGTTTAGAAAAACAGATTTTATCAACTATTCCAGATTCTCATTTAAATGGTCATCCAAATTACAGACTTTTCAACATTCTAAATATAAGATTTGATTATATTGAAGGAGAATCATTAATCATGAGACTAAGCCAAAAAGGAGTGGCAGCTTCAACCGGTTCAGCTTGTTCTTCACCTAAACTTGAGCCTAGTCATGTGTTGCTAGCAACTGGTCTTAAGCCAGCTGAGGCTCACGGTTCTTTAAGATTATCTCTTGGACGTTGGAGCACTCAAGATGAGGTTGAGTATGTAGCCGCAGCAATCGAGCAGATAGTTAGTGATTTACGAAAAATTTCACCATTTAAAAGAAAGTAAACTATGTCGTATTCAGAGCAAGTAATTGATCATTTTAGTAATCCACATAACCAGGGACATATCGAAAATCCTGATGGAGTTGGAGAAGTTGGCAATCTCACTTGTGGCGATGTCATGAAGATATATATCAAGGTTGAGAATGATGAAGACGGTGACAAAATTATTTCTGATATTAAATTTGAAACTTTTGGTTGTGTTGCAGCAATAGCAACCAGCAGCATGATTACTGATTTGGCAAAAAATCAAAAACTATCAGTTGCCATGAAAATAAAAAATGAAGATGTTCTAGGAGAGCTTGGTGATTTACCCACTCAAAAAATTCACTGCTCTGTCTTAGCGGCCGATGCTTTAGCCGAGGCAATCTATGATTATTTGTTTAAAACAAAACAAGAAATTCCTGAGGAGTTACAAAAACGTCATCATCACAATATGCAAACGATGGCAGCTTTTGAGGAGATTTAATGGATCAACAACAACTCAAAAAGATCAGGCTCTTTGCTAAAAATACAATGTTAAAAAGCAAAGATATTTCTCATGATTGGGGTCATATCGAAAGAGTTGTCAAAAATGCTGGCGATATTATTGATTACTTGAATCTCGAATTAAATAAAAATCTATTAGAAGCTTGTGTTTTACTGCATGATTTATCTTTTTCAGAAAATCGGGGAAACATTTTCTTTAAATATTTATTAGAAGTGAGAATGACTATTGAGCTGCTCCAGAAAGCATTCAAGTCAGAGTTAAGCTTTGTTTCTGGTCAAGATCAAAATATTATCATTGATGCTATAAGACATCACGCTTTCTCATTTCCTTATCATCAGCTTAATCGAAAAAGGTCATTATATAGTCGAGTTTTGCAAGACGCAGATACGATTGATTATTTTTCAAAAGAACGATTTAAACAAGCCTGTAAGCGTAAGACTTTATTAATTACTTATAAGTTATTAAAGTTTATTTATGATTTTGGATTTCACAATTTAAAATATTTTTTAAACTTTCCTCAGTTGGCAAACAGATTCGGTAGGGTAGCTCATATTCCTCTTTCTTTCAGAGAATTTGGGAATAAAAATAAGAAAAAAGTTGTTTTTATATCTGGATATGCTTCTTCAAAAAAAGCTTTTAGACTTTTTGAAAAACAGATTTCTCAAAAATACCATTTAATAATGATTGATTTGCCAATGGCTAAAGGATTTTTTAAAAGATTGAGAATTGATGAGATAGTTGGTTATGTTGAAAGAATAGTTGAATTAAAAAAAATTGATAAATTTGAGTTAACTGGTTTTTCTTTTGGAGGATTGGCAGCGATAGCTTATACAGCTAAACATGAAGAGCAAGTTAAAAAATTAGTGTTGTTAAGCACTTTGCCAACTTTTTTGAATTCTAAAAAAAAGAAGTTTTTGTATAAACTATTAAAACCTGTTTTGGTATCCCCTCTTTTTTCTAGAATCTATGTATATTTAAATACAAGTAAAATTATTAGATCAATAATTAGAGGACAAAAAATCAACTATGAAGAGTCGTTGTTGATGCGCCAACAACCAGTACCAATATTTTCAACATTCTTTCAGAATATTGATTTAGATCTGTCTGAGATTTTTAACGAATTGCCAACAATGAAGGTTACTTTTTTTACCAAAGATGATCGTATCTTAAAAGAAAAAATGTATAGAAAAGCTTCTTCTTCAATGAAAGTAGACGTCTTTATTGAAGGATTTGGAGGACATAATTTTGATATTGAATATCAAAAACAAGCAGCTGACATTTGGCTAGAAGAATAGTAAAGATCGTTATGAGCATTATTACATATCAATTGGGCGAACTAATTACTAATACTTATCTAATTATTGATGATCTTACCCAAGAATGTGTAGTAATAGATCCAGCAGATGATGCTCAGTTTATTAGTGATGAGATACTACGACAAAATCTAATTCTAAAACAAATTATTGCTACTCATGGTCATTTTGATCACAATTTGGCTTCAGCTGAGTTGCAATTAAACTTTGACATACCTTATTTAATTCACCTTGAAGATGAATTTTTAATAACTGATTTGGCAAATAGGGCCAGCTATTGGCTTAAAAAGAATATTGAACTTAACTCACCAATAATAACTGACTATCTGATTGAGAATCAAATGATAAAGATCGGGACAATACAACTTAAGGTGATACATACGCCAGGTCACACTCCAGGAGGATGTTGCTTGGTTCTTGAAGATGAGCAAACAATTATTACTGGAGATACTCTTTTTGCGGATAATATTCCAGGGAGAACAGATTTGGCATACTCATCTTCAGAAAAAATGAAACGGTCATTAAAAAAAATTCAGCAAAATTTTTCTGGATTTCGAGGTTTATCGGGGCACGGTGAAGAGTTTATTGTCTAGGTTGAAGAACAAAGTAGCGGTTTAGTTTTTCAGTTTTTCCATCAGCTAAAAATGAACTTTCAACCGTGCAGTTACCAGCTATCTTGACTATTTTTTCCATTTCTTTTTTATCAACAAAATGACAGTATCGATAAATATTAGGTTGATTTTGCCAACCCAAAATGAAGTCGTTATCTTCTAAAGAACTTGAATCTAGGTCGATATTTTGGGGATCGATAAACTTCTTGCTAAATCTATCATCCAAGGCAAACTGCCAAGCAGAAACAATAATTCGCGAGTTTTTGTTTTTTAATAGTTCACAAATTGTCTTAATAAATTTATTTCTGAGTTTAAAACTGGGAATGTGGTGCAGAATGCCAAAAGCGACAACTAGCTCGTATTTATGATTGAGTTTTGACTGTAGCTGATTTGTGGTAATTAGCTTAACTAAATCTAGATAAGAGAATGAAATATCTAAATGCGGATCAAACTTTTTTTGAGAGATATTTAAAAGCTCTGTATTGTTATCAATTCCAAGATAACTAAATAAAAAATGATTTTGTAATAAAAAATTGGCGAATCTGCCGTTGCCACAACCCAAATCTAAGACTGAAAAAGAATTATCGCTATTAGATTTAGAAAGTTGATTAAGAGTTGGTAACAGTCTTTCCCAACCTCTCCATGCTGACTGTCTAGTTTGATCAAAACTCTCTGCAATTTGTTGATAAAAGTTTTGATTAAGCTGATTGAGTTTTGTAACTGTTTTTTGATCCATATTAGGTTAATTATTATATATAATGGAAGTATAATTGAAATTATGAATGAATCTGGAAAAGCGAGATTATCGGAAACAAATAGTCATCTTGAAGATACAACTAAGCTAAGAAAATATTTAGCACGGATAGTTTTAATGTTACTTGTTTTAGGTATCGGAGCTGGTGGTGCTGTTCAGTATTTATTTGATCATCCTGAAGCTGCTAAAAGGTTAGACGCTTTTGCTCAGGCAATTTTACCGCCAGAATATTATGGTTCTAGCAGAGCATTATTTGATAATCGTCAAGAATGTGGTGCCTGTGCTGGTCCATTATTTCCTGATGGAATAAGATTTGTGATGCTAGGTGATGAGGGTACAGAAGAATTAAATAATTATCGATATCAGTATGAACAAAAGCAGTTGCTTAGAGAAGAATTTCTAAGATTAGTTGAAGAATATCAAACTAAAGAGCCTGAAAATAGTGTTGCTCAGCAAATTTTTAAGCATATCATTTCATTAGGTGAATTTTCAGAACCAGAAAAAGAGGTAATGTTTGATGTGTTTTCTGTTCTTCAAGAGCAATCAACCTATTCTCTTGACTTCCAAAACGATCATTATCGTGCTTTATCAATCATTGATCGTATATTTAGAATACTATCAGCTAATAGACAAGATGCCTTGACAACTGAAGAATTAGATTTTTATCTCGCTAAAAATCTACCTATCGACTTGTTTACCGATGTAATAATGATTAACCAGTTTTTTCCAGAAGTTTCTATTGCTGATAAAATAACTATGATTCCGATTTTTATTGAACACAATGAATCATCAGCTGAGCTTTTGAATTTTGCTCAAGAAATAACGAATAATCCAATCTATGAGGACAATTTTTTTGCTTTCCAGTTAGCCGTTGGTCTTGATGCATTTCAAATAGGACCTGATATAGATTTATTTTCTATAATAACTCCAGAAATTGTGGAACGATTAGTTGAGAGCAAGCTTCCAGATAGTGTTTTAGTTAGATTTTTTGGGTTTTATTATCTTGGTAACTCTGCATCTGTTACTCTTGATGATAATTCATTTTTTTCACTAATTAATATGGTGGAGGAGATTTATTTTAGTATAGATAGTCCAAATCTTAATGTAATGAGTGATGATGTTCTATTTATTTTTACTGCTTTTAGATCATCTCCAGAGCGTGCTCAGAAAACAGCTGAATTAATTCAATTAGCTCATCGTTATTCAATTAATAATGTTAGAACTCTATTTGATTTGATGGTCATTGCAGATCATATTTTTCCTACAAATAGTCTGGAAGATGCTGTAGCCATAATATCAGAGGAAGCTCAGTCATTGGGAGTTTCAATTGAAACATTTATTCAAATTACGCGTAATATTATAATACCTGAACAACGATTTTTCTTTATGTATTATGCTAATTTATTTGTAGAGCGGTATGGAGCATTGTTCCCTTCAGGAGAAGTTGCTTTTGCTTTGTATATGAACACCATGAATCAAGCAGTAACTTTGGGTATGCCAGTTACGGATGTAGCTTTTGCAAATAAATTTGCAGTAATAGAAGAAGTTCTAGTTCCTCTTTATGGTGATTTATTTGAGAAAGCTCCCAATGACTTATCTTGGGGAGATCTTTTTGGTTTTTTTTCTGATGTTAGAAGGTTATCTTATAGTGATCAGTTAGAGAGTGTAAAACAATTGTTGCCTAAAGGGCCTTTAATTTCAGTGGTTGAGGTACCAAGCAGAGAAGAAATACTTTTTTTGGATTTGATTCATACTACAACTGAAGGCGAGTCTAGACCTGCGGTGATATCAAGGATCCATTTAATAACAGATCAGGAAAATCTTCAAGTCGATGATCTAAGGCATGGCTTTGGAGGAGGGTCGGCAATTTTAGCTTATAGAAAAGATCCTGGTAACGGAAGTCAAGATGTTTTAGTAAGTCGAATTTATAATTTTTCCGATGATGATGGCATATCGTCAGTGCATGATCCATCCATTCCTATTATAGCTAGTAGGCATCTATTAATTATTGACGGTGATGGGAAAATGATTGAATTAGTTCGTACTGGAGAACTGGGATTAACAGAAGATGAAATTAGAGAAAATTTATTGAAGATTAAAGGTTTTAAAAAGGCTATTGAACTAACTAATTTTTGGGAAGATCCACTAAATACAGACAATACCTCAATTTACCCTCACTACATAATAATTACTGCATCTGGAGAATTCTATACAATTTATTTAGAAAATGGTTGTTCGTTGTACGGAAAATCATCTAAAGAAGCTGAAGCTGTTACGCTCCAGTTAAGGGATTATATTACTCAATTTGAAATTCAAACTGGTGAAAAAGTTGTTGGCCTTGCTAGATCTGATGTTGGTAAAGAGCAAGTAATTGTCAATCCTGTTGGAGATATATTCACAGCTTCAATTAACGTACCAATGTCTTCTAATAGTATTTTTTCGCGTGAACATTTAGTTTATGAACATCTTCCTCTGAAAAAACAATAATAGTTTTTTATTATGAACAATTTATTAAGATTATTGTCACTTTGTGGTAGAAGATTTTTATACACTTATCACCGTGAAGTGCTAAGAACAATTGATGTTTAATCAGATACTAAATCGGAGTTGGAAACAAGAGTAGTACTTAAAACTACCACCAATATTTGTTTTTTTTATATTAACCAATACTTTTAATCTCGACTGTTTGGTTGTGAAACTAAGTGAGAATTAAGAAAAGATTCTGTAACTTCTGCCGTTGCCACAACCCAAATCTAAGACTGAAAAAGAATTATCGCTATTAGATTTAGAAAGTTGATTAAGAGTTGGTAACAGTCTTTCCCAACCTCTCCATGCTGACTGTCTAGTTTGATCAAAACTCTCTGCAATTTGTTGATAAAAGTTTTGATTAAGCTGATTGAGTTTTGTAACTGTTTTTTGATCCATATTAGGTTAATTATTATAACTGAAGTATAATGGTAGATATTAAAAATTATTTTTTTAATATGTCAGGGAATAAAGAAACAGCAACTTCTCCAACAGTAATAACTTACGATGAAGTCTTGAATTCTTTAGCAGATTTACTTCAAACCTTTCCAGAAGATGAATTTCATGAGTCTTCAGTAGAAGCTGCAATTATGAAACATTCTCAGGTGATTTTGTCCAGTCTTAGAGAGCAAGGTATTGAGATTTTGCCAGAGAATGTTGAGGTAATTTTTGTTAATGAAACTAATTTTGTTACGACTTTTAGTAAAAAAATGCAACTGATAACTCATCCTAAGGAGTTTGGGGATTTTACTATTCAACTTCAGTTAGATCTTGAGGGCAGGGAAGGTAGGAGCCCAAGGCCTAATAGACGAACTTTATTACTGAATTTATTAAAAATAATTGGTTATTCCTACACAGATATTAGAAGCAATAAGTTATTGATTTTAGTGAGTAAAAAAGGATGGTAGTATTCTTTCCATTATTAATCTTATTTTGAGTTTTCGCTACAATTATTTTGCTATGCTCGATTTAAATAATGAGGAACAACTTCAAACAGCCATTGCCTTAATTAAAGAAGTTGAAAGTTGTTCTACTCTTGATACTCCCGCTATCCGTTCTCTTCAAAAGAAATATACACCTCCCAATGGGAAAATGTTATCTAAGGCTCAAATAATTGAGCTTTACAAGCTTTTAGCTGGAAAATATGGGCTTTTGTCGTTTGATCCGGCCATTGTTGCAAAGTTAAGAATGAAACCCATAAGAACCTCTTCGGGGGTGGCACCGGTTACAGTTTTAACTAAACCATTTCCTTGTCCGGGTCAGTGCATTTTTTGTCCAAGTGATGTCAGAATGCCAAAGAGTTATTTGGCCAGTGAGCCGGGTGCTCAACGAGCCGAGCATAATTTTTTCGATCCGTATTTACAAACATATAATCGGATTCAGGCACTTCATGATATGGGTCATCAGGTTGAAAAAATTGAGTTAATTATTTTAGGGGGCTCTTGGTCGGTCTATCCTCTACCCTACAAAATTTGGTTTGTTAAGGAATGTTTTCGGGCAATGAATGAGTTTAGTATCAATGATGATCAACCGAAAATTTTTAGTTTTTATCAGCAAAAAATTGAAGAACTATCCAAATTAAAAAAGCTTGCTTTAACAAATAATAGTAAGTTAAATGAACAAGTTTTTTCAAAGTTCCAACCTCAGGGCAAGCTATCCGAACAAAAGTCGTATAACTGTTTAGTTGCTGAGTTGTTTGCTGAAGCAGAAAAACAAGTCGGTTTAGTAAAATATCAATCAGCAAACTGGTCGGAGTTGATAGCTCAACAGCAGATCAATGAAACTAGTAAAGTTCGCTGTGTGGGTTTGGTGCTAGAAACTCGTCCCGATTTAATCAATGAAGATGAAGTTATTGAGCTTAGAAAATATGGAGCTACAAAAATTCAAGTAGGCTTGCAAAGTTTAAATGATGAAGTATTAAAGAAGAACTTGCGTGGCCATAGTGTAGCTCAGTCTGCTACTGCTATGAGTTTATTAAGGCAGGCTGGTTTTAAGCTTCATGTTCACTGGATGCCAAATCTGTATGGTTCTTCTCCAGAAATGGATAAGCAAGATTATTTAAAGTTATTTTTAGATGAGGGTTTTAAACCAGACGAAATTAAGATTTATCCCTGTTCTTTAATTGAGAGCGCTCCTTTAATGCGATATTACCTGGAAAACAAATGGAAACCATATTCACATGAGGAGTTATTGGATGTGCTTTCTTTTTGCTTAGAAAATACTCCAGAATACTGTCGAATTACCAGAATGATTCGTGATATTCCAAGTTTTGAGATTGTCGCGGGTAATAAAAAAACAAACTTTAGGCAAATGGCTCAGCAAGAACTGGAGAGGAAGGAGTTACTCTCGTCTAACATTAGGGCTAGAGAAATCAGAAACGAATCTTTTACTCTTGAGCAAATTACTTTAGATTCTTTTGAATATCAAACAGAAAACAGTAACGAACAGTTTTTGCAGTATGTGGTTAAGATTGGCGAGGTAAAAAGAATTTTGGGATTTTTAAGATTATCTTTCCCCCACAAAAACTCATTCATAGAAGAGCTATCTGGGTGTGCAATGATCAGGGAGATTCATGTCTATGGTCAACTAGTTGGTTTGGGTCAGGAAAGTAACGGAAAAGCTCAGCATTTGGGGTTAGGAACTAAATTGATTAGTGAAGCTGTAAAAATGGCAAAACAATCAGGTTATGAAAAAATAGCAGTTATTAGTGCCATCGGCACCAGAGAGTATTATAGCCAACGTGGGTTTGAAGATGGGGAGTTGTATCAGTGTAAGGAAGTTTAAAGATCGTCTTTCTCTTCAATCTCAAATCTGTCTTTAGTATAAGCAATTTTTTTCTTCATTACTTTTTCAACATCGATATCAAGTTCAATGGCCAATAGTAATAAAGAAGCCATCACATCGGCAAATTCATCTTCCACGTTTTCTTGAGTAAACTTAGCTAGTTTTGATTTTCTTTGCAGATTCATACTGGTTAAAATCTCATCAGCCAACTCTCCCAACTCCTCAACAATCTTCATGGTACGTGCAAAAACTCTTTGATTTGCTGACTTTAATGGCCAGTGATGATTTAAAAACTCACCGATAAACTTGTACTCGTCAACTAGATTTTTAATTGTCATAAGATGGTATTGTAACATGACTGCTCAAGCTCTTTTTTCAAACCTTCTCCTATCGCAGGTAACTGGTGCCACTCGCTCTCATTTGAAGGATTAATCAAGGTAATTAATAATTGCAACTGGTGTGGAAGCTTATGTAAAAGTTTATCTTGTTGGATTTTTTCCCAGCGAAGCTGTTCTTCTTCAGAAAAGTGCATATTAAGTGGTTGGCAACAACTACAAACTCCACAGTTATCATCTATTTGATCTCCAAAATAGGTTGCTAGTTTTTTCTGCAAGCACTCATTCCCTAAAACCATTTCTAGCAGTTTTTTTAGTTTTTGTTTTTCTATCTTTACTCTTTCGGGAGATGATTGAGTAACCATTCCTTCTTGAATGAGTGCATCTTTTTGATGAAAAAGTAAATAGCAATTGCTTGGATTACCGTCTCTGCCGGCTCTACCTACTTCTTGATAGTAATTTTCAATATTAGCTGGCAATTGAAAGTGAATTACAAATCGAATGTTGCTTTTATCTACACCCATACCAAAGGCGTTGGTAGCGGCAATTAATTTTGTTTGATCATGAATGAACCGTGTTTGCACTTCTTCTCGATGAGCGCTATTCTGACCACCATGATATGCCAAGACTGGTGTTTGAGTGAGAATCTGATTATTGTTTAGCGAGTTTATCAACTGAGCCGTTTTTTCTGTTTCTTTTCGAGTTGAGCAGTAAATTATCCCCGAATCATGATTATGTTTTAACAGTAGTTTGATCAAATATAGCTGTTTTGTTGCTACGTTATTGCATTGAATAACATTCAGCTGGAGATTGGTTCGTAATGATGATTGTTTAAAAACAACTGGTTGTTTTAATGCTAAACAGCTAACTATATCATCTGCAATTTGTGGAGTAGCGGTTGCGGTAAGTGCAGCTATAACAGGTCTTTTTTTCAATGTCTGCACAAAGTTTGGTATCTTGGTATAGCTAGGTCTAAAGTCATGACCCCACATTGAGATGCAGTGAGACTCATCTACCGCGATAAAACTAATAGGGATACTTGTTAGCTGTTTAGCAAACTTAACTGATTCTAATTTTTCTGGAGAAAGATATAAAAGTTTATATTTTTGTTCAAGCAAGTTATTGGTGCGCATTTTTATTTCTTCAGCAGGCAGACTTGAGTTAATAAAAGTAGCAGCAATATTTTTATTGTTAAGTGCTTGAACTTGGTCGCTCATTAGGGAAATAAGTGGGGAGATAACTAGAGTTAAATGTGGAAAGTATAAGGCAGGAACCTGAAAACAGACTGACTTGCCAGAACCGGTTGAGCGAATAGCAAGTGTATCTTTGCCAGAAATAATTGAGTCAACAATCTCTTTTTGACCTTCTCGAAATGAGTCAAACCCAAAGTACTGTTTTAGGATTTTCTCTGATGGAGATTTGGAGTTAGTCACTCCTTTAGTTTATGTGAGAAGAATGAACTTTTGCTGAAGGAAGCTGTATGATTATTGATTATCTTTACTATTGTTGACGAGTTGATTCTAATTATGATTTATAGCTTGCTGTGAATCATAATTAGAATGGGGTTTCGGGGGGATTCCCCTTGATGTGACACAATATTAAATATAATTAATGTCACAGGGGAGCAGGCTTTGATCTTGCAAAACAAGACAAAACGCTGAGGGGCTTGCCCCTCAGAAACGAGTTAACTAGAAATTATCTTTACTATCGTTAACGAGTTGATTGATTCTTCTTTCAAGTAACTCTCCTCTTTCTCTAGCATGAGACTGAACTGGGTCAGCGCTAGAATACTCCATGGCTTTGAGTCGGCGTCTTTGTTCAACAGCTTGATTGAGAGTGTTTTGATAAGGATTGGATGAGGGCGCAGAGGTTTGTGATGAGCTTTGTTTTAGATTAAAAGGAACGTTGGAGTATTTCATTGATTGAAATTTATTAATAGTTAATTAATTTATCCAAAAGTTGCTGTCCACTCTCCTACATAATGAGTAATAACGATTACTATAGCAGAGATAATTAGGTGTTCAAAAATAACTCCAAGTGGATTGATTCTTTGTTGTTTTGCAAGAAAATAACTTAAAACAATTATTAAACTCACTCCCCAGGCTATGCAGACGATAATGGCTGTAAACAGTGGTAACAATAGAACAGGAATCAAAAATGTTAAAGAAAAAAGAAACTTTGATAAAAAGGTCGCGATGGTTGATTCCCAAACCTCTACTTTAGTATTTTTATTTTCAGCTTCTTGAGATATGTGGATTCCCAATGCATCTGACATGGCATCAGCTATCGCTATCACGAGGATGCCACCAATTAGTACTAAATGAGAATGAGTGTTGGAATTCAAGCCCACAATTAATCCCAGCGTTGTGATTATTCCTGAGGTTGAACCAAAGCTAAGGCCTTTTTTAATTGAAAGCTTCATGTCGGAGAGACAGGACTTGAACCTGCGACCTCGCGCTCCCAAAGCGCGCGCTCTAGCCGCCTGAGCTACTCTCCGTTAACGGCTTACTTAAATAAAATGAGCGAGAGACGGGGGTCGAACCCGCAACCTTCTCCTTGGAAGGGAGATGCTCTAGCCAATTGAGCTACTCTCGCATTGTTATTTTTAAGATGCTTTGTGCCTCGGGTGGGAATCGAACCCACACTCTCGTAAAAGAACGAGATTTTAAGTCTCGCGCGTCTGCCAATTCCGCCACCGAGGCTCAATAAATCCTAACTAAATCAGATAATTCTTTCAACAAGATGTTAATTATATCACTTACAACTTTTGATGCACCTGATAAATATCACCTGCTCCAACGGTTAACAACACATCTTCTTGATTAAGCTGTTCTTTACAAAATACTGTTAACTGTTTTACTCCATCTAAATACTGAACTTTTGTATTTGGGAATCTTTTCTTGATTGTGTCAACAAGCATGGCTGATGATATTGTACTATCAAAGAGTTCTCTAGCTGAAGGAAAGATTTTTAATAAAAGTAACTCATCAGCAGTTGATAAAGAATTAACAAACTCATTGAACAGCTGTTTGGTTCTGGAAAAAGTATGTGGTTGAAAAGCGACCACTCTCCTATTATCTGGATGCCATTGTTTTATGGCCCTAATGGTTTCTAAAATTTCGTGCGGATGATGAGCATAATCATCATAATAGTACACTCCATTTTTTTGGCCGATAAACTCGAATCTACGTTGAGTACCTTTAAATGCTGAGATGGCCTTGATTGCTTGAACAAAATCTACACCAACTTTCTCAACGGCTAAGCAGGCTGCTAAAGCGTTCATTAGATTAAACTCACCAGGTATATTGAGGGTGAATTCATATTTTTGGCCTTTATACTCAATAGCTCCAATATTTTTTTGATTAATGACTGTTGATGAAATGAGTCTAGCATCTGCAGCTTCGCTTTTTCCAAATGATACTTTACTGTCTTGATTAAGGCTATTTACAACTTCGACTAATTCTTGACTATCTGCATTAAAAACTAAAGAGCCGTTTTCTTTAATCTGCTTGAAGAAGTTTGAAAAAACTAGCTGAGTGTGCTCAATACTGTTATAAACATCAGGATGATCGAAGTCTAGATTGGTACAAACAGTTATTTTTGGTTCTAAAAAACTGAAGCGAGGAATCATCTCACTTTCGTTGTTGCAACAGGCTGGATCAATCACATATTCGTCAGCTTCACAAACAAACAACCTACTTTTTGGGTTCCATCTGCCCGTGTTGTTCATACCAATGATTTTTCCTACTCCTACTGAGAATGAGGGTTGTAAATCTAACTGATCAAGAATCCAGGTAATCATGGCAGAAACGGTAGATTTACCCCCTACTCCACAAACTGCTATGCCCTCTTTTTGATTAAAAAAATATGATAAGGCCTCAGCTTGAGAAAAAGTAGTAATTCCTTGTTCTTTAGCTTGAATAACGATTGGATTTTTTGGTCCGCCATGGGCAGAGGTATAAATAACACAGTCAATATCAGCCGGTAGTGTATGTACAAAGCCATTGTCAATTTGCAGTTGGATAGTATCAAGAATTTCTTGCGTAACAAACTCTCCAGAAACATCACAACCGCTTACTTGTTTACCCGCATCAAGCAAGATTTGGGCAATGGATGTCATTGCCACGCCTTTAATTCCCATCAGATAAAAGTTTTTAAAGTTACTTAGAGACATTTATTTTTTCAATACAAATTCTTTAATGATTTGCTCTGCCACAAGTCGATCACTCCAGGGTATTTCTTTTTTACCGATAGCAATGCTTTTTTCAGCACCTTTCCCTAATAAAGCTACTGTATCTTCTGGTTTAGCAAGTTGGGTGAGAGCAAACTTTATTGCCTGATAACGATCGCTTATGGAGATGATTTTATTGTGTTCAGTTTCAACTCCAGATTTGATTTGGTGGATGATGCCCCAAATATCTTCTGTGCGAGGATCATCAGCAGTAATAATAACTAAATCAGCATTTTTAGCAGCCATTTTACCCATGATTGGACGCTTGGTTGTATCTCGTTTTCCTGCTGAGCCAAAAAGTGCTATTAACTTTCCATTTTTTTGTTGTTTTTTTAACGCAGACAAAACATTGTCAATTGCGTTAGGAGTATGGGCAAAATCTACTATTACTCTGAATTTTTGACCGATCTTTATCTCTTCTACTCGACCTTTGACTCCAGAAAAAGTCTGAATAGCCTCAGCAATTATCTTGTTTTTGATTCCAATTCTTTGGGCAATAGCAACTGCCAGTCTTGCGTTCGAGTGATTATACTTTTCTTTAAAACGAGATCTTATGGCTTTATCAATGATGGTTGGGATGGCATCGTCTAAAGAATAGCTATCTACGTCATGTGTTTTTAGATTTAGTCTTTGTTTAACTCTGTAGAATGATTGATCATCTTTGTTGAGATAGATCACTGGAGCTTTTTTTAACAAAAGGCACTTTGCATCGATGTAATGATCATAATCTGGGTGATAATCAAGGTGTTCATGAGTGATGTTGGTTAATCCAGCGTACTCTGGTTTTATTCCCCAGTCTCTGAATTGATAAGCTCCGTGTGAAGTCATCTCAAGGACGGCATATTGACAGTCTTTATCGATCATCTGTCTTAGTAAATGCTGAATTTCTAGTGGTTCTGGAGCAGTCACATGAAGACCGGTTTCAATTTCCTTATCGCCTATTTTGGCTGCCACAGTTGAAACCAAGCCTGTTTTTATATTGGCCGTATTTAAGATGTGATAAAGTAATGTGCTGGTGGTAGTTTTACCATCTGTGCCAGTAATAGCTATCACCTTGATTTTTTTTGATGGGAAGCGATATTTTATTTGACCCCAGACTCCTTTTCTGACTCCTGTTTTAAAAAAGTGATACGGTCTTTTTAGGGAGTAAATGAGTTGTTTCATAAAGATTACTTATTATAACAGTCAACAAGTAGTATCTGTGAATATTTTTTTCTCAAATGATATAATACTAAGTATGACAGATCGCCAAAGAGCTTTTGTATCAGCTTTAGTATATTTAGTAAAGAACAATCTTTTTACTAAAGAAAGAAGGATAGGAGTAAAACCAGTATCATCTGGTGGCACGCCATATGAATTTAAAGGAATATGGCAAAAAGATTTTATTGAGGTTAGAGATGACAAGCATTATCACGCTGATTCAAAAAGTTTTTCCTCAAATCAATGGGGAGCAAAAATTCGATGGCAAGGAAGTATAAGCTCTGCTGATATTTATATTGAAATTCCTGAAGGAAGTTCTAGATTTTCTGGCTCCTATAATAAAGATTACTCCACTTTCGTGGGTACCTATTACCCTCCATCAGATACCGTCATGATTCAGGATCACAGTCAAGATAAAGATAAATACTATTATAGAATCGATTGGTAGTTTCCCCTCAGCTTCTGTTCAGAATTGTTGATTATTATTTAATGCATGACTGTTTCCACATTCTCAGTGATCTTTCATCACTTGCTTGAAAAAAAGGTCACAGTTCAAGTATCAATGTTTCCAGGTATTCCAAAAATTATTATCTCTGGATTAGCAACTAGAGTGGTTAGAGAATCACGAGATCGATTAATATCTTGCTTAAAATCTCAAAAAATTAAAATAAAAAGTTATCGAACGGTGATCAATTTGATGCCAACTGATTTGATAAAGAACGATAATCATTTGGAGTTAGCAATGATGGCGGCTTTACTGGCTGGTTATGGTTTAATAAAGATTGATCAAAATGATTGTTATTTGGGCTCAGTTGGATTATCAGGTGAAGTCAACTCTGTACCAAAAATTCAAGCTTTAGTTCTGGGAGCAAAAAAACTAGGATTTAAGAGAGTGTTTCTAGCTCAAACAGACTTGGAAAAAGTAAAAATAGTTACTGGTATTAAACTAGTTGGATTAAACAACATCGAGCAGTTAATATCTAAAAAATACCAAGAAGTTTTTACGGCTGTTACTAAATATTCTTTCAAACCAAAGACATTTAAATATAAATTATCTTCCTCCCTAAATAATCAGGGTTCAGCTCGTGTTCTTCAAATAGCTGCTGCTGGTAATCATCACTTATTGCTAACAGGTCCACCTGGTTATGGAAAAACCCTAATGGCTCATTGTTTGGAGTCGTTAATTCCCTCTTTGTCATATAAAAACGCTCTCGAAGTGGTAAAAGTTTACTCATTAGCTGGATTTTCAAAAAGAAGAGTATTTTCCTCACCGTTTAGAAAGATCTCGACTAGTATTTCTTTAACTAAATTAGTGGGAAACAAAACCCTAGAAAGAGTTGGAGAACTTGAACTGGCAAATCATGGGGTGTTATTTATGGATGAGATTAATTTATTTAAACGTGAGGTACTAGATGAAGTGGCTTATCAACTTGATGATAATTTGAATGAATCTGAAAAAAAATCTACTTTTTTGCTCATTGCTACAAACAATCCTTGTAAGTGTGGTTTTTTTGGTACGCAAATTAAAAAATGCAGCTGTTCACAACAGCAATTAACTAACTATCAACAAAAACTGTCAGGAGCTTTACTAGACAGATTTGATCTGTTTTTTGAAGTGAATGAAACAATTCTTGAAACTAAAGAAAATAATATTGATGATGATCTTATCACCAATCAAGTGACAAAGGTGGCTAAAGAACTAGTTATTTTGAGAAGAAATGATAGCAAATATTTTTCTAATAATAGCCAACATTTCTTAATTTCCTCATTATCTTCCCAATCTAAAAAACTATTAGAAAAAGCCAGGGAAAACTTAAAATTATCAAATAGAGCTGTCTTGAAAGTAATAAATGTAGCCAGAACAATTTCTTTATTGGATAATTCTGACTCAATAAAAAACTCTCATTTAATTGAGGCTATTAGTTTTAGAAAAAGGTAGGTTTTCTAACTTAACAGGATTGTAAAAACACCCAGAATAATACAGTACCAGCCAAACCAGTGGTACTTGGTTTTTTTTAATGTTAGTTTGAGAAGATTAAGACTTGCTAAACTAGTAAAGAAACAGACTAATCCGCCAGTGAGAAAGATGGTCCAATGAAAACTGGGAGATAATAAATCTGAGTTATTAAGCAAAATAATATTGCCGATACTAGAAGCTAGAATTGCTAAAACTGCCATTAGGAAACTGAACTCAAAAGCTTTAGCCTTATCAATTTTCTGTAGCGAGGCTCCAAATAATGTAGAACCCGATCTTGAAATTCCCGGAATAATGGCGATTACTTGGCATAATCCAATAATAAAAGAGTCTTTTGAGGTAATAGTTGTTGATAGATCTTTACTTTTAAAATATTTTGCTGCAAGAAAATTAAATAACCCCGTCATCAATAAACCAAAACCAGCTATAAGAGTTGATTCAAAGATCGAGTTCACCGAATTGCGAATAATAAATCCAATAATTAATAAGGGAATAGTGGCTATGATTAGGTTAATAACAGTTGATCTCTCGATATTCTTAATACTTTTTCTAAAGTAATAAATTACAACTACGATACTAACGATGTGAAGAAAAAGATCAAAAGTTAGTGGTGATGAATAGATTTCTAACCATTTTTGGAAAATAACAAGGTGCCCTGAACTAGAAACTGGAAGAAACTCAGTTACTCCTTGTACAAAACCTAAAATTATTGCTTGCCAGATGTTCATTAACTATATTAGTAATTTATTAAATTCAATGATGGCGCAATCTATAAGCCAGATTCTGTAGTTGGTAATGATTTATCTATGCCTGATCATTACTGCCTCGAGTCAAAATGACTACATAGAAAACAAGTTCATTTAGGCAAGGGTCGTCAGTTGCAGCTGGGAGGATTGCCTAGCCAATTATCTTGGCTAACCCAAAAGCTTGGTCGTTTCACCCGTCGCTACACGGATCGTCACTGTTGCTCTAACTGGATTTTCAAGTTTTGAAAACCTCTTGCTTACGCAAGACACCATTTGTTTCGCTGTCTGGACTTTCCTCTTCGCATTGCGAAGCCATTACCTGATTGCGCCAATTGATATTGTATCAGCTACATAATAATCAATCTAGAGATTGTTAAGAAAGGATGTTTGGGTTATGCTAGATTTCATAAATAACTCAAAAGTAATCACATAAGAAAGGAATACAATGACTTCTCAAGATAATAACAAAACATTGCCTCAAGGAGATTCTCTTCCTCAATTACAAGATGCTGATGATTTAGCAATAGAGGCTTTATCTGAATCTTCAAAAAAACAGGTTCCAAAAACTAACTTAAGGGATGAAGAAGAAAATTCTGATGAATTTGCCCAAACTTTGCATTCTTTGGAAAATGTGATCGAGTCTAAGGCAAACAAGTTAATGGATCTTAAACAAAAAATGAGTGAAAAGAACGAGATGATTAAGAATGTATATGAGAATGATGTTGAGTATCAAGAAGCCGAAGCTGTTAAACAAGAAGCAACTCAGGCTCACAAACAAAGAAAAAACACTCTAGAGGAAAGTGCTCAAATGAAAAGTTTGCGCGATGATATCAGATCTCTTAAAGAAGATCTCAAAGATATCGAGGAGAGTTTAAGCAATCACTTAATTAACTATCATCAGCTAACAAACTCTACCAGTTTTGATACTTCTGATGGAGATCAATGGGAATTTGACATCAAGGCTAAAGTTAAGAATCGAAAAAACAAATAGAAAATTTGGGTTAACTCTCAGAAAATGTGTTAACCATTAGTAATCATTAGCGTTGTTAACGAATTTATTTTCGAGATAAAAAACTTGCTTATTCTAATAAATATTTAGAGACTATTAATCTTTTCTCTGAGGCTCTCTAGAGATCGTGAAGGAACATTCTTCATCTTTTTTAAAGACTTTAGTTTTTTGCGAAGGTGTCTTTTTTCAGAATTTCTCTCTGCTTTTAAAGTTGAGGGTTTTTTAAAGTATCGACGATCTCTGGCGTTCTGGACAATCTCCATTGAAGAGATGGTCTTTTTAAACTTTCTGATTAAACTTCCTGCATTGTCGTTTTTTTTGGCCTTAATAATAACTGGCATATTTCTTTTTATAATAATAATTGTTTAAAATTATGATAAGCGAACCCGTATTATAACTGTAAGTAGGGTAAAATGTGAAGAGGCTATTAGGGATAAGTTTGTTTGATTAGTTTAATTACCTCTTTAATACTTAATGATGAGGGAACTTGATTTCTATGTTTAAGTGATCCATTGAGCAACATCTTGCCACTTGAATGATAAAACCAGCTACCGTCGGGGTCTACGATTTTAATAGAGTCATAAAGTTCTTTTAAAGTAAAATTTGCGTCTGGTCTGATTTTAATTCTTATATGTCCTTTTTGAGGATCTTTTCTAAAGACTAATAAGAATCCTTGCTTTTGAGCCTGTTTAATAGCCTCTTCGTTACTAGTTTCTAACGCAACGCAGGGCCCAGCAGTAATACTAAATTGGATTCCATCTTGCTCAATAATTTGGTTGGCTTGTACAGTTTGTTTTAAGTTTTGATAGGCATAGTCTAAACATCTAAATCCAAATTCTAGTTGTCCTAAATCATTTTGAGAATTAACTAGTTCATATCCTCTGATTAATTCGTGGATCATAAAAACATAGCGTAAGTTACTTGAGTCAGGCCAATAGATCTCTTCAAAATGATCAATCTCATTGACGAAATTTACCAGCTCTTTGAGAGCTTTGTCTTCTTTAATAATTGGATTTATTTGACAAAGGTGGTCAAAAACAAGCATGGCAGCACATTTTTTATCTGCAGATCTCTCTGGTTGATGATGATCAAACTTTCCGAGTCCAGTATCTACATGAGTTACCTCATCTAAAGTAGCTCCTAGATCGACTGCTTCTTGATGTGATAGTCTGTCTCCGGGATTAACAAATACAAATTTTGCGTCTTGGTAAGTTTGACTGTTAAAAATTTGCAGTAACCACGATGCAGTAATTGCATCAAGATCAGGGGAATGGTGAGTAACAATAATTTTTTTTGACATTTATTCAGATTATCTGGAAAGCATTATACTTGAACAGTTCCGATAATCAAAACAAAAACCCACTGCATTTTAATTCTTGCAGTGGGCTCCTCACCGGGTTGATCTAAGAAAGAATATTCTTTTGATGTAGTTTGAATTATATTAGCTAAAATTTGAGATTGAAGAACAAAAATTATGCGAATGTTCAATGAATAATTAATTTATCAGGCTAATAAAAAAGTTAATTATAAGATAAAATATTTATTGAACTTTTTGCAAATAAGTATCAATTGTGTCTTTTTTACTACTTGTCTTTAATAACTCTGACTACGTCATCTAGAGACAGTAACTGAATCTCTGAAGTAGACCGATTTTTAATCTCAATTTTCTCTTGATTTTTTTCAGAGAGAACTAAACGGTATGGCGTACCGATTAAATCAGCATTAGCAAACTTTGAACCAGCTGATTCAGTATCTCGATCATCCCATAAAACCTCTACCCCTTTTTCTTGAAGATGATTATAAATTTTTTCTGCCTTTTGGTCATCGAGATTAATATTAATTAACTGAGCATCAAAAGGTGAGATTTCTTTCGGCCAAACAATGCCCTGTTTATCATTGAATTTTTCAACAATAACCCCCATGGTTCTGGTAGTTCCCCAACCATAACAACCCATGATTGGATGCTTTCTCTCTCCTTCTTGATTAGTATAACTTAACTCAAAATCTTGAGTATATTTTTTACCTAGATCAAAAACATTGCCCACTTCTGAAGCTCTGGCTAGTTGGAGTTTTGACTGTCCACATTTTGGGCAGATATCACCAACTTTAACTTTAGCGATCTCTTGATTGATGCAATAATCACATGAGTCGCAATAATAGATATCATCTTCACCAGCATCTGTTAAAACCATGAACTCATACGAAATTTTGCTTGAAAAACTTCCTCCGGAAGCTTCGGTAACCTTGGCTGTTAAGCCCACTTTTTTATATGCTTTGATGTACGCCTCCTTAACTATTTCATAAAACCTCTCAAAATCTTCTTGGGTTTCATGCCAGGAATACATATCTTTCATCTCGAACTCTCTGCCTCTGAGAATTCCTGATTTTGATCTCAACTCATCTCGAAATTTCCAATGAATCTGATACATGGCAAGTGGTAAATCTCGATAACTTTTGATAAGTTCTTTGGCTAGTGGTGTAATTACTTCTTCGTGGCTTTGGCCAAGAGCATACTCTTTATTAGTTCGACTTTTAAGTTTAAATAAAACATCAATATTATTCCATCCACCAGTAGTCAGCCAGTTTTGTTTGGGATGAAGCATTGGCATGACGATTTCCTGGGCTCCAATGTTATTCATCTCGGCTCGAATTACATTTCTGATTTTATTAAGAACTTTTAATCCTAGCGGTGTGTAGGTATAAACTCCTGCCATCAGTTGTCTTACAAACCCAGCTTGGACTAAAAGTCGGTGATTTATTGTATCTGTATCTGAGGGAGATTGTTTAAGTGGTTTAAAGGGTAGCTGTGATAAGCGCATATAAGAAATTCCTTATGTCCAATTTTTTAAATTACTGGCAAAAACTTCTGAAACATCAAGAATCTCGAATTTATTGGGCAAAGACAAGTGTTCAATGGTGTTGGTAATTATAACTTTATCAATTAATGAGTTATTAATATCCATAACGGCATTATTTGTTAATAGTCCATGACTTGATAAAAAGACTGCTTCTTTAGCACCAGCATTTTTAATACAACTTGATGCTTCTACTACTGTTGAGCCTGAAACAATGACATCATCTAAAATAATGGCAATTTTATCTTTTATATCACCGTGTAGAGCAACGGCTGTCACTTCGCCAGTTTGCAAATCTCTTGTTTTATCAATGTTTACTAAAGGTAAACTAAGACGTTTGGCTAATTTTCTAGCTCTTTTTAAACCTCCAAAATCAGGACTAACAATAACTGATTCAGATAAGTCTAAATTAGATTTTAGATACGCCTCAAAAACTTCTAGAGCACTTAAATAATGAGTTGGAATATTAAAAAATGCTGGGATGCTATCATTGTGTAAATCCATCAAAAATACTCTTTTCACATAACTATTAGATATCAAAGTTGCTATTACTTTTGCAGAGATTGGTTCACCCTCGCTGAAAACCTTGTCCTGCAGCGAGTATCCCATCCAAGGAATAACTAGACTAACATGCCTAACCCCCATTCTTTCAAGAGCATCAATGATTAATAAAGTCTCAATAATGCTTTCATCAACGGGGTTAATAAAAGATTGAATAATTGCGACGTTCTCCCCTCTCAAGTTATCATGGATGCTGATCTTTTTTTCGCCATTACTAAAATATGAAATATCACGGTTAACCAAAGACGAGTTCAGAGACAGTGCAATTTTTTTAGTTAAAACGGGATTTGATGATCCTGAAATAAGTTTCATGATTTTTTTTGGTTAATAATTTTAGTTCATGTGCCGATGAGAGGACTTGAACCTCCATGAGATTACTCTCACACGTACCTGAAACGTGCGCGTCTACCAATTCCGCCACATCGGCATGAAACGCACAGTTTTTGATTTATTTTACGCCTCAAGCCCTAGACCATAATTATATCTAAAAAATGTTATAATGGAAAACTAATTAAAGTTTGGTAAACTTTAAAAATTAAAGACGCCCCAGTAGCTCAGTGGATTAGAGCGCAGGTCTTCGGAACCTGGCGTCGGGGGTTCGAGTCCCTCCTGGGGTACACTTCCGATAAATTTGAGTTACTCATGAATGTCATGTAAAAAAAATAGAAGCCATTTTTTATCAAGAAATGGCTTCTATTGAGTTTTGTTGTGATCTGAAGAAAACTATTCTTTCTTTATTTCTGTGTAAACAATATAGCCACACTGAACACTTTCTTCATCAGAATCGCCAGCAAATCCTATTTTTGGTACATTTTTACTATCAATTTGAACTGGTCTTAATCCACATTTTCCGTAAAAGTGTTGTTCCATAGGAAGTGGTTTTCCGGCATCAGACTCTGATCGTATAGTAATAGAATGAGGCTTTATAACATCAGGACTGCAAAACTCAGGCTCATCGCCTCTTTTTTTGTTAACAAATTCAAGCGCTATTTCTCTTAATGATTTACCTGTTAACTGTTGAACAATATCCTCAATACTACCTTGATAATCCGAGGGTATGCTTACATTATATTTAAATTCAATGTATGCTTTTAGATTTGGAAGTCTGGCCTCAAGATAAAGGTACTCTTTTCCTTGAGATCTTGCGAGTTCTTTTTGCGCATCAACTAGTTTGGTTCCTAAACCAAGGCCTCTGTGTTTACCGCTTACTCCGACAGAAACAACATAAATTGCATTGCCACTGGGATTATGGGCCCCTTCGATTTTTCCTGAATCAGTTATTAAATCCCAGGTGTAATCTGGATCAGCTATTTTTTTATCTATATCCTCTAAGTGAAAGTCAGAACACATGGAAGTAGTTACTCCAGCAAGTTCACCATCTACGAATACTCCAATAACTCCTTGTGGAAAAATTCTAATTCGATTTAAAAACGATTCTCTAGAAGCTTGCCAAGCCTCTGGCCATGTCTCTGTTTCTACCCTAACTATTTCATCAATATCATGATCAGTTAATGATCGAACTACGATATCTTTATCTAATTCTTTTACTCTAAGATATTCAATTGGAGAGTTTGGTTGATCAGGATGTATTCTTTCTTTTATTGACATATTTTTTTGAGTCATATTAATAAATAATTAAATAAAAACCCAGTAAGCATTATATCACACTAGATATTATAGCTAACACATTTTTTTATTAAGAAGAAGTGCCGTCGATTAATTCGTCAAATGATCTATTCCATTCATCTGTTAACTGTTCTATTTCTTGAACTGACAATTGAGTGGCATCAAGGAGTAAATATTTTGGCTTAAATTGTCTAAACTCTCTCCATTGTTTTTTGATGAGTGTTGTTATTAATTTCCAACGTTTAGGATCTGACCTTGCCAATAACCGTAAGGATTCAAGAACTTTATTTCTACAACTTATTCCTACCTCTTCAGGATAAGTTGGTAAAAAAAATAACACTAAACTGCTCCATTGGTTGTTTAGGAGCATGTTAATTATTTCTTGTAAGTCTAAATTTCTTATATCTGCTACATAGCTGGTAGAGTAATTTATTACATCGCATAACTGAAAGGCTTGCGATAAACCCTTAACTAATTTGTTGTTGGTTTGTTTTAATAACTCAATCGTATTTTGTATATCCTTGGATAATGCCCAGAGTTGAAAGTGAACTGGGTTAACTTTTCTTCCATTAATAACTACATCTTGAAAATGTCTGGGAGGGTGTCTAACGATGGCGAAAGCATCATAATCTTCTTCTAGATGAGAAGGACTAAAAACTCTTTTTAGGGCGGTTCCTCCATTAGCATTTCCTCCAGATATTCCTATGGCTTCAATAAGGCTGTATTTCTTAGCGATACTTTCAAACAGATACTGAGTGATAGCCACTGTTTGTTGATCGGGGTAAAGGTAGTTTGTTTTTAGGGCTTGTGATAAATGAATTAGCTCTTCTCTTTTATATGCCAATCTCTTACCTTCAGCAGTGTTTATTAATAGTGATTCAAGAGTGAATGGTTTTTGAGATAATCTTTCAGTTGCCATGAAATTTTCTATGTAAGCTTGATAAAAATAATATAGTTGATTTTGATAATTGTAAGTATAAAAATGATAATACTATTATAAAATACCGTTCAAATGGTGCCTGAACTCCCAAATAAACTAAGTAAAGGACAGGAAGTAAGTTAAGAAATATTTGTTTGTTAATTCTTTTTTTATCGAAAAGATATTTTCCAGTAGTAAACAAGTTTGTAAAAAAACTAATTGGCCAAAGAATGGTCCAACTAGGCGTTCTTACAATAGAATTATCCCACCAAGTTTTAAAATAACCAGTAATAAAGAGAACTAATGATGCAAATGGCATGCTGCTAATCGAATGATTAAACCAGTATTTAAGAGTTTTAAGTTCAAAAAATATAATGTTAAATGCTCCCCTTTTGTAAACAAAAGAAGGTAGATAAATGATGCAAAAAATAATAAAAGCCACTGACAGCTGAAGTAAAAAGTAATTGATCGTTTGTTTAAGTAATTTTTTGTTAACTATTTTTTTAATAAAGTTTTTGTTGAACTCCTTTTTCTTAATAGGTTGGTAAATAAAAGTTGCAGCAAAAAAGAAAAGTGCCCCCGCCCAAAATTTACTCGCAGCGACAAATCCAAGAAAAACACCTTGCCAAAAATAGCTCCTTTTTTGATTAATCGAAACAAGAATGTATGCTAGGATAAACACCGCTTGACCTAAATCTAGTAAAGCATCCGCGCTTAATGAACTGAGTAATGGATCAACTGCCAGCAAGAAAGATGCTAATAAGCCAACTGGCCGAGATTGGAAAACTCGGGTTCCGCAAAGATAAGTTAAATATATTAAAGTTACCCCAAAAATAATTTGTGGTATGAAGGGATTATTAAATAATTTAATTGATAATCCAAATAAATATTTAATTAATGGTGGATGTTGAAAATTTATCTCTGCGGGATTATATCCTTGCCAATATAAATAACCGGCTGCTTGATGTATTTCTCCATCAGATAAAAATACTCTTTTCCCAGGTACCTCATTGGGAATGTCTTGACAGAGAAAATACTGATTAATTAGGTCTAAATCAAAGCGATGAGTGAAGATTTGAGGTTGTCTGAAAATAAGAGTTAAAAAATAAATGCCGATAACTAAAAAAATTGCATATTTTTTTAAAAACATAGATAAGAAAATTATATACGCATATTTCTTGAAAAATCTTTGAACGAAGCCGAAGAAAATTATTGAGCGAGAGACGGGATTCGAACCCGCGACCTTCTCCTTGGCAAGGAGACGCTCTAGCCAGCTGAGCTACTCTCGCGTTTTAAGGTTGCTACAAAACTTGATCTGATCTTATTTAGCAACAACCCTATTGTTTTTCGTACTGGTGGGTACCAAAAACAGTGTGCCAAGCCTTGGAGTCGAACCAAGATCCCATGTTTTTCAGACATGTGCCGTGACCACCTTGGCTAGCTTGGCATGTAACAGTTTTCTATTTTAACACCGATTTAATAGATCATCTAGACTTTCATTGAAAAAATGTGACTGCTATAGGATTCGAACCTATGACCTCTTCGATGTAAACGAAGCG
>CAYTIA010000007.1:35007-47726 GCA_964437755.1 uncultured Pseudomonadales bacterium | reverse complement strand
AGATATACTTAACGGCACTCTGAGGATTGTTAATCAATTCTTGTTTATCGTATTTATAGTGAGTTTGAATCGAGCTGTTACTGTTGGTTATTTTGAGAGGTTCTATTGAATCAAGTTCGTCCAGAATAAACTCATTGGCTTCTTGTTCAGCTAAAATATCTTCCGGCTCTTCTGTCTCTGATTGATCCTCTTTTGCCTCATCCGTTATTTCCGATATAACAATTGGTTCTGTATACTCGACTAACTCCAACTCAAACTCAATCTGTTGTTTGGCTGAAGTTGGCATGGGCGTAAAGCCAAAATATAAGTAATCATCTTTGCTTAATTGATCTAGGTGTCGTTGATCCTCTGCCCACCATTCTTGCTCTCCTTTTTGTTTAACTCTCAGGGCAATTCTGGTTGAGGCTGGTTGGCTACCCTCGATTTTAATCGAGATCATACCTAGATTGTTTTGTTTAGCTCTAAACTCTCCATGAATTGGCCACTTGAGTTCAATCGGTTGAGTTATCTCACTGCTAAAATAGGAGCGTTCACCAGGGATGGTTAAGAGAGTGATGGCACGATCTGCCTGCATGGCTATAGTGAGGCCATAACCAATGCCAAACAGCAATAACAGAATTGGTAAGATTACAACTCTAACAATTTTTTTTTGATAGATTTCAACGATTTTGCTGGCTTTAATTATCGCTGTAGCACTTTCTTTTGAAAAAACTTGTTTAAAATAATTTAAATACTTGTCTTTAATCTCGATATATGACTCCTTAAAACTTTTGGGGTGAACGATTAACTCTAAAATATACAGTGAAATCATTAAGTAAAGTAAGCAACTGATCGCTAAACTGTAATTAATGCCTAGATTAAAGCTGATTGGTAAAAACTTTACCAATAGCAACAAAAGTAATAGGATGCCCCACAACAGTATTAACTGCTGAAGCCACAAAATCACTTTTGTAATTAACTTGTTCATAACTCAGCTGGATCTTTAATAAAGTGAGGTACGCTATTGGACTGATTATTTAAGTAGTTAATTAAAACTAAATCTACTTGGCCAAACTCTCCTAGCACCGGTTGTTGTACCACTACCTGATTATTATCCCATCTTTTGATGGTTAGTAGCTGATCATTGAGTAAAACCTGCCCCGGGACTTGCGCAGGACCAAAGTTTTTGCCGGTTATCTTGATTTGACCACCTTGAATTGTCCAGTCGGGTGTTTTGGCATAGATTTTAGGAAACTGTTGCAGTTGATCGTAAAAACTCTGATAACGATTGCCAATAATCAGCATAATGAAAAATAAAAAGCCGACAATAAAAGTGGGGAGTTTTTTTTGCAAAAAAGAGCTTAGCTTTGGTAGTAAAAAGCTAAAGAAAAACACAAGTCCAAACAAGAAAGCTGTTTTAGTGAAAGCAGAAATTTTGGGATAAATCAGGTTGTATTCTGTAGTGAAGTACTCTAGAGGAATAATGATTAACTGCCAAATAATAATCGTCATTAGCACTACAAGGAAAATCAGCTTAAGAAAACGCGAGTCTTCAAGTTTCATACTGCAATCATTATAAAGGAAATGTGCAATTAAGTATTGAAGAAATGAAGAATCTAACTATGCCTATTAACATAGATAACTGCCCATATTGCAAAGATGGAATAAGTTAAGAGCTGTTATTCACCAAATCGTTTATCAGCAATTTTTTTTAAATAAATTAATCCATTTGTGAGAAATATGGCAAAAAGACTAATGAAAATGTAATATTGAATTACTGGATCGATGTTTTTAATAAAATCAATCATTTCTTTTGCTCAATGCTAATAAAGTAAGATTACTATACCATAGTAATGTGGTTACCAGCATGCTTATTAAGGTTTTGGACAGATTGAGTTGGTTATCTAAAAAGATCATCACAAAGGTTGAGATACTGATACCAACGCCTATTTCTCTCAATGATTCCCCTACTTGTGAGAAAACCATGCCAGTTTGGTTATGAAATGTTTCTAAAAACCAGTTTTCAAACTTATCGTGGTATGGACTTAATCTCATCATTAAAGCATAACAAGAAAATCTTAAATATAACTTAAAAATAAATATATAAAACTACTACTCAAAAACGGCAAACATTAAATGGTCATTAAGGGGAGTGATACTATCAGCGGTATCAATGATGTTACTAGAGGCGTTGGTTGAGTCGAGTAGAATCACTGTGTTTTGTTTATCAGTCACCAATGCATCAAAAGCCTCTGTCTCAATTGGTTTGATTGGCACCACCTCATTGGTGTAAAACATCAGTAGATACTTAATGTAGTAAACTGATCCTGTTTCTCCAATTTTTTGTAATTCTGAGTTAAAGTAATACTCTTGATTTTGATGATTCTTGGCAAATGAAATCACTGGCTGTTGAAGCTGTCCTTGAGAATCATCTGCCAGCCAATTGTGTATCTTTATGCTAACAGGAAAAGTAAAGGTATTAATCAGTATGATAGCGGGCAAAATTAATATTACGCTTTTTTTGCTAATTAGATAAACTGCTAAAAAAAACATGAGCAGCAAAACAATCCTAATTAAGATTGAGATTGGTAAGAGAAGATCAAGCCAGCCCCACCCCAGTGAATTAATGGTTAAATAAAAATCTCTTTGCGGAAGCAAAATGAGTAGTGCTGTTGAAAGAGCAATAAATAAATATGTGGCTAGTTTGTTAACTTGAATTTTGTGGTTAATATACTGCCATAATCTGATTAATCCATACACAAAAAAAATCACTACTACCGAATCGAGATATCTAAAGTATGTTGAGTATCGAATAGGATTATTTTGGAAGCCTCCGTAGCTGTGTAAAAAAGAAACACCAATGGTTAAGAAGCTATAAATGAGAATAAAAATCCAGGTGAAACTAAGCTTTTTTGTTTTTAAAGTATTTATAAACTCATTAATAAAAAAGTAAGTCGGAAAGAAAAAGCTAGAAAAAACAATATAGATGAGGTGATTGCCTAAAATTTTAATGGTTACAAAATAATTACTTTTTAGAGTAATTAAGTTGACAAAGTTTTTACTATACGATGGCATAAATGAACTGTAATCTTTGGTGACCGCAGCTTGAAGACTGTTTTGCACTAACTGTTTTTCGATGAACACAAATAGAAATACGGGCAAGAGACTTAATGCACAAAAAATTAAAATTGTCTTAATAGCTTTAATAATTCTTAATTTTATTTGTTTCTTAGATTGAGGATTTTTCTGATTTGCGCTAATTAAAGCAACTATTATTGCAGGAACTAATACAATCGCTATCGTTCTAGTTAAAATTGATGCAGCGGTGAAAATTCCAAGCAGCACTAGCCACTTAAAATCGGTATTTTTATTGAATTTAATGATGTAGCTCAGCAAACTAAACACCAAAAGTGTTAGTGGTAAAAACAAGTTCTCACTCATAGCAACAAGAGTGTAACCCGTGATATTACTTAACAAAGCTGTTGCCAAAAAAGCAAGAATTATAAATAGCTTGCCAAACTTTCTTTTGGAAAATCCATAAACCTTGTTTAGTAAAAAAAATGAAATCAGTAGTAGAATCTGGCTTGAAAAAACGTTGAGTAGCTGAACCCTTCTATACGAAGTGATTGGATCATCGCTGATTGCTAGTGAAATTAAATATGAATAAAGAGGTGGATACTTATGACCTTGTGTAGCATCAGTAATTACATCTATGCCAAATTTAAGATTGCGGGCTTTATTAAGATAGAGGTACTCATCACCAAAAAGCCAGGGTTGATTGTGGATGGTCATTGCTGCTGAATAGGTACGCTAGGAGTAGAAAAGATTTTTAGAATATCTTCAGGAGATTTTCTAAACCAAATTGAAAAGATATTCAAATACCAGGGATCTTTGTGAAATAGTTCAAGAACTGAGGTTAAGGCCTCATTTGATTCATCTAGTGAAGAACCTGATAGAAGCACTTTTAGAGCAATAGAAATTTGTTCTTGTTGAGTTTCGCGCTCGTTAATTACCTCTTTGTTCATATTTAAATATAATTAGTTGATCCTAAGTAATTATATTACAATTCAATTCATCCTCCAAAAAAATGTAAAATTTCTTCAGCTGATCTGCCAAATCTTTCGGAAAGTTCTTGGACTAGAGTTGAGTTTTCATTCAAAAAGTTAGAGACGTATAGGCGAACTTTTTGATCAGGAAGTTTTCCTGATCTTAAAGCCTCTTCAGCTATAAATTGAAGATTTTGTTGATGAGCTATTTCTCTATTAGTCATAATTTGTGAAACATTATACTTTATATTTTATCCAACATTTTTTAATACATAAAAATATAAACCTAGACAAAAAGCCAGTAATAGTAGAGAAATTTGGAGAATTGGTGGTATGACTGGCATTATTTTTTTGAATAATTTGCAATCTTGTAACTAGTGTACCACATGAGAAAGGCTACTGTTAGAGTAACTAGTAGTATCACTGATAAAGATTGACCCTCAATAGCAATTATTAACAAAACAGCGAGTACTAAATTAACAGACAGTTCTCTTATGCTTTCAATAATTACCTCAATTTGCCTATTTGCAATGTTTTTATAAAAGTCATGCCTTTTTCTCATTCTTTAATATTAATCATTTAGAATGAAAAAAAGCTGAAGGATTCTTTTTTCAAAGTCTATTTATTCGATACCATTCCACAAATTTGCTTAAGCCCTCCTTAATACTCGTGGTCGGCTGATATCCCAATAACCTTTGTGCCTTACCGATATCAGCATATGTTCTCGGTACATCACCTGGTTGTGTTGGCAGTTGATTAATTACCGCTTTCTTTTCAGTAATCTCCTCTAAAATATTAATAAACTCATTCAAACTCACTGGCTGATTGTTGCCCAGATTAATAATTTCATACTCAAAAGGATTGTTAACTGCAGCACACACTCCAGAAACTATGTCATCAATGTAGGTATAATCTCGTTGTGTACTCCCATCTCCATATTTATTAATTGCCTGATTATTGAGCAGAGCTTGAGTAAATAAATAAGGGGCCATATCTGGTCTTCCTGCTGGCCCATAAACTGTAAAAAATCTTAAACAAGTTGATTTAATTTGATATAGGTGTGAGTAGGTATAACAAAGTAACTCAGCCGCTTTTTTAGTGGCTGCATAAGGACTCACCGGCTGATTAACAGGATCGTCTTCATTAAAAGGGATTTTTTTTTGTTCACCATAAATAGCACTGGTAGAAGCAAAAACAAACTGCTCAACGCTGTACTTTCGCGCTAACTCTAATAGATTAAGTGTACCTTGTATGTTTACTTTTTGGTATAAGAGTGGTTGTTCAATTGATGGCCTGACTCCAGCCCGAGCTGCCAAATGAACTATTTTTTGGATTGGTTGATTTTTTTCTTTTTGTTCCTTGAAGATTTTTTCCATTTCTTCTTGATGAGTGATATCAGTGCGATTAAAAGTAAAATTGTTCTCATATTTTAGATTATTAATATTTTGTTGTTTCCATTCTGGATTGTAGTAGTCGTTAATGTTATCTACACCAATTATGTCAAAGCCCTGATTTAATAATGCTTGAGTTGTGTGAGAACCAATGAAACCAGCACAGCCTGTTATTAGGATTGTTATATTACTTGCCATGTTAGTCTAAGCCTAGAAAATACTCAACGGTATACTTAAGACCCTGTTCTAAAGAAACCTTGCTTTGCCAGTTTAAGACATCTTTAGCTTTAGTAGCATCTGCCGTTAGAACTCTTGGATCACCGGGTCTATCTGGAAAATGAGTAATTTTTGCTTTTTTACCAATTAATGATGAGAGATGTTCAATTACTCCAATTACAGAGGCTGGTTCTTGTGTTGATAGATTTAAATAATGATATTGATTTGGCTGAGCTTGAACTAGTTCAATGGCTTTGAGATGAGCCTCAACAATGTCGCTAATGTAAACATAATCTCGTTGATGCTGACCATCTCCCCAAACCGTTACTTCTTGCTCATGAATAATTTGATCTATGAAGCGAGGAATCGCATGAGTTTCTGGCTGATGATGCTCTTCTGGGCCATAGAGATTAAAGTAGCGCAAAGCCACTCCTGTAAATCCAAAAGAGTTAACATAAGAAGATAACAGACCTTCCATAGCTAACTTAGTCATGCCATAAGGATTGATGGGGATAGTTCTGTCATCTTCTTTAATTGGCGCGGTAATAGGTTCTCCATAAATGGCCGCACTTGAAGAAAAAATAAAATTCTTAATATTGTTTACTCTCATTGCCTCAAGTACAGAGAGGGTGCCATTTAGATTGTAGTCAATGAACTTAAACGGTTCTTTCACCGACTCTCCGGCCTCAATTAATGAGGCTAGATGAAAAACTAGCTCAGCATCCTTGATCTCTGCCGTCATTCTTTCTTGATCACGAACATCGGCTATCGTTGTGGGAAACTCTGGATTGATTACCAAATCAATATTTTTAATTGTGTGACCTGCCCTAGTTAGCGCTCTACAAAGATGTCTTCCTAGAAAACCTGAACCTCCGGTAATAATGATTTTCATAATATGACTTATTTTCTAACTCTATCTATAGTATCATATCTTAATATCTGTTTAAGATGTTAAATAGAGATTCAAAAGACTAAGCTCATGCCAATGATTACACTTATTTTTGCTTTCATTTTGATATTTTTATCTTTAGTTTCATTTGGACAGTTAATTGTTGGTTACTTAAAAATAGAATTCACAGCTTTAGAAAAACTTAGCTTTGGACTAATCTTTGCTATCTGCTTAATCACGCCAGCAATAGTGTTTTTAGGTTTATTGGTTGGTCCTTCCGCTTATTTAATCTTGATTCCAGCTTGTATAGTCGGTTTAAAATATTTCAAAAGTACAACCCATTTAATTCAAGTGATAGTTGCTCAAGGTCTTAAAAAACGTTGGACAGCTCTCTTTTTGATATTCTCAACAATAGCCTTAATTAGCACGATCTCACTGAGTGGAGTTTTTTGGAATGGAAATCTTTACTTTCAAGAAGTTCATGACAGTGTTTGGCACTTATCACTAATAAAAAACCTGCAACTTTCAATTCCCCCTCAACATCCATCTCATCCAATAATTATCCTACAAAACTATCATTATTTTTATGATGCCTTATTAGCAGGAATTGTTTATTTAACAACAGTATCGCCATCAATATTGTATTTTCAGATATTTCCATTAATTTTGTCATTTTTGCTTGTTTCTCAAACATACTTACTTGGACGTAAATTACTATCTGAATCAGCCGGACATTGGCTAGTGTTTTTTACTATTTTTGGAGGAAGTTTTGCTTATTTAATCCCTTTATTTTTACCAGGACAAGCTTGGCATGAATCAAGTTTTTGGGTTAGTCAAACATTTGTGATGATGGTTAATCCGCAGATAATCTTTTCATTGGCATTAACATTTTCTGTTTTATCACTTTTAACACAGTTTAAAGATAATTCTCGAATTGAACTCTTAATAATTTTTTTAATAGCCAGCTCAATCGGTTTTAAAAGTTACAGCTGGGTAGTTTTAAGTGCGATTTATGCAACTCATCTTTTAGTCAAAATAGTTAAAAAGCGAGATCTAAGACTAGCTATTTGGGGAGTTTTATTTTTAATTATTTCTCTTCCATTCATCTGGCTAATAACTGGTTTTGAAACAGGCTCATTCTTTTATGAACCACTCTGGTTTGTTAACACCATGATCGAATCTCCTGACAGAGTTAATCATATTATCTGGAAGTTTATGGAGGACCACTATCTTTATACAAAAAATTGGCCACGTTTAATTTGGTTAAAAACAAGAGAGATATTAATCTTCTTTTTTGGAAATTTGGGTACTCGATCTGTTTTTGTTCTTTTGCCAGCATTCTTGCTTAAAAAGAAAAAATCATTTTTGAATGGTGAACTTTTATTACTTTGTTTAATTGGATTTTTATTTAGCTCAATTTTTCCCCTGTTATTTTTGCAAAGAGGTATTGTTTGGAACTCAATCCAATTTTGGTATTACGCTTTAATCTTTGCTAATATTTTAGTTTCTATTCTCCTTTCAAAATTATTTAAGAATATAAGTCAACCTTATAAAATTTTAATAATTTTTTTGATGATAATCGCTACCATTCCCACAACTTACAAAACCTTTGTTGGTAAAGTTCATCCCAATAATATATATTCTCAAAAACAAATGGCAGTACTAAGTTCATTTGAAACGTCTGAAATGATTCTTGTTTGTCCAGAAAACTCAG
Organism: uncultured Pseudomonadales bacterium; assembly: GCA_964437755.1. Classification (GTDB taxonomy): domain Bacteria; phylum Patescibacteriota; class Microgenomatia; order UBA1400; family PJMF01; genus DAOLOF01. The sequence goes on along the minus strand of CAYTIA010000007.1, from coordinate 39,491 downwards.
ATCTCTATCACACTTTGTTGGTACATGCGTACTCTCCAGCACAAGTTTATATGATCAATCCTGTCCAGCTTCAAATACTGGCTAGCTATTCTGATTTTGTGACTGAGTATGAAGATGTATTCGCAAAAAATGACGGCAGTGCTTTATTGGAGATAATTAATAAAAATAAGATAAATCATGTTTTGTGTTCAGATCAACACATGATTAATTTTCTTGAAAAGACCTTGATAAACAACTTTAGTACTAATCAAGTAGCTAATTGGACACATATCAATATAAATAGAGATTAAATTATGAAACTTAAACAAATCATTTATATCAGTTTAATCATTTTTTTCACAAATTTTTTAGTTAAATGGTACAAAATCGACAGCATTCCAGCTGCTCATACCTATGACGAGATCATCTATGTTTCAGAAGCTCAAGCATTATTAAAATTTGGTACCAATCTAGCCCAAACTTGGAAACCAACTGATTTAGAGCCGGCTGATGGCATGTACACAGAATTAACAAGTACCGTTTTAACTCCAGGTTTTTTGTTGTTTCCCAATAATCCTGTTTATGCAAGTAAGATCGTTCCAGTATTTTTTGGAAGTCTTATTCCCGTTCTTATAGCCTTGATTTGTTATTACTTTTTTACAAACAAAAAAGTTTTAATCGCAACTGCAGTAGTTGCCAGCGCTAATCCTTGGTTGTTTCAATTTTCAAGAACCGGTTTTGATTCATTATTTAGCATCTTTTTTTATCTGTTGGGAATAGTCCTAATCCTATATCCATTAAAGTGGTATAAATTGCTAGCTATTGTTCCCCTGTTTCTAGGATTTTTTCAATATCAAGGACATAAACCGCTCTTAGTTCCATTAATATTTACTCTTTGTTTTGCTGTTTTTCTTAAGAAGAATATTACAATCACTAGAAAAATAAAACTTAATAGTCTTCGACAATCATTAAAGTCTTTATTGCCTGAATTAACTATATTTACTTTTTGCATTTTGTTAACTATTAGCTATTTATTAAGACTCAATACTCTTACTAGCTCTATGAGATCAGAAGAGATGAGTTTATTTAATCAAGAAGAGATTTCTCATACAGTAAATGAACAAAGAAGGCTGTCCCTTGATTCACCATTTACCAAAATCTTTAATAATAAAATATTAATAGCAAGTCAAATATCCTTTAAGCGATTTTTAAAGAGTTTTGATCCAACTTATTTGTTTTTAGAAGGTAATGCCCACGTAGATACATTTTCTGTGTTGGATTATGGCTATTTCCATTATCATGATCTATTTCTGATTGTTTTTGCTTTTTTGTTTATTGATAGAAAAAAGAATCATTTTGGAGGTATTTTCTTTTTAATTGCTACTACTCTAGTAGGTTCAATACCAAATATTATTCGAGCAGGCGATAGCTGGATTACTTTTAGAGGTGCTTTTGTATTTATCGGTTTAGTGATGATTGTTGGTGTTACCCTAGGCTCAATAATTAGCCGTGTTTCTTCTAAAACTACCTGCTTAATCTTAGGAGCATATCTAGTTTTAACCGCTCCATTTTTCTATACATATTTCTATCGTTATCCAATCACTTATGGTAAACACTCGGCATTTTACGAGAGAGTTTTGGCTAGCTATGTTATTCGACAACCAGATACGAACTTTTTATTAATTACCGATAGAGCTGATGCTACCTTTGATTATTTAGCAACTTATAATCGCTATTATCAGACTGATAAAGATCAAGAACTTCTCTCAAATCCCTCAGCCAAAATAAAGACAGTTAATAACCATGAAGTTATGATCACCAGTCACTGTCCTAAAGATTGGAGTGAGATTAGTCCTGATACCGTTGTGGCAATTGATCTTACTAAAGAACCATGTGAAATTCCAAATGATCATCAATCACAATCACCAAAAATAGAGATAAAATCATTAGTGGATAGTGGCACTCGATTTAATATTTATAATGACAAACTCTGTCACCAACATGTTATTCATCGCTATCAAAATCTTAAGCAAAATTATTTATCTGTAGAAAAGTTAAGTAATCAGTTATTTTGTGAAACTTTTTTTATGAAGTAGCTTCTTGTTTAAAAAAAGAACTGCTCCCAAAAATATAAATAGCGAGATCATGGAGATAATTCTTGAAAATAGCCTAATTTTTGTTGGTTTGTAACTAACTTCAATATTGTGGTTACCCTCGGGCAAACGATAAGTTATTAAGCCCCTAAATTCAGGATCTTGAAACTCTATCTCGACTGGTTGGCCATTGCTTTTTACAACCCATCCTGGAAAATAAAAGGTGTAATCTATTACTCTAACATCACTGATTGCTGATAAGGTAAAGGTTCTTGAAGCATTTTTAAGCTGCTCATTTTTTATAACTGCATTTCCCTCTATGACCTCTAGTTGTTTTTCTTTTTTTGGATAATCATCTGCCCTCCCACTCCAAATTGTATTTAAATTAGATGAATGAAGGTTGGCTTGAGTAAAATGGTATGAATCTTCAATGTTTGCAATATAATTTTTTCCATACAGTTGAGATGTTCTAGCAATCAAGATTAATAAAACTAAACCAAAAAGAATAAGATTCTTACATTTTATTTTTAAAAGATTGAGTGTGTAAATAAAAATAAATGGCAGTGAAAATTGAATAACTGATAAAAATCTCCACGGATATTGAATCTCTCGTAAAAACCTAATCTGGTATAAGCTAAATGAGATGGGGATTAGTAAGAAAATAGTTAAAAAAGTCGAGATAATCCAACCAATTAAAACCAGATGGTTTTTTAAAAAAAGAATTGTTTTTTTACTATTTTTAATTAGCGCTAAAATCATAAGAAGCATGGCGACCACCAAAGTAATTGCTTCAATTAAACCAAATTTAATAAAATTGCCTCTTGGCCCTGGATGAGTAAGAAAGTAATACCAGTTTGGACTAAAAAAGTTTTCAAGTCTTAGAAAGTTGTCTAAAGAAACTGAATTCTGTGATAATCCTTGATAAAAATACTTCATCTCAACGAGCAGTGGCAATAGATAATATGCACTTATACCTACTCCAAGAATTGAAAAGAGTATTGCTCTCAGAGAATTTTTCACTAAAAACTTTTTATTGACTGTGGCTAAGAAATAGAAAAATAAAGGAATGGAATAAATAACTAATATCATCGGATGGCATAGCGCCAATAATAGCAATGAGATTGTTAAAAGCACCAATCCAGAAAACTGTTTTTTAACATTTAGTTGATAAATTGATATCAGCAGCAAGGGAAAAACTGAACTAGCTAAAACTTCTGGCAATCCGCCACGAATATAAATATTAATAATTCGATAGGGAAAGTAGTTCATCAAAATAACAGCTACTAAAGAATCAGTTTTTGAGAAGTATTGACGTAAGAAAAGATAAAATAGAAAACTGCTAAAAGCAACTCCAAAAAACATGATTAGATTGTAAGAAAGTGTGGTACTAAAACCAAGCAAAATTAAGACTGCCCCCAGATATGCCGGTAGTTGATGAGCAAATAACGGTAGAGGTAAACCATAATTTGCAAAGTTATTCGACCAAGAGACCGGAAACTCTCTATCTGAAAGACTTTGAGCAAACTGGTTCATGGTGGTCATGTGGATGTGTCCGTCAAATGTAATATGTCGCCCAGAGTGAAAAAATAGATCTGCATCAAGAAGAAATGATACTATAATAATAGTCATGAATATTAAGAAATCCGAACTCCTAAAAAAATTTTTTAACGATGAAAAAAGCGAGTTCTTTCTATGTTTGGTCATATTCTCTATTATAACGATATCTTTGTTTTTTCATCCAGCTATTCGTGCTTTCTGGAATCACTCTTATGGCGATAAGCTGTGGCGAGAGTTCGTTTCACAAGTTGTAGAGAGCAATGATCTTGACGCAAAATCTTTCTGGGAATTCAGAGAGCGATATAGTCCTGGATCATTCAAGATTAATCCTGACCATATTGAGATATTCCAAACATTCAGAATCACTTCAGTTAATGATTCTGGATCTACAGATATACTATATTTTCAAAGCCCAAGATTAAGCTCCACGGACACCATCTCAAATAAGTTTATCTCTCCTGTAGAATATCTAAGTGGTCAAGAAGTAGAATCAATTCTTTTTGAAAGTGAGGACGTTGTTATATATAACTTAAAGAATTCGCCAGAAAAAACTCAAATCTGGTTTATTAAACCAATTGAGCAAATGCAAGAAGCCAATGGTTTTTTTGATTATTCAAGTGAGGAATTAGGTTTAATCAAGAATTGCTACTGGATTAACCATTCAGTTCTTTTTTAACATAAATAGCTCTGAGTAGTAAAAGAAGTAATAAAAAAGTTGATGCCAACGAGATAAACTCAGATATATCTCTAACTTTTGTATTACCATCAAAGATCAACTTAATATTATTCGCTCCCGCTTGCACAAATATTGAGATAACTCCCCGATACTGAGGTATTTCTTTCATTATTTCTGTC
>CAYTIA010000007.1:0-34997 GCA_964437755.1 uncultured Pseudomonadales bacterium | reverse complement strand
ACTCCAGCCAGGAAAAAATAATCTTTTGTGAACAATAATCAAATCTTGTTCATTGTTAATTGAATACTCTAATCTGGAGCCATTCAAAACCTTAATTTCAGCATCTAAGCTGTTGATTGGCTGAAATGGCAACTGTTGATTTATTTCTGAAGAATCTAAATCAGTAGTTTTTATGTACATAATGGGCTCGGGAAACTCATAAGGTTTTGATGACCAAATTGGTTGATGCTCATCAAAACTTGATCCAGTTATAACTGACTCATACCAATCAAAATCACTCCTAGATGAAGATCCCTTAATTTTACTATAGTTATGAGCACTAATAACTGAAGCAAAAACTAAAATTAATGAGATGATAGCAATTGATTTCTTTGATACGAAATCACTTATTACAAACCAGCAAACAGAAGCTGCAAAAAGAAAAATCCAGATTAGTCTCCAAGGATATTGAATAAATTGAAATATGGAAATATTATTCCAGATAAAGAAACTTACTGGAGTAAAAAACAAGACTGATATCAAAAGTAAGAACATTAGCCAGCAAGTAAAATAAGAAAACGTTCTTCGTTTTAAAATAAAAAATATACAAAACAGAATTATTAGTATCGCCGGCAACCCTACTTGAATAACTTCTAAAAAATACTCACTACTACTTGAGTTAAGAAACACTTTAAACGCTTGGCTAAATTGTAAAAATTGAGTTTTATATTGCTCAAGGGATGATCCTGAATCATATTTGATATATCTTTTTTCAAGTACAGCCGGAAGCCAATACCAAGACGAGATTAAAAATCCAAATAACTGAGAAGACCCAATACCAAAAAAATCTTTTAATTTGTTTCTTTTAGATAATACAAGTACAAAGCAGAAACTGACAATTAGTCCAAATGTTATTAGCATCGATGGGAAATGGCTTAGAATCATTCCAGATGTCGCAAAAACAATCATCAATAAACTAAGCCAATTTGTTTTCTTTAACTCAAAATTTGATAAGTTTAGCAACACTCCATAAAAGAAAAATAAAAAGAATGCTATAAAAAAAGACTCTCCAATTGCGCCTCTCCAGAAAACATTTAACAAAATATATGGACTAAAGACAAAAGCCAGTGTTCCTGATACTGAAACTAACCATCTTTTTGAAATAATTAAACCTAAAAAAAACATTCCCAAAGCTATTAAAATAATAGAGCTTAACATACTTAAATTCAGACTTTGCTGAATCGGAAAACCCATGAAGTGATATATAGAAGCAACAAAATATGGCAAAGGGTACATAAAATTAAATGATGGATAACCTAATCCATCATTTAAATTGGGAGCCCATCTCACCGGAAATTGACCTTGTTTTAAAGCTAAATAATAGTTTGCAGCTCTTGCAACGTGAAGTTGATAATCATCAGATTCATATAATTGATTTTTTAAAAATGGTTTATAGAAAAACAAAATCAACAATAAAGAAAAAACAACTAATAGTGTTTTTATAAGCTTATTATTCATTTGCTGGAGCCTTCTCCAGTAAATCATAAACCGGAGTGCCATCTAAGTAGCTTATCGTGTCTATTACCGTTAAATCACTTAATCTTCTATTTTCAATCTTACACCTGACTTCAGCAATATATAAAACTCTCTCATCTATATTGTCAAAATTACAACTATCACGATTAAATGTAAATTTTCCTAATGAATACTGAGTTTGATCTCTTGCATGTGGGTTGTTCTGCAATTCTGGAATTGAGATAAGATTGTCGAGAGCAAAATATAAATATAGAGGCCTTAAGTCATTAGTAACCATAATTCTGTCATATTTTGATTCAATTTCCCTAACTCTCCGAGAAATCCTGGTATAAGCATCATTTCTATGCCAAGGCTGAATCTTTCTCTGTTGGACTGAATACTGAAGCCAAAACTGTCCAAAACTTAAACCATAAATAATAACTAAACTAAAAGATAGAATCTTTTTGTATTTAACATTTTCATATAAGTACAACAGCCCAACAGCTATTAAATATAAAAATGCAAGAATCATTGGAAAAACCCTAATGATACTGGGCGTTTCATGGGTAGTTAGAGCAGATGGAATTGGAGCAACAACTAAGAGTAAAAAGAACATTAGATTAAGTTTTCTTGGAAGTTTTTTAACAGCATGATAAAAACCAAGACCTAATAATACAAACTCGAATGTATAAAACAAACCGTGGTATGGCACCAAATATCGCTTGGGTTCTCCTGATGAAATAAACAAGAATATAGGATCAAGGTGTAAAAGATATTGATGGATAAATTCTGTGATGATTGAGGCTGGTTTATTGTAGTACAAACGCAGCACTAATTGAGGAGCATCTTCGGTAGCTGAATAAATCTGCTCAATAACTCGAGCAAAAATTTTATCATTGCTAAACAAACCAATTGCCATAGCTCGATCTGAACTATTAATAATCAGTAATGAGAGCATAAAAACTGCCGCACTAGTTAAAAGAACTTTCCAAAAATATTTTTTAAACTGTTTCTTGTCAGGATATAGCCAGATAAATGAACACCCAACCCCAAACAAAGGCAAAATTATTTTTGCAGAGTGATATGAATACATTGATACAAGTGATGAGATGGCAAATAAAAAAAGTGATCGAGCATTTTTCAAGCTTAAAAACTTTATCAAAAAAAGAAGAGCCAGACATAAAAAGAAAAATGATAATATAACCTCTTGAGTAGATCTGCTGGCAATAATGTGCCAAGGAGACATAGCGAGCAAAAAAGACATAATAATACCTAGCTTTTCTTGTTTTATCTCTTTAAAAATCAAAAAAACAACTGCAATAGAAAGAATCCCCAATATTATTGATGGCAATCTTGAAACAAAGGTTGATGATCCAAACAGAAAAATAAATGGAATTTGCAAATATGAATACAAAGCAGGCTTCGGATCAATAATTGAGTCAAGGGCAACGGGAAAAAGCCTAGAGTCTTCATCTTTTCCCGTTAATAAAATCGCTTTTGAATTTAATAAAAAAGATGTCTCATCAGCATGGAGTCCATAAGGAACAGTATCTAAACTAGTTATTCTGGTAGCAATAGCTAGCAGAAAAATTATGCCGAAAAATAATTTTTGTGTGAGTTTAAGATTCATTTAATTTAGCTACTTTTTTGTCTATAAGATAATTCTCCAAAAAGAACAAAAAGATTCCAAACATTAAAATCATTTCCATTGGCTCTTCTATTAAGGATTCTCCAATAGATTTGCTAATATAGATTCTATTAAAGTTATAGATGAAAGCAATTATGAAATAAATGAATAAATACCAATTAGGAACAAGAGTATCAAATAACAATTTACAAGATTTGTTTAGATAAGAATATACGACTCTCTTAACTACCCATAGAGAACTTCCCAGCAAACCAATGATCATGTAGCCTCTATATACCAATCCAAAAAGAGTATCGATGTTATGAACTGTGATCTCTTCTTGCAAATTTCTCTCTGCTAATTGTTCAGGAGTTTCAATCATTAATAATCTTTGTCCCCATGATATTTCCTCTCCCGCAACAAAAAATAAAATTAAAGAAAAAGAGATAAACACAGTCATGATGAACTTGTTTTTATTTTTCCAAAAAAGAGACAGTTTTAGGCTGAAAAAGCTAGTCATTAATAAAATAACAAATTGAACCCATTCAATTAATGAATCCTCAGCAATCATCCATCGATAGAGTTGATTATTCCTGAGATAGATAAAAACTAAGGATGTAACAATCAACAAGGGAAGAATAAAGAGCAATACTTTCCAATATTTTGAGTAAAAACATTTTATTTGGGATATTAATGAAACAATGATTGTAGTTAATGACAAGTAAAAAACTCTAGAGTAATTTACACCTAAAAAACTTAAGACAAAGTTATGATGAGTAAAATATTCAAGAGCTATTAAAAAAGGAGCAATCACTCCCAAGATCAATGATAAGATTAGATGATACCTCCAAAATCTTCCTTCTTTAATTCCGCCAGATTTCTTTAAAACCACTACTAATAATGGAATTAAAAAACAAATGATTCTTTCATCTATAAAAAAGAGATGTGTATTTTCAGCAGGAATATAAAAAATACTAAATATAAAACATACATACAAGAAAGTGATCAAGATAAGTAATAAGTTTTTCTTAATCAGATAATTAAATAACTTATTTATTAGTTTCATAATCTGAATACTAGTTTAGCAGGTTAATGATTTTAGTAGCTATATGTTAATATTTATCTTGCTCAAACCAAACTCCTAAATCGTTAAACCATTTAATACCATTTATTTTGGGCTGATTTTCCCCATAAACAATGTGAACAATTACAGTATCATCAGTCGTAGACTCTAATTTAGTATTTAAGAAGTATTGTAGACCAATTTCTGTACCAAAAGGCATATCATATTTAATCTCTTTAATCGGCTTGTCGTGATTTTGAATATAATCTACTGTTTTTTTTGAGTTTAATACATTAACTCCATTGCGACTATCTTGAGAGTTAATGGTTTTTATAGTTGATAATACTAAAAAACTCACTAGTAAAACTGCAACTAATGATTTAGGGAAGCTACTCAATAATTTAGAAAATCCATAAATAAAGACTGGGAAGATTATGCCATAGTAATATTCGGGTTTATTTCCAGAATAAAATGAAAATACTAATACTGTAATTATTATCCACCAGGATACTAATTTTGATGTACCTTTTTTAATAATGCTGTATATAACTAAAATAAATCCTAGAATTATCTTTAATATCTTCAAACGTCCTGAATATAGAATGTTTCCACCGAGTTTTAACACAAATAATAGATCTTTAATAAGTATTGAAAATATTGATTGGTTAGCACCACCATCACCACGATTAAATAGTAACTCTTTTAAACCATTAAAATTTAAAAAATCATGACGTAAATCAAAGATAATAGTTGGCAAGAGACTAAGGAACAATCCTAAAATTATTGAATAAATTAGTTTTGGAGAACGTTTCAAATAAAAAATTGTAAAAACAGATAAAAATATTAATATAAAACCAGAAAAGTGTGCCTGATAACTTAGAAAAGACCCACTAAATAAAAACAGTTTTGTTAGCTTAGTGTTATTCCTAGTATCATTACCTATCAAAGGTATAAATAATAAAATGGTTGATAAAAATGTCAGGTTTGGATTCCAAAGAACTCTATCTAAATTTACAATCAATGGCGACGCTGCCCAGATTGAAGTAATTATAATTGATTCCCACGTACTCAAATATTTCCTGCTTAGAATAATTAAAATTACTCCAGTGACTATAGAGATAAGTATTGGTAATAAATAAACTGTTGGAAACTCATTAAACAATAGAAGAAATGGTACAGCCAAATAATAGATTAGTGGGCCGGTAAACATTGAAGCTGGCCCGGTTCTTGGACCGATTAAAGTAATCTTACCCTTAGATATTTGTTTAGCAGCGGATAATACTTGAACTTGGTCAAATCCAACTCCATAGTTTTGGGCATGATAAGATCTTAAAAAGATCGATAATATTATCAAAATTACTAAGAGGATTAACTGATATTTCTCAATAAGTTTACCAACTAGATTTTCTTGTGATAACAAAGCTTGTTGATTAATTATGATCATGCTACCCAGTAGCCTTGAATAAACAAGGTTAAATTAATAATTAATAAAAGAGTTGAAACAAAATAATATGCATAGTAAAGCTTTTTTCGTTTCGAAATATAACTAGCCCACCACATCATGACTGGGAAAAGAACTAGAACATATCTAGGCATACTTGATAAGTTACCAGTAAGAATTGGTATCGTATACGAAATCAAAGAAAATAATGAATATTCTAATTTAATTTTCTTCCAAGAAAAAAGAATTCCTAAAAAAACGAGTGTAGAGATAACAAAATCTTGAGCATAAGAAAAATATTTAACATCAATTGGTCTTACAAAGATTAACATTTTAATTGATCTATAAAATGATTGAAGCGGAAAAACTAAGTTTGTTTGCCGTCCAGTCCCAAAATCTGCTTGAACTGAAAAAAAATAGAACGGATTATTAAACTCTTGTTTTAAAAGAATCATAAATAGTATCAATGCAATCGAGCCAATAGATAATCCAATTACAAACTTCCAATTATTTTTGAATTTAGCTTTTAATGACAGTTTAAAAGAAGCTGAACAATTTAACGATGAAGCTATCCACTTGAGAAAGAATGACGGTATTAACATTAATCCCACAAGCCTTACTCCAGATGATAAGCCCATTAAAAGCCCCGAAATCAGTTTTTTATTAGTTTGGCTATACCAAACTCCAGCTAAAATCAAAAGTAAAAACAAAGATTCGTTATAAACAGCGTTTAAATAAAACGATGTCGGAAATGAAAGTAAAACTGCAATATAGTGAATTGCTGTTTTTTTATCAAACAATCTTTTAGATACTTTAAATCCAAAATAAATACAACCAATAGATGAGACTGAGCTTAACAGCAAACCCGACACCAAAGGATCGTTAATTAACAACGAGATCATTTTCACTAAAAATGGATAGACTGGAAAAAAGGCTTGAATTAAATCTAACTGTCTATATCCAAACTGAACAATTGTTAAATAATGAACTCCATCAAAATTTGCCCAAGAATAAATTGATTTTGGTAAGTAAGTAGACTCTAGAATCTCATAGTACGGGAAACTTGGTAGATACTCAATAAAAATTGGAGCTAGAACGACTACTACTTGTAAAAAAAACCTCCAGATTATCCAGATCAAAAAAGCTTTATATAATAACGAGTTTTTAATACTACTTGGTATTTTCATCGAGCTAACCTAAGATTCAGCTACTTTGTGATAAATCTTGGCCGTTTCTTGAGCAACTTTTTGCCAAGAAAAGGATTCCGCCCAGTTAAGAGCTTGCTCAACTATCTCATTTCGTTTTTCATCTGGCCATGAGATTACATCCTTTATTCCATCAGCTAATGATTGTGCTTCTGAATTAGTAAAAACAGCATGCTTCCCACCCACTTCAACTAATGAAGAATTGTTTGAACAAACTACTGGTACCTTTGACTGCATAGCCTCAAGAATCGGTAGTCCGAAGCCTTCATATAAAGATGGTTGAACATAGCAGATAGCTCCTGAATAAATAGCGCTAATAGTTTGATAATCGCCAACGGTAATATTGTTAATAAAGTGAACGCGATTTGCAACATCACTTAAACTAATTTGAGAAGTAATCCAATGCCATTCAGGAATGTCTTGTTCTTTAAAATTTTTACCTAATAAAACAAGATGAACTCGCTCTGGCAAGTACTTCATCGCTTTTATTAACTGAGTCAAATTTTTATTGTAGTTAATATCACCTACATATAGTAAATACTCTTTCGGTAATCTTAATAGTTTTCTTGTTTTTTCTATGAGAGAGTTATTTACGAATGAAATTTCTGGATTTCCTGCTAAATAAACAACTTCAATTTTATCTTCAGGAATCTTTAATTTTGAAATAATATCATTCTTTGAAGAGATCGAGTCAGTGATAATCATCTTTACATTCTTTAAAGCTGCCTGTTGTCTTTTCCAAGCGACCATTCCTCTAATACCAATTGGATAATATTCAGAAAAAAGGAGTGGAATAACATCATGAACTGTAACAACTGTCTTTGTTTTTTTTACTAAGGGTAAAGTCGGGAAAAATATATCAAAAAATGGAAAGTGTACTATATCTGGCTTAAAGCCCTTAGACGTTTTTCTTGTTGATCTCTCTAACTCTAATGAGTCAATTTCCTCTAATTCTTGAGCTAAAAATCTAGTATAAGTACCAACTCCCCTAACTTGATTACTGTTTGACAAAGGAGATGTATCAAGCAAAACTTTTAATTTTTTACTCATTTTTCAGTGAAAATTTATAAGCAATAACTGGAAAGTGAAGTGCACTCATTAATGCAAATAAGAATCCATAGAATCCATCAACAAATCCTTTGTGGCGAATTAATAGTAAAAAAAACGTTTTTAAAGGTTTAAAGAAAATATAATTAAAATAAAAAGAAAAAGAGCATTGTTGATTATTTTTTCTTAAATTTAATGCCTCTAGTTTTGTATAGGTACGGAATTTTCTCAAATAATCTTTAAATTCTGGATTTGAGAAGTGCAATAAATGACCTTTAGCCCAACCAATTTCGCCATCAACCTTCATCTGCTCATGAACAGATTTTTGTGGAAGATGTGCTTTACCTTTAATAAATAACCTAATTACTGGATCTGGATATTGACCACCTTTTTTTAACCAGTGACCTAAAAAATTGTTTTTTCTTTTTATCCACCAAGCTGACTCTTTAACAGAGTTGGGATTTAAAGAGAGTATTAAATCCAACTCTTCAATGAATTTGCAAAGCTCTGAATCAACAACTTCATCTGCATCTAGCTGAAGAATAATATTATATTTTGCTTCATCGATTGCCATTTGTTTATTAATGTGAAAAATAGGCTTATTGGTTGTTTTAATTACCCGAGCCTTAAATTTCTCTGCAATCTCTCTTGTTGTATCTTGAGAAGAGCCATCAACCACGACTATTTCTGTAGCAAAGTTTTTTACAGAACTCAAACATCTCTCAAGATTCTTTTCTTCATTATAGGTAGCCAAAACAACTGAAATCATAATGTTTTTACATTTCTTCCAAAGCTTCTATTCCTAGAAGCTCAAGTCCTGTTTTTAGAACTTTGGATGTTGATGCTGTAATTAATAATCTCAAGAGTCTATCATTTTCATCATCAACCAAGACTTGCTGATGATTATAAAAACTATTAAACGACTGTGCTAATTGATATAAAAAAGTAGCTAAAGTACTTGGTTCATTATTCATAGCGCTGCTAGCAATAATTGACTGAAACTGATAGATCGATTGCAGAACTCCTCTTGAATCAGTATTATTATAGGCTTTTATGATTTTTCCAGATATTTCACTCCCCTCTTTCTTCAATAATTCTTGCAAAGATTGTGTAGAATAACTTGATTTTCTCAAGATAGATGAAGCTCTAGCAAACGTATATTGTAAATATGGCCCAGAATTTCCTTCCAAAGAAAGAGCGGATTCTAAATCAAATGCCATATCTGAGGCCCGACCAACCTTTAAAATTGCATACTTAACTGCACCTACTCCTATAGCTTCAGACATTTTTTCTATTTGTACAGATGATAAATGATCGCTCTTAATTAGATCTTTTGCTTTTTCTTTTGCTAAATCTAAAAGCTGATCTATATAAAGAACATTCCCTATCCTAGAACTCATCTTTCCCTGACCCTTGATACTCATATATCCATATGAAATATGTTCAAGTTGAGAGAGTTTGGCTATTCCTAGCTGCTCACATACAGCAAACATTTGAGATAAAGCCAATTTTTGCTCTGGCCCAACCACCCAATGATACTTATCTGCCTTATGTTTTTGGATTTTTAGTTTTGTTAATGCTAGATCTTGAGTAATATACAAAGAAGTATCATCTGATTTTTTTATAACTGTATCAGTCAGTCCATAGCTTTCTAAATTAGTAATTATTGCACCGTCATCAAGCTTATTAAAAATTCCTTTATCTAAACCTTCATCCACCAGATCCTTTCCTTGTTGATAATGTTCATGCTCATGCCAAATGTGATCCCAATGATTATTAAGCCTGTTGAGAGTTAAAAGCTGTCCTTGGTAAGAGTAGTTTAAAACCTTCTGCCAAAGAGCCCAGACTATTTCATTATTATTTTCCCACTCCACAACCAAGTTTCTTACAATTTTCTCTACTTGAGAGTTATTCTCAAAATCTACACTTGCCTTAACATAAAGCTGATCCACAAATAAATCTGGTCTTAAGTCCATTTCTTCTGGAGATAACCATTGATCTTGGTTTTCAATCCAGTATTCAGGAGTTGTTTGAGCATCTTGATTCTTTCTTGCAAATTTTAAATATCCCCACATGAGTTTAGCTATTGCTATTCCACGATTATTATCAACCTCTTCAGAAATTACTTTAATTCCAATCGCTTGCCATAACCTGTAAAGAGTCATGCCTATTAAATTGTTTCTTAAATGACCTAGATGCATCGCCTTATTGGGATTTGGTGAGGTATGCTCAATTTCCCAACAAAGATTTTTGCCTATATTTGATTTGCCGAAATCATTTTCTGTAATTGATTCCAATACAGATGAGATTAAAAAGAATGGAGACAAGTAAAAATTAATAAACCCAGGCCCTGCTACCTCAATCTTCAAGATTAACATTTTAAGATCATTAAAGCCTTCAAGTTTTTCCTCTAACTTAGACACCAAACTAAAGGCTAATTCTCTTGGAGAATCTACCTGAAGTAGGTGTTTCTGATCATCAGATAAAGCTGAAAAAATCCTCATGGCAACATTAGTTGAATAATCCCCATGATCTAGATTTGAAGGGTGCTCTAAAACAACATCCACTTTTGAAATTTTAGGAAGGGAAGATATTAATCGAGTGAGTTGTTTTTCAATTTCTATCATAGGTATTTCATTAAGAGTTGTCTTTAGCTATATCCCTGTATAGTATACTCTAAACCTTATCTCTCCTCCCTGAGAAAGAATCTCATGATCGGGTTTTCTGTCAAATAGTAAATCATATTTTGTGGCAACAATCAGTGAGTTTCTTTGAGCTAGATCGCCAGCAAGGATGCCATCAACAAATTTATATTTTATTAATGATCCACCTTGATACCAAATGGGGTTGGTTTTTCTCACAAACAATGAATAGATATATGGTTGACCATATTTATTAGAAATTATAATTTGTTCTACTTCAGGATAACCCTCCACACCTCGTTCGTATTGATGAGCCAAGTTCATTAATTCAAGATAACCTTCATTAAAATCCTCGGCAGACTGATTGACAAAAACCGTATAGTAATGATGTAGATAAACCGTTAAATTTCCAAATAACATTAACGCGAAAACAATTACTCCTAAGCGTGGTAGCCATTTATTTGTTTTAGAAAATTTGAGTAATCTTTCATATAAAAACAACACTCCAGAAATAGCTAACCAAATAAACCCGGGAAGAGCTAATAAGGCTCTGTTTGCCTGTGGTTGTTGATCTCCTAATACAGCTGGCAATAAGCCTATCATCATCCAACCGATAGATAATTTTAACCAACCCAAGGACTTTTTCTTGATAAAACCATCAAAAATAAGTTTCACTATACCAATAACAGTAAGGGCAAATATTATTTCAAGAAGAACACTATGTTTAGAAGTACCGTGTCTCAGCGTATCCGTCCAGCCTCCAAATAAGAAACCAGGTGAAAGATGGACCAGATATCCATTGACAATCATTTTGAGAGCTGAAGGTAATGATCCAACTTTCGTAATTGCTAACGTCCCTCCTCTGGTTAATCCTCCGCCAAAGATTGAATCGTGGATCATTGGACTCAACAATAAAACAAAAAGTGATCCTCCAATTATTATCTCTAACAATAAATTTTTAATGTATCTATAGTGAACTATCAAAAATAGAGTTCCTAAAACTGGCACAAAGATTTTGCTTGAATGATAAGCATACATAGAACCTGCCAACAAAACCACCGAGTTAGAAATATTAATAATACTATCCTTTTTGTTTAACTTATTTTTCGAGTACAAAACCCGAGCCAAATAATAAAAACCCCAGATTATCAATGTTAGAGAAAGTCCAGACTCAAAGCCCGCTCTGGAAAAATGAATGTGCCAAGGTGTTATGGCCAGAAATAATCCTGATAATATAGCTAGCGTTGTGTGACTGATCAACTCAGTTTTAATATTTAGTTGTTGATGAGCTTTTAACAAAACTTGGGTGAGTTTTATCAAGCCCCACACTCCTAAAACTCCACTTATCGCAAAAGGCACTCTCAAAACAAACTGATTCAATCCCAAAACTGAAGTGATTATTCCAACCATATATATGGCTAGTGGCGCTTTATAATCTCCAAAAGATTTAAACGAAATTGGCAATCGCTCTAACCACTCATCGTGTCTAGTATGAACCACAGCATAGCCGTTATAGCCAATAGCTGCCTCATCCCAAGTCATTCCCGCTGGAACTTGACCCAACTTATAAAACCTCAAAACAAAAGCTAAAAATAAAACTGCAATTATTCCATAAATAAATTTTTTATTTAACGTTACACCAAATCTTTTCCACCACCAATAAGGACGATACAAAAGAAATTGAAATTTTTGTAAAAGACCTGAGTGTTTCCAAGTAAAATAATCAGCGTTTTTCCAACTAATTTTTTGTAATTCAGCTTCTTCAAAAGCTGTTTTGTTAGTTGACTCGTGATCATGAATCACTTTTGCAGATTCTAGAAACAAAATTTGCCATCCTCTTTTTTTAGCCTTCATGGAAAGATCAATATCTTCCCAATAAGCAGGATAGTAATTATTGTCAAACCCTTTTAACTCTAGCCATTTATCTCTTGAAAACATGGCACTGCCTCCACTAGCCCAAGCAGTAAAACCTGTAGAATAATCATCAGCTCTTGAATGATGATACAAACCTCTCTCAAACCAAAGTTTATTTTTTCCTCCTAAAACTTCTCCCTTGCTAGGCTCTTTTTCATAACAACCAACAGCAAAAAGAGTTGGGTTTGATATAAACTGCTCTCTTAATCTTAAAGAAACATCATTAGTTAAAGCAACATCGTTATTAATTAAAAATATTAAAGAGTTAGCTGCTTCCTCAACTCCCCTATTACAACTTTGAGCAAAACGAAGATTCTTCTGATTAACAATTAGTTTTACTTCGATGTCCTGAAAGTTGCCAAGAAAAATCTCAAACTCTCCCCTTTTATCTTCGCCCATAGCTTCAATAGAGAGTTGGAAAGTTTTACATAAATATCTCTTGGTAGAATCGGTACTCGCATCATCAACAATTATTAGTTCATCTCCACTAGATAAATCATCAAAAACAGATTGAATATTTTTTTTCAAAAGAGACAGCCCATTGTATGTGGGGATAACTACAGAAATAGATTCTTGTTTTAACATAAATAGAGTTTATCACTCAATTAATTTTGCTAATTTTGAACGAAAAACCTCTGGACCAAACAATTTAGATCTTTCTTGAGCCTGAAACTGCAATTGATTCCTTATTTTTTTATGAATGATTAACTGCCGAGTTTTTTTAATACATTCTTTTTGAGTTATCCAACTCCATTTAGATAAATCTTCTCCTATTACTTCATACTGACCACCTTTAGCTATCACTACAGGAACACATCCTGCTGCCATAGCTTCAACAGTACTAATCCCAAAATGCTCGACTTTATGTGGTTCATCTTCATCATTTATTCTATAGCCTGTTGCATGCCAATAAATACTACTTCTCTGATACCAATTTTGTAATTGAGCTTGATTAACATTATGAAGAATAGTCACATCTAATCCTTGAGCCATCTTATGAACTCTGTCTGCATACTCCTGATTCTCTACGCCACCAATAAGCACTAATTTCCAACCTTTCGTTTCTTTTTTATATTGATGTTTTAACCTGCTAAATATAGTCACCAAAATATCTTGTCTTTTACTATGTAACTGAGGAAAAAATCTACCTACATTTAAAATAATCTTTTCTTTTTGAGCAATGTTGCTTGAGTTTATTAAAGGCTCAACATCAACTAATGGTTGATGAGCCTCATCAACTTTCACATTCCAGCTGGGCTCAATGATAGATTTAGTAAAAAATGAGTTGGTTGTAATTTTGTGCCAACATTTTAATTTCTGTTTTTCAATAAAACTTGACTTATTAATCTTTAAAGGAACTTGAATATGTAAAATATTCTTTTTAGCTAATGAGTAAAATATGCTCCCATCGGTACAATAAAATCCAAGATCGTATTTCTTTGTCCACAATATCTTTTTTATAATATTCGCTTTTGAGCCCAAAGGAGTATTTATAAAACTGATGTTTCTTAAATCATGATTAAAAAAACGAGAATATTCTTCCTTAATATTTAAAAGAGCTGAATCAGATAAATTTTTATTACTGCTAATAGCTACTTCTACTCGACTATTATTAATAGTCGCCAAGTTTCTTGCTACATCAAGCAGATATTTTTCACCTCCTCCAAAATGGTTGGGAAAGTAAGGACTGTAAAGAAATACTCTCATAAAAAATTTAAACAATTAATCAGTATCACTTTTATTTTGAGAAGTTGAGAGTTTGGCGACTCGGTCAGTTTCCCATAACTTCATAATGTCGATTTCTTGGCGATGATAGTTATCTTCTAAAGAAGGAACTTGCTGCATTTCCCAAATCTGAACATATATTAAAATTTTATTAATTCCTTGAATAAGAGCTTCAACAAGCCCTGTTAAGCCATCTTTATATCCTTGTTTAAGAATTGCTCGCCTAAAAAACTCCATCACTCCTTTGCGCATAATAGTGAAAAAAGTCACTGGTTTTATTCCAGATTTGTGAAGCAATTCTGCTTCAATTTTTGTCCAATTGGCAGATTTAATTAAATTGAGTTGAGTATTTCGGTGAGTTAAGTGAATCAAAGGTGTATGTAATAAAACGTTTTCTCCCTCGAATATTGGAGTTTCATGGACTTTGCCCTCCCACTGCTTAATCGATCTTTTTTCAAAAACCCTTGTTACCTGATCAGTTTCCCAACCCCCGTGTAGTAGCTCTTTTCCATAACAAATGTTTCTTCTTTTCATTGACAGAGCTTTAGCTGAGCTAGTTTCAAGATGAACTAGAATTTCTTTTGCCAATGTTGGAGTTACTCGCTCATCTGCGTCAATATAAAAAAGCCAATCTGTTTCAACGTGTTTTAATGCTTCATTTCTTAATCTAGAAAATGATGAGTGATCAAAATGGATTACTTTTGCTCCAGCATTTTCAGCAATTTTTACTGTTTTATCGGAAGAACCACTATCAAGTACTAAGATTTGGTCAACCCAACTCAATGTTTTTATGCAATTGAGCAGAACCTTCTCTTCATTTTTAGCAATAATAATGGCAGTAATTTTTATGTTTGTCATGCAATATTGTGTCAATTAAACTAATGGTTGCTTACCAAATCTACCAATAATAAAATCAAGCGTTGCTTGTCTTTGAGTAGCCGATCCCTTCAAAAGCATTTTTATTATAAATTTTAATACTGTTAGCTTGTATCGCAAACGAGCATATTTTAAGAAAAAGAAGATTCTATTTCTTGTTTGATAATACTCATGCACTGATGATCCTGAACCGCCAGTTGATCCTGCGTTTTTATGAAAAATTACTGAGTTTGGACAAAAAATTATTTTATATCCCTTTTTTTTAGCTCTGATCGAGTAATCAACATCTTCGAGGTATAAAAAATATTTTTTATCAAGAATTCCAACTTTCTCAATCAAATCTCTCTTTATCAGCATACAACATCCAGTTGCAAAATCAGTCTGAGAAAGCTGGTCAAATTGACCTCTATCTACTTCATCTACTCCTCGATGAAATGCTGTCAAATTTGCCCAATCAATCGTACCCCCAGCAAACCAAATGATATTACCTAGCTCATCTTTTTTATAATTTTTTAGATGATACTCAAACCCTTTTTCAAAGAGTATTTTACTTACTGCTATACCTCTATCATCACCCTGAATCGCTATAAATAATTCATCTAAAAAGTTTTTGGTTACAACAGTATCAGAATTAAGTAGCAAAAAATAATCTGGATTATAATATTTAACTGCATGGCTCATGCCCAAATTATTCCCACCAGTAAAGCCAATGTTATTATCTGTTCTGATTAACTCCAAATCATTACTTCGCAATTTAACTGGAATTTTAAGTTCTTCTTGAGAGCCATTGTCAACCACAATTATTTTTAAATCATATCCCGTAGTTTTGATCAGCCTAAGCGACTCTAAACACTCTAATGTTAGTTTCGATGTATCGTAATTAACGATAATAATACTAATTAGTGACTTTGAACCATTCATATTTCTTAATTATATCAATAAAATCGTCATCAATGTGGATGGTTCTTTCAGGCAGATAAAGCTACAATTTAAATTTTCTTCTAATCTTCCAGAGTAATTTTGATACTCCAGATGAATTCTTGACTCTCCAATCAGCCAACCAATAACTTAGGTCTGATCTTGATTTTTCTAGTGCTTCTATCGTCTCAATTTCATTGTGTTTAGTTTCTTGATGAATTTTACTCTCCCAAACCTTAAGTTGAACTGACAATTCATAACTAGCCTGAAGAAAGGAAAGGCCTATTCCAGCTACAGCATCTTTAAATCCAGAGAAAACAAAAAATCGTCGAAAGAACTCATTAAAAAAAGTGCTAATCAATATTGGCTCTGTTACTGGTTGAGAAAACCCTCGCAGTGAATTTTCTGCTTGGACTGATGTATAACGATTCAATCTTTCTAGATACACATGCAAGCTTGGATAATGATGGTGAAGAATTGCACACTCTTCGTTTACGGGTAATTTCACCACCCTTCCTTTCATTATTGGAGGTTGATGAATGGTCTCTGACCATAAAACCATATCCTTCTTAAAAAGTCTTGGCTGGTAATCAGGCCACCATCCGGTATGCTTCATCCACTGCCCAAACATGATATTTTTTCTAGGAAACAAGTAAACATCAGCAGGATTATCAAGTTTTGTTATTTTTAATATTTGCTTCTTTAATTCTTGACTAATAGTTTCATCAGCATCTAATACAAAAATAAAAGGATGAGAAGCTTGTTTTATTGCAAAGTTTCGAGCTGGCTCAACGTATCCCACATCATCATGATAAAAAAACTTAACTGAGTATTTTTGAGCAATCTGTTTTGTTTTATCAAAACTATGCATATCAACCACTACGATTTCGTCTGCGAAACTGACTGATTCTAAACAGCTATCGAGTGTTTCAGCAGCATTTTTTGTGTTGATTACGACAGATAGTTTCATAGGTAAGATTTAATAATTAACTTCGTAACGATTTAATCTCAGCTATTAATTTATTGTGTCCAACCACAAATACCAGAACACAATACACTAAAGCCATAATTACACCAGAAAATAAGAATCTGGTAATACTTTGAGAGGCTAAGTCGATTAATAAAACTCCTGCTAAACACATGCCGATAGCCCCAATAAGCTGTCTCCATACTTGTTGCCAAACATCAACCTTAACAAACTTTTTAACAAAAAATACCGATAATACTGAGGTAAATGAGATGATGATCGAAGCAATGGCTACACCATTGAATCCAAAAAAGTAAAGGGTGATCGGTGTAATAATCCAGGTTAAAACCGTCCAGATAATCATCAATTTTAATGATTTATTAATTTGTCCTATCGCGTTTAGAGTATTAACCAAAGGAGTTGAAATTGCTGCCCATCCCACGCTTAAGGCAAATAGTACAAAACTCAAAATTGCCGGTTGCCACTTCGTGTAATGCTCAATTACCACCGTTAGAGGTGAAATCAGAACACTCATGGCTACTAAAATCGGGAAAATTAACAAACTAATAAAAAAGATTGATTTCTCAATAGCCTTTTTTAACAAATCTTTTCTATGTTGCAATCGAGAAAAGGTTGGAAAAGTAATAGCCATCACATTTTGAACCGTAAGATTATATGGATACATAGACCAATTTTTTGACCACTGAATATATCCAAATTGATTTAAGGGCAATAGCTGTCCCAGAAATAAAAAGAAGAGCTGATCCTTTATTCTTGCAAGAAAATCGTTAAGTTGAAACTTGACTCCAAATCCCAGTAACTTTTTAAGAGAGTCTTTACTAAACTGAATGCCAACTCTCCAAGGTTTAATACTCAACATCACCGCAGTTCCAATTAATGACCTAAAGGTAATTGCCCATGCATAGGCAACTACACCAACACCTCTCCAAGCTAAGTAAATTAAGATTCCATCAAATAGAACCTGCTCAACTAATTGAGGCACGATTAAAAGTGAAAACTTGAGTTCTCTTTCTAGTTTTATTGATGAGATTGTTTTTAAAGAAGCTAAAGGAAATGAAAATGCCAAAGCAATCATTATCCATAAACCATCATTACCAATTTTACTCTGTATAAACCCAAATCTCGTGAGCACAAAAACTACTAAAACAATTAGCCATGATAAAATTTGTTGAACAGTAAATGCGGTTCGATAATCTGTGAGTGAAGGCTCCTCCTTTTTTTGAACTAGAGATGCAGCAAGTCCCACATCAGAAAAGAAAATTAACAA
This sequence comes from uncultured Pseudomonadales bacterium, assembly GCA_964437755.1. GTDB lineage: Bacteria > Patescibacteriota > Microgenomatia > UBA1400 > PJMF01 > DAOLOF01. The sequence continues at coordinate 16,790 of CAYTIA010000007.1, read as the reverse complement.
ACCAATTATTTGAGTAACGTAACCATATATACCAAAATCTTCAGGATCAAAAAAAGCACTTAGAATAAAAGCTGTAGTCAGTCCAAGAAGCTGTAAGATTGCTGTTTTAAAAAAATATGAAAGAGCACCTGTAACCGATCGTTTTTTAATACTTTTCACATCATCGCTAGATAAGATTTCCTCTAAATCATGGGTTGTATCGACAGGTGTTTGATTAGGTGTTACTGGCATCTGCTTTTTTTCTGATTACTTTACCAATTATAAAAGAGAAAAGAATCATTAAACTGATAAAACTAATGGTATCGCATATTTTTCTCAATAAAGTTGACTCGAACCGTAACTCGACTGTTGAAGCATTTTTTTTAAGATCAAGTTCAATTAGACCATCAGGATTTACACTATGAGTATTCTTATTACCATCAATATATGCTTTCCATCCCGGAAAGTCAGCTATTGAAAAAATTATTTTTGTATTTTGTTGGAGAGAAAGATTGATTTTTTTGTAATGAACTTTATCTTCAATAATACTGATGCTATCCAACTCATTTTGGGGAGAAATCTGCACTATTAAATTTGATGGAGGTTCTTGAATTAGCAAACCCGAAGGTAAATAATCTGGTAACACCTTGCTCATTTCTGACTGAATCCTTGAATTATCATCATAATATTGGGTTTTAACATCATCTAAATATGATTCTGGAACAGCAAAAATTCCATTGAATAAACTGGCAATAAAAACAAGACTAATAAAAATAACCTTAAAAGATTTTTGAGAAAACCTATCATAGGAAGAAAAACCAAATTGAGAGATCATCCAACCACCAATCAAAGCAATAAATAATGATGCCACACCCAAGAATCTCCACGGAAACTGAATATAGTTCATTGTGTTTAAGGTATCCCAAACAAAAAGTGAATAATGTAAAGATAAAGCTAAAGAAATACACATACCAAGAAAGAGTAACAATATCAAAATATATTTTTTTAGTAGTTTAAACTTTTCTTTGTAAATCTTGGTTTTTACCAGTTGTATTAAAAGAATGATGATTGCCCCAATCATTACTAACCATTGACCAAATCCAAGAAAAAATGAGATCGGATCGTTAGGACCCCACTCACTTCCACCATATCCCCAATTGGGTCGAATTAGTTGTTTTGGATATAAGAAGTGAATTCTATAATCAAAATAATCAGATAAAATATATTTATCAACTTGAGTAAAGTCCTTTTCCAAATATGCTGGAAATAAGTAAAATGAAGATAGACCTATAGCAAGCAACAAACTTGCTAATAAATTTAAAGCAATTTTTAATAGATCTTTATATTTAATTTTTTGATTGATGGAAAAATAAGAAATCAAAACTAATGTTAGAAATATTGCAAACGGTGCGAAAATTATAAGACTGATATTGTGACTCAGAAAAAGAGTTGTTAATGAAATAGTTAGCCATAACCAAGAATTTTTTTCTTTTTTTATAATCTTTGCGATCGACCAAACTATCCACGGAAAGCTCATAATTCCCCATAACTCATTTGCAGCACCTCGAACATATATATTCAAAATCCTATAAGGAGAAATCGTAATCAACAAAGCCAAAAGTGTTGAAGATAAATTTGATTTAAATATTTTTTTACCCAATAAAAAACCACCAATGAGAGTAAGGGTGTTACTAATAAGAAAAATTGCTTTAACCGATAATATCAAATTATCAGAGAATCGATAAAAAATAGCGCCAAAATAATATGGCAAAGGCCCATAAAATTGAAATAAGGGCATACCATAACCAAATCCAAAATTCTGTGACCATCGAACCGGGAAGTGACCATTATTCAACGCTCTTAGCATTTCAACAATTCTTGCACCATGAACAAAATCATGTATCTTATAAAAACCTGGATTAAAAAAAGGCAACGAAACAACAATAAACCCAATCATTAATATGCAAATCATTATAAATGTGAAAAATTTCGGTTTGTGAACAATTTTCATTTTATTTATTTTCTAAATAGACCATGATCTGCTTAATATTCTAGAAGTCAGTCCTTTGACATCAGATTCGTAAATTAATTAATTCAATTCTAGCAGAAGAGTTCGGCACTTACCTCAGTTTTAATATACATATACACAAATAACATCTCACTTTGATATGATAGTGGGATTAGATATCAGTATATGAAAAGATTAACCACTAAACTAAATACGATTGATCGAAAAGTATATACCCAAGGATTACTTCTTGGATTTATTTCTCTTTTTGGAGCTTTTTTCTTCGCTTTATATTTTGTTGTTCAGATTATCATAGGCAAGTATCAGATGTTTCTTAAATCAGCAAATTTATCAAATGATGAGTTTATCACCTTAATTAAAAGTGTTGATTACAAAAAAGAAGTGTCAAACCAAACATTTTTAATTTTAGGCACAGATTCTCTCGATAATCGCCCAGGCTTTCCTCAATTAACCGATACTATGATTGTCATCCAAGCTAATCCTAATAGTGCAGAGATAAAAACTTTACCACTTCCGAGAGATCTGTGGAACGATGCTTACAAAACAAAAATTAATGCTCTTTACGAATATGGAAAAGAAAGAGATATAGATAACCCAACTAATTTCCCAGAAGAAGTCGTGTCTGAGATGATAGATCAAAAGATTGATCATGTGTTAGTGATTTCGTTGAGTCAGCTAGCTGAGATTATCGATCTTTTAGGGTATATAGAGCTTGATGTAAAAGAAGGATTCATTGATGAAAAATTCCCTCGAACTGATGTTGATATTACTGTCGAAAAAGACCCTGCCAAACTTTATGAAACCGTTGAGTTTAAATCTGGAGTTCAAGTCATGAATGGAGAAACAGCTCTTAAATACATTCGAAGTCGCAACAGCGCTGACGGTAATTTTGGAAATGATATTGATAGATCTTCTAGACAGCAACAAGTCATTACTGCTATTGCCGAAAGAGTGTCAAACCCAAAACTTTTCTGGTACTATCCTCATTTAGCTGGAGAGTTATTAAAATTTTACAACAATAATTTTAATCAGTATTTTAAGCTTGAAAATGCAGCTGAACTTGGCATTAATTTAATAAAAAACTCAGATGAGTTAACCATAAATAGCTATAGTTTACCTATATATCCCGGTGATATTAATGGAGTAATTGAACACCCAGCTAATTTATCTCCTTATCAAAATCAATGGGTTTATATAATTAAAGATCAAGAATCTTTTGAACAGTTTATTAAATCAGCACTTGATCAATAAAAACTACACTACATTAAGAAATGGAAAAAAAAGATAATAACAATCCAGTTCCAGTTAAAACTAAGGTGATCATTAGAATTTTGGTTATATCTCTAATAATTGTGGCTTTCGTCGCTGGATACTATCACTCATTATTTACTCTTGAGAGAAAAAAGTATAATAAACTTGAAGATCGATATGTTAGAGTCAGAATGATGATCGGCAGAGAGCAGATGCAAAATTTAATCGATGAATCTTACGATTTATAGTAATCATACTTATAAAATATTCTCTTATGAACGATAATAAAAAAAACGTTTTAGTCACTGGAGGAGCGGGGTTTATAGGATCTAATTTTATTCACTATTGGTTGCAGAATCATCCAGATGACACGATTATCAATCTTGATCTGTTAACTTATGCAGGCAATCTTGAGAACTTATCATCCATCTCAAAGAATACGAACTACTCATTCGTACGGGGAGATATCAGAGATAGATCTCTTGTTAATCAGTTAATGAAAGAAGTTGATATAGTTATTCATTTTGCTGCTGAATCGCATGTTGATCGATCAATTAAGAATCCACAGTTGTTCTTAGAAACAAACATTTTGGGCACCCAAGTACTTTTAGAGACAGCTCTTAATAATAAAATTCAAAGATTCCATCACATTTCCACAGATGAGGTGTTTGGCTCTCTAGAGCTAAATTCAAGCAACAAATTTAATGAAAAGACTCCTTATGATCCCAGAAGTCCTTACTCCGCCAGCAAAGCAGCTAGTGATCATCTCGTAAGAGCTTATAGTGAAACATACGGACTACCCTTCTCAATTAGTAACTGCTCAAATAACTATGGTCCTTATCAATTTCCAGAAAAACTGTTTTCTCTTGCAATCACCAATCTTATTGAAGGCAAAGAAGTACCAGTATATGGAGATGGTCTTAATGTGAGAGATTGGCTATTTGTTAATGATCATTGTAGCGCCATCGACTCTATTGTTTCATCAGACAATACTCTCGGTCAAACTTATTTAATTGGTGGATTAAATCAAGATATCTCTAATCTCGACATTGTAAAACTTATAATTCAACTAATGGGAGAGGATGACTCAAAAATTGAGTTTATTGAAGACCGCCCAGGACATGATAGACGCTATGCAGTTGATTGGTCAAAAATAAATCAAGAGTTAGCCTGGTCACCCAGCGTTACTCTAGAACAAGGATTAAAAGAAACAATTCATTGGTACCAAGAGAATACAAACTGGTGGAAAAAATTAAAAGATAAAAACCAAGATTGGTTTACAGAACAATACTAGAAACTCTATGACAAATGACTCAAAAATCCCGATCTTAGCAACAGGAATTTCTGGCTTAGTTGGCTCAAAGTTCCAACAGGTTTATCAAGATAAGTATTTTATTCAATCATTAGATATTAATCATCCCACTTCTCCAATTGATATCACCAATTATGAACAAGTAGTTTCGGCTATTACCGATTCACCTGCCAAAACCCTAGTTCATTTAGCAGCATTTACCAATGTAACCGCAGCCTATGAGCAGTCAGGTGATAAAGATGGCATAGCTTTCAGAGTCAATGTTCTGGGAACAAAAAATATCGTTAAAGCTTGTCAGGTAACTAACAAGCATTTAATACATATTTCAACAGCATATGTTTTTGATGGAGAGAATGAGAGTTTATTTACGGAAGCTGATCAACCCAATCCAATTGAGTGGTATGGCCAGACGAAATGGGAAGCAGAACAAGCAGTTATGGCTAGTGATATCAACTGGACAATTCTGAGAATAGATCAACCATTTAGATCTGATATTTATGAACGACCCGATGTAGTAAGAAAAATAATCAATGGCCTAATTAGCAACACATTGCCACCTCAGTTTACCGATCAGTTCTTCGGACCCACCTTTATTGATGATTTTGCAAAAATTATTGATTTTTTTACACGAAAAAGAGTACAAGGACTATTTCACGCCAGCAGTGGTGAAAAATGGTCTCCTTTTGAGTTTGCTAACGCAGTGAAATCAGCTCATCAGTTAAATGGAGATGTTAGGCCTGGAAATCTCGATGATTATTTAAAAACATTGAACAGACCTTATCAAAGAAACACTGCTTTGAATTCAAATAAGCTCAAAAACATTCTTGATTTTGAGATGAACACTATTCAAGAAGCTCTAGCTTTAACTTAATGGCTTTTTTTGACTAGTCCGCCACTGATCAATCCTTTGATGATCTCCTGATAATAAAACATCGGGAACCTTCCAGCCTAAGTAATTTGCCGGTCGAGTATACTGTGGATATCCTGCCACTCCCAAAACTTGGTGAGATTCGTTATCAAGGCTTTCTTCATTTCCTAAAACTCCTGGTAGTAACCTTACAACACTATCAAGTATTACCAAGGAAGCTGGTTCACCTCCTGTTAATACAAAATCTCCAACCCTGACCTCTTCATCAATGAGAAATTGAGCAACTCTTTCATCAACACCCTGATAATGACCACATATAATAGTCAACTCTTCTAGTTTAGAATAGCCGAGAGCTTTTTTTTGCGTAAATAGAGATCCTTTAGCCGAGGTAAGAATAATTTTATTCTTTTCTTGACCCTTTCTAGACCCAAGAGACTTAAGTGCCAAATCAATTGGTTCAATCTTCATCACCATACCAGCACCACCTCCATATGGAGGTTCATCTGTCAAGTTATGTTTATCATTTGCAAAATCTCGAATATTGATAATTTTTATTTCTAAATCGACTCTTTCCTGAGCTTTCTTTAACATCGAACTCCTTAAGGGAGAGTCAAAAAAATCAGAAAACAAGGTTAAGATATTTACTTTCATGATCTAGATTGTATCATCTATGGACGAGCTTATTAATTTCTCGTAGAATGACATTCATTACCAAACATTTATAAATAATGAAGATTACTATCATTGGCACAGGATTTGTGGGAGTTGTATCAGCAGCCGTATATGCAAGTTTTGGAAACAATGTCATCGGCCTTGACATTGATCCAAAAAAGATTGCTCTACTCAAGCAAGGCAAGGTTCCTTTTTTCGAGCCCCAACTTGAGAATTTATTAGTTCAACAACAAAATGCTAGCAACCTGTCCTTTACAACTAGCTATGAAGAAGCAGTAAGCGAGGCTGAACTAGTTATAATTGCTGTCGGCACTCCTTCATTATCTTCAGGAGCCATCGATCTTAGTTATATTAAACAAGCCTGTAAAAACCTTGCTCCTTATCTCAAAGAAAACTCAATAGTGGTTATTAAGTCTACTGTTCCACCCGGTATTTTTAAAGAGATAGAACCAATTATTGCTAATAACACCAAAGTAAGTTTTCATCTAGCCGCATTGCCAGAGTTTTTAAAAGAAGGTACTGCTGTAGATGATACCCTTCATCCAGACAGAATTGTAATTGGTTCTACTAATGGGGAAGTAATAGCTAAACTAAAACAACTACACAAGCCTTTCAAAGCACCACTGGTTGTAGTTAAGCCAGAATCGGCTCAGATGATTAAATATACTGCAAATGCATATTTAGCCAACAGAATCACCTTCATTAATCAGATTGCTGATTTATGCGAACACAATGGAGCCGATATTAATGATGTCATTGAAGGAATTGGTTATGACAAAAGAATTGGTCATCATTACTGGTACCCAGGTTTAGGATACGGTGGATCATGTTTTCCAAAAGACGTTAATGAGTTAGCTAGTTATGCCAAAAAAGTTAAAGAGAGTGACAATCTTGTAATTACTGTTAGTGAGTTAAATGAAAAACGTATCCCCAAGTTGTTAAATAAGTATTCAAATTTGCTGGGTGGTTGGAAAAATAAGACCGTTGCCATACTAGGAATCTCGTTTAAGCCCAACACTAATGATACAAGAGAAGCTCCCGCCTTAAAAATTATCCCCAAAATTCTTAAAGAGGGAGCCATCGTTAAGGCTTATGATCCAAAAGCAGTTTGGAATCCAGATGACCATCAAAACTACCTCCAAACAAAAACAGCTAAAGAGGCGATTGAGGGCGCTGACTGCGTCATGGTTTTGGTAGAGTGGCCAGAGTTTATAAATTATAAGTTTCCCAAAGTAAATAAGTCTACGCTTTTTATTGACTCTCGCAATTTATTTGAGGCTGAAAAAATCTCAGCACTCGGCTATACTTATCAGGGAATTGGTAGATAGATTTATATGTCTTCAAACAACATCATTTTAATTACAGGAGGCACTGGTTTTGTTGGATCCCATCTAGTAGATAAACTTTTATCTATTGGAGAAACAAATATTCATGTTACACACTACGGCAATACAACTGGACACGTGGCAGAGATTTTGCCTAAAACTAACCTGCACTCAATTAATCTTACTGATGCAGAAGCCACATCTCAGCTATTCAATCAAGTCCAACCAACCCAAATTTACCATCTAGCATCATTGGCCGGTGTTGGCACGAGTTTTGATCAAGTTAACAAAACCCTAGAAACAAATACTCAACTTCAACTAAGTGTACTGCTGGCAATGTCAAATAATTGTCCTCAGGCTAAACTGCTCACCATCGGCACAGCTTTGGAGTATAAACCAAGTCTTGACTCACTAAGTGAAACAGCTCAACTTGGCCCAAATAATCCCTATGGAGTATCAAAGATTACTCAAGAAATGCTTTCTCTGTGGTTCCACCAGCAACATCATCTTGATATAGTACTCACTCGTTCATTTAATCACTTCGGTCCCAGACAAGCCCTGGGCTTTGTAGTTGCTGATTTCTCAAAACAAATTGCTCAACATCCCAAACAGATTTCTGTAGGTAATCTTGAACCTATTAGAGATATGACTTATGTTGCAGACATTGTTGATGCCTACATTTTGCTCATGAATAAAGGAGTTTCTGGAGAGGTGTACAACATTGGCTCTGGCAAAGGCTACACAATCAAACATATTCTTGATGAAATGATCAGAGTTTCAGGTAATGAAATTGAAATAGTTATTGATGTAAATCGCTATCGACCAGTTGACGTTCCAAAAGTAGTTGCTAATATTGATAAGATTAAAAAATTAGGATGGCAACCAACCACTCCATTAGATTTTGCACTCAAAACAACGATTAATTATTACCAAGAAAACTTATGAAAAAAGCATTTATTACTGGAATAACTGGACAAGATGGTTCTTATTTAGCTGAGTCACTTTTAGAAAAAGGCTACAAAGTATACGGACTGACAAGAAGAACCAGTACTCAAAACTTTGCTCGAATTAGCGAAATTATTCATAATCCTAACCTAGAACTTATTTCTGGAGATCTTTTAGATCAGCATTCTTTAACTTTTGCTATTAAAGATATTGAACCAGACGAAATCTATAATCTTGCAGCTCAGTCATTTGTCCAAACCTCATGGAATCAACCAGTCTTAACAGGAGAAATTACAGCTCTTGGAGTAACAAGAATGATTGAAGCAATGAGAATTGCTGCACCTAACGCAAAGTTTTATCAAGCTAGCTCTAGTGAGATGTTTGGTAAAGTGCAAGAAACACCACAAACCGAAACTACTCCTTTTTATCCTCGCTCTCCCTATGGAGTAGCTAAAGTATATGGCCACTGGATTACTATTAACTATAGAGAGTCATACAATTTATTCGCAGTCAGCGGTATTTTATTCAATCACGAATCTCCACGCAGAGGTCTTGAGTTTGTTACTCGAAAAATCGCCAATGGCGTAGCTCGAGTTAAACTTGGAAAACAGGAATATGTTGAACTTGGAAACCTTGATGCCAAACGAGATTGGGGTTATGCAAAGGATTATGTTGAGGCGATGTGGTTAATGCTTCAACAAGACAAGGCGGATGATTATGTAGTTGCTACTGGAGAAACTCACTCTGTTCGAGAGTTTTTACAGATTTCTTGTCAGGTTGCAGGAATTAATGATTGGGAAAAAGTTTATAAACATAACCCCTCATTTGACAGACCTGCAGAAGTTGACTCACTCATCGGCAATCCTCAAAAAGCAATGACAAAACTAGGCTGGAAACCAACCGTAACATTTGAAGAACTAGTCGAGTTAATGGTTAGATCAGAACTTGAAATAGAAAGCAACTCATAAATATAGAGTCAATAAATATAAATATGAAGACAGCAACAGTTATTATTCCTACGTACAACGAGGCCGGAAATATTAAAAAAACAATTGACGAATTGCTTGATGTGTTTGCGAATATCAAGTCATGGAAAATGCAAATCTTGGTTGTTGACGATAGTTCCCCAGATAAAACTTTTGAATTGGTGCAAGCCATGAAAAAAGAAATTAAGAATCTGCATTTGATTATTAACAAAAAAAAGTCTGGGTTAGGCTCAGCATACCTAAAAGGAATGTCATATGCTTTTGGTGATTTAAACTCTGATATCATCTTTGAGTTTGATGCAGATTTATCTCATAATCCAAAAAAAATTCCAGAATTTTTAAAAAAGATTGATGAGGGTTTTGATCTAGTGGTTGGCTCTCGATATATTCCTGGAGGCAGTATTCCAAAAGACTGGGCATTACATAGAAAATTTTTAAGCAAAATTGGTAACCTTGTAATTAGAACAATTTTAACTAACTTTTCAATTTCAGATTGGACGACAGGCTATCGAGCCATCACTAAAAAAACCTATCACTTAATCTCACCAGAAATGATTGGAGAGAGATTTAGCGGTTATACATTTCAAATAGGTTTTTTATATAAAGCAGTTCAAAATAAGCTAAAAATTGCTGAAGTTCCTTTTCATTTTATTGATCGTAAAATTGGCAATAGCAAAATGGGGCCGGAGTACATCTTCAATAATATTATTTTTTTAGTAAAGATGAGAATTGAGGAGTTTATGAAATCTAGAATCTTTAAATTTTTAGTGGTTGGATCATTTGCCGCTGGAGTTCAATTAATTTCTCTTGAGTTATTTAGGCTCTTTGCAACATATTTAATTGCCAATATTCTTTCAATTGAAACATCTATTGTTTTTAATTTTATCAGTAATAATTTGTGGACTTTTTCTGATAGAAAACTCAAAATGAAGGAAGTTCCATTAAAATTCATCCAATTTAATTTAACATCCGCAGGCTCAATCATCATTCAAATGATAGTTGCTTTCCTCGGTATGACTTTTATTGGACTAAAGAATTTGTTTATTTTGCCAATAATCAATTATCAAGTAGATACCGGACCTGTATTTTCAGCAGTTGGTATAATTATTGGCATGTTCTGGAACTTTTTTGCTTATAACTTTTTTATTTGGAAAAAAAAGTAGCTATTCCCTACAAATGAAAAAAGCCTCCCTCGCCCACTATCTTAAAACTAGGCCTTGGCATTGGTATACAGCCACAATCATTACAATTCTTGCTGGGTTTTTAAGATTCTTTAGAGTGCCTGAAACGGTGATGTTCTTGGGAGATCAAGGACGAGATGCTTTGATAGTAGCTAATATTTTTAAAGAACTTGATCCAGTTTTAATCGGTCCCGTTACTAGTGTAGGCAACATGTATTTAGGCCCACTGTACTACTATTTCATGCTTCCATTCTTGTGGCTAAGTTATCCGAGCCCACTTGGTCCAGTTTATGCTGTTGCTTTTTTCAGTACTCTAACAGTTTTTATTACCTATATTGTTGGGAAAAAAATGTTTTCTCCAATTACTGGCTTATTTACTGCATTTTTTCTTGCTTTTTCTGCCTCTGCCATTGAGTTATCTAGATTCAGCTGGAACCCAAACCTAGCTCCACTATTTTCAATTTTAATGATCTTTTTTAACTGGAAAGCATTAAATAAACCCAAATATTGGATGTTAGTGGCTTTTTTATTTAGTGGCATCATCCAGCTGCATTATTTAACTTTACTGACTGGGGGCAGCGCTGGATTGCTTTGGTTGTTATCGGTTTTTAGAGCCAAAAAAAATGATCAGCTTAAAAATCTTCTTAAGTACACCTTAATATCTGGATTAATTATCTTGTTTTCATTTATTCCACTTTTTGTTTTTGATCTGAGGCATAGTGGAATAAATTACCAAGCTATCCAAAACATGTTCTCCAAAGAGCAAATTTTTACAGATAAACAATCTCAATCAATAACTGATAAAGCAACTACTTTTTTAAAAGACTCAAAATCAAGAACATCGTCAATAATTGTAAGGCTTAATCTTGGATCGGATACAAATCTCGAATTAGTTATTATAGGGATAGTTTTATTCTCGTTCTTTTATCTAATAGTTATAGAAAAAAATAAATCACAAAAGATTAAAGACTCTCAGCTAACCATCTTTTCATATTTAGTTGTTGGAATTATTGGCACAGCAATTTATCAACATTCACTATTTACCCATTACATTGCATATTTAATACCAGTTAGTTGTATTTTATATGCGCTAACTCTGCGACTAACCATCAAAAAATTTAAAATCTATTCTCTCCCTTTAGTAATTCTTGTTTTGGTTGGATTTATATATATCAATTATTCTCGTTGGCCATTAAAACCCAACAATCTATACATCAACACCAAAATAATCTCAGACCAAATATTTTCACAACTCCTTCCGACTGATCGTTATGAAATTGTGTTGTTGTCCGAAACAAGAGATTTATATGGTCAAAGCTATAGATTTTTTCTTTCAACAACTGATAATCCCCCAGTTGTAAGAGATAAAGGAGAGATTCCAAATACTTTGATAATTATTGATGAAGAGAAAAAAGTCGATGATGTCACTCAACTGCCAATATATGAGATTCAAATCTTTCCAGAAAAAAAGATTGACCAATTTATTCAAAATAGTAATTTAGCAGATGTATATATCATTAGAACAAGTACCAACAATGAATAATCCATTTTTATCGGTTATCATTCCGTCATACAATGAAAAGAATAACTTAAAAAGGGGTGTTCTTGATGAGATTATTACCTATCTAAATATTCAATCTTACACCTGGGAAGTAATTTTAAGTGATGATGGCTCAACTGACGGCACTTTAAATGAACTCATTGAGTTCTCAAAAAACCATGACAACGTCTTTGTTTTAGCAAACTCACACATGGGAAAGGGTCCAACCGTTACAGCTGGTATGCTGAAAGCAAGTGGCGAATGGCGACTTTTTACCGACTTTGATCAATCCACCCCTTTAAAAGAAATCGAGAAACTTATTGTTTATATTAATGATCATGATGTCATCATCGGTTCTAGAGAGATACCAGGAGCCCTTAGAGATAAAGAGCCATTTTATCGACATCTTATGGGCAGAGGCTTTAATTTTTTGGTAAGAACTCTCGCTGTTCCAAAAATATATGATACTCAGTGTGGCTTCAAACTATTTTCGTCTCAAGCAACGACCACTCTTTTCAATCAACTCTATATCTACGCAGGCAACAAGATTAGAGTTGATGCTTTCACTGGAGCTTTCGATGTTGAGCTACTTTACCTAGCTAGAAAAAATTCATTCAAAATCAAAGAGGTGCCAATATTGTGGCAACATTATCATACCGATCGAGTTAGTCCTGTTAAAGATAGTATCCGCATGCTTAAGGATATAATTAAAATTAGAATCGCCGACTTACTGAAAAAGTATTAGAGCATTTTAAAGTTAGTGTTGTTAACGGATTTATTAATGTTTAAAAATTTTTCTCGCCACTCAAAGATACTGTTCTGTGCATATTTCGGATTATTATTAATGTTCTCAATCTTTTCCTTTGGCCTAACTACTCCCAATCTTATCTTAATTAATACAACTTGGTTTAGTTCATTTCAGTTTTGGATGTGGAACCATTTTTATCACAATCGGCATTTAGTTTCTGTGGTTTTTTCTATTTTTATTACTTTATTTTTTTTAATATATTTTTTATTAATCAAGTCTTTTTCAAAAAATAAGCCAATCTCTTTAAAACAGCAGATAACACTAATTCTTCTATTATCAACTCCACTGCTTTTTAGCTCAAACATCTTATCTAACGATGTTTTTAACTACATCTTTAACAGTAGAATCGTTCTCAAATATCAAGCTAACCCTCATCTAAAAACAGCACTAGATTATCCATCTGACAACTGGACTCGTTTCATGCACAACACCCATACACCTGCTCCCTATGGTTATGTTTGGACAGCCCTATCTCTAATTCCATACATTTTTGGAGCTGGAAAGTTTTTAGTAACTTGGCTAAGTTTTAGATTATTTATCATCCTAAGTTTAATTCTCTCATCAGTAGCAATTTCAACTCTGTACACTTCGCAGTCCAATAAGCATATCAATCTAAAAAAATGGTCATTATTCTTTTTTAATCCCTTAGTTATTTTGGAGGTAGTTAATAACTTTCACAATGATTTATGGATGATGGCTCCCATAGTTCTTTCAATTGCCCTTTTTATACACAAAAAAGAAAACTTTGTTTGGTCATTACTGCTGTTTATCTTCTCAGTGGCAGTTAAATTCTCAAGTCTGGCTCTTTTACCACTCATACTAATAATTATTTTCTCTAAACTAAAACTTTCTAAACTTAATCAACTAGTTAAAAAGATTACTAATCTAATCCCAGAAATTGCCTCAATTCTTATGTTCTTACCGTTATTCACCGCTAGATCTCAACAGTTTCATCCGTGGTACTTTCTTTGGGTATTGATTTGGGCTCCATCCATAAAGAATAGATATATAAAAAACAGTATTCTTATTTTCTCAATCACAAGCTTATTCAGATACTTGCCCTGGTTACAGAACAATGGTTACTCTCAAGAAATCTTAATCCAACAAAAAATAATTACTTGGTCTGCAATTCCAATATCTTTGATATACTTTCTCTTAATGAGAGCTACACACAAAATACATGCTAAAAATTAATAAAACAATAATACTATTATTGTTTTTTATAATTGGATACTTTATTATCCACTTACTTCATCCAGTTAACTTACCAGTTTTTGCTGATGAGGCAATATATATTCGTTGGGCACAACTTATCATAGATGACTGGCAACAGTATTTATTTTTCCCCTTAAATGATGGCAAGACGCCAATATATATTTGGGCATTAGTTCCATTTCAATATATTTTTAAGAATCAACTTTTGGCCGGTAGATTTGTGTCAATGCTAATCGGACTGTTTCAAGCTTTAACGATGTATTTGTTGGCTAGACAGCTCAGATTTAACAAGTTTTCTTCGTGGCTAGCAGCAGGTTTTTCTACAATCTTGCCCTATTGGTATTTCCATCATCACTTGGCTTTAATGGATGGAATGTTAACCTTGTTTATTTCTCTCTCATTATTGTTTCTTCTCAAAACTAAACTTGTTACCAATAAAAGACAGTCATTTTCGCTACAAAACGTTTTTCTATCTGGATTATTTTTAGGACTAGCTATTTTAACTAAACTTCCAGCAATTTTGTTTATCCCTTCTCTTTTTTTTGTGGCGTTAATTCTTCATTCTCCAAAAATTCAAACAAGAAAAATCATTCAAAACTTTTTGTTCATAACAGTGATAGCAAGCTCATTTTTTTTACTACTGGCAACCCACCCTTCATTTGGCCAGTTATTTTCAAGAGGAAGTGATTTTTTATTTTCATGGCAAGATATTTTTATCAATCACAAGTGGATCGAAACTCTACCAAGTTGGCCAACCTATATTGGATACTTTATTCACTATCTTACTTGGCCAATATTTCTTTTAGCACTCTTTGGGATTTTCCTTTCTAGAAAAAAAGAGAGTTTAGCCCTACACCTAGGATGGATAACCTATGCTTTTCCAATTATGCTAATGGGGCGAGTAGTTTTTTCAAGATACCTAATTTCCGTAAGCCTATTTATTACCTTGGCTGCCATTCTCGCTATTGATCAACTTATCAAAAAAGGCTTTTTTGCAAAACTGATCGTACTTTTTCTACTGGGGATATCATTATTTCAATCGATTTCCTTTATCTATAATATTCAGTTTCAACCAGAAAAAACAAGTTTCGTACAATCTGATAAAGAACAGTATTTAACTGAGTGGTCCGCAGGGTATGGAGTTAAAGAGACTGTTGAAATGATCACTGAATTAGCAAAAAATCATAGCATTTTAGTAATATCAGAAGGTTATTTCGGAACTTTACCTGATGGACTTCTAATGTATCTTCATCGACAAGAAATTGGCAACTTATTCATTGAACCGATTGGTCAGCCAATTTCAAGTTTTAGCAAATCAACTAAGGAGTTTTCAGATTACGATCAAGTTCTTTTAGTAGCAAACTCACACAGAATTTCAATAAATTTATCAAAAGCAAAACTTATTACAGAGTTTTGTCGACCTTTTGATTCTTCTTGCCATCAAGTTTGGGATATTACCCGGATGCAAAAGTAATAATTTAAGCTTTTTATAAGATTTTCATGATACTTTGGATAAATGATTAATTCATTCTATTCAGACCAACATAATTTCTTTTCAAGTATTAAGGTTCTTAAGCATGCCGCCAACACACCAATTACAAATTTATTGATTAATCTAGAACTTCTCAGCAAAGACAAACAGTTTCACAAACTTAGTCCTAACTCCCTCTACTATCTCGAAAAAGCAATTTTGTCTACAAATTACCTAAAGGATATTATGATGCAGTGCGATATCCCACAATCTAATAATCTTTCATTTTTAATAAAAGATTCATTGTTTGAAGTAATAAATATTTGTAAGAGACCTGAAACAGAAGCTCAATTGATACCATATATTCAGCTTAACAAAAATGATTCATTAACTGGCAGCAAACTATATTTTCAAGAAGCTATCATCTGTCTTTTAAATAATGCTTTCCAAGCATATACAAAAAATTACGCTAATAAATTAGTAGCAATTTTTGCAAGTAAAAAAGAGTCTTATCTTGAAATTAAGATTGTCGATGGTGCCACTGGATTCCTTCAGCTAAACGATAGCGATAAAGATAGAGAAATAGGTGATGAAATATTGGCCAATACGAGGACGGGCTTAAAGTTTGTAAAAAAGGTAATAACTCAACACTTTGGAGGTAAGCTGTTAATACAATCACGTCTTAAAAAAGGATCAACCATTCAATGCTTAATTCCTATCTCAGGAACAAAACAATAACCATAACCTCTTTTATTTTTCAAGTTAATTCCGTATGGTCCAAGAATTTGTCGAAGTCTTCTAATATAGACTTCTACCGTATTAAAGTTTGGTTGGTTGTCGATGTTTGGCCATACTAAATCAAGCAGTTTTTGTTTACTAATAACTGAAGACTTATTTAAAAATAAAGTCTTAAATATCATCATCTCCTTTGGCCTTAAATATACCTTACTATTATTAATCAAAACATAACCGTCATCTGGAAAAAGAGATAGTTGTTCTGTTTCTATTGTGTTTGTATCTTTAAGTTTATAACTATTGAATAAACGACTAACAACAAAAAGTAGCTCGTCCAAATTAAACGGCTTAGATAAATATGCATCTACACCTTTTTTATATGCTAGAAGCCTATCATTGCATTTTTCTTTACAAGTCAACATTAGAATTTTTGTCTGATGAAGATATTGCCCAACATACTCTATTAGCTCTAA
>CAYTIA010000006.1:0-52369 GCA_964437755.1 uncultured Pseudomonadales bacterium | reverse complement strand
GGAAGGGTCGCATAGCGGTCTATTGCACCGGTTTCGAAAACCGGCGCCCTCACGGGCTTCGTGGGTTCGAGTCCCACCCCTTCCGCAATTAATTATGGTGAAAAATATATTCAGAATATGGATGATAAAAAAATAGAAAAACCTTTGTTTCAAGAGGGAGATTGGGTTAAATATAATGGAGAAATATATAAAATTAGGGGAGTTGGTTTTAATCCATCTTCAAATCAGATAGTGTATGTTTTAGAAAAGCACAATTCTGATTGCCTTGTGAGTGTTTTGCAGTCAGAAGCAGAAAAGAGTGTTATCGCTGCATAAACTGTTTTAAAATTGTTCTGGTACCGGATCCGGATGCTACGCCATCTCAAATCTCATCAAGCATATATATTAATAGAGATAAAAATCTTGTTCTGCGTCATTTATTATAAATCCTTCTCGCTGACTGATCTCAAGACTATCTTGAAATGTTTTTTGGATTATGTCATGAATTGGTAAGTTGGGTAGAGATAAAAGCATCTTGTTGGCAATAGACTGCAATCCTTTTCGAAGAGCATCGGCATCACTTTGCCTTACTTTTGCCTCTCCAATTCTTTCTGCTAAATCTCTTTTATACTCAAACACATCTACATCAAAAATAAATCCTCCCACATCCCAATCTCCCGGTTTGTAGTTGAGCCAAAGTGGGCCTAGGTTTTGATGTTCTGGATTTGGATATTTTTTATTGTACTCATCTTGCATGTGATAATTTCGCCACATCAGAAAAGAGATTATCCAGAAATAGGCATATAGATAATCTGCTCTTAATTCTTGTGAGTAGTCGTACTCGCTGATGGTATCAATGTACTGGAGATATGAATCAGGAAACTTATATTTCTGTTGGAAGAGTTTACTGCCTTTCTCATCATTAATCTCATCCATTTTAAACATTTCTGAAGATAAACAATACATTCCCTTTTCCAGTATTTCCAATGAGCTGTCAGCTCTATCAAGCACATCTATTCTTTCTCCTCCTCCAAGTCTAGCAATGATGGCAGGTTTCCAAGATGGATCCCCCTTTTTTAATTCTCTGCGAATATCATATTGCTCATCTAGACCTGCCTCTTGATAATAAGGAGTGACTAGCTCAGCAAGCATTACTTTATCAAGAGCTACAGTAGCAATTACTCTACCAACTCTAAAACCTATATCTGCCAACGATTCAAGTATCGGTTGCTCAATTTCTAGAGCTGTTGGTTCCCACAAAATACCCCAGGCTTCGTGATACTCAATTCTTTTTTTTGCTCCTAATTCTGGATTTAAAGCTGTTTTTCGTATCTCGTTTGCAGTAGGTCCGTTTCCTTTTAATCCTAGATTGGCATAAAAAAAACCAAATTTTGAATCATAAACGCCAATTAAACCTGGCTTAGATTTTGTATCGTCTTTTCTAAGCTCTGTTGCCAAACTGCTTCCTTCTAAAGGTAAATGAAGAGATGACAAACCTCTTCCCATTCCCCAATGATTTTGTTGTGGAGTAGTTGGAGGAAGATCAACAGCGGTTTCAGGAATTAATTTACCACCAAATAATCTACGAAGAGATTGTATGATTGGATGATCATTGAGAATAACTCTTCTTGATTCATTTTTTTTGGGTACTGAAAATTTACAAAACAAACTTGTATCAATATTTGGCCAATTTGGGATTTGAGCTCTCAGTTCTGGATTGAAGGTGAATGTTGAATTAATGGTGATGTGATCAAAAGCTGCCCCGACATCTATAAAATGGTCCTCATAAAAGGCAATAGTTTCGCTTTTTTCAGTAAACCAGGGAAATTTCTTATCTGGACGAGATTTAGTATCTGATACAATTTCTGTCATGGAGTAGATTGGTTTTAAATCAAGATTTTTTTGTTATAGTTCTTAATTAGTTTATCAGAAATTACTGTGCTGTTTAATTGTGTTATTGTGCTCAAAAACTGCATATTTAAATACTTTTTTAAGCAATCACTTCAACTGTTTTTATGCCAAAAGTAGTTTCCTCGTCAAAAGCCTTGATTAAATATAAAGATAAATATTTATTTGTTAAGGAAGAGCTACGCAAAGGTGAGATTTGGGATTTGCCTGGGGGAAAAATTGAGTATGGAGAGTCTCCAGAAGAAACTTTGCATCGAGAAATCTGGGAAGAGCTTGGGATCAAGGTATCTATTATTAAGCCAATCGGTGCCTGGTACTTCTTTTCTCAGCATCAAAAAGACCAAGTAATTTGTCACACTTTTTTGTGTGAACCTGCTGGCACTTTTGTGATCAATACTACAAACAATCCAGCTAATGAAGAAATTACAGAATTTAGGTGGATTAGTTATAATGAGTTGCTAAACTCAAATGAGTTTAAGATTGAGCAAAGTTTGTTTTTATTAATAAAAGGACAATATGAATAACACCATTGTTTGCAATCATCCATTTATTCAAGATTCGTTGAGCCATCTTCGAGACAAAAAAACCAAGTTAAAAAAATTTAGAGAGCACTCAGATAGAATCTGTTATTTGCTATTTGCTGAAGCAATTCAGGGATTATCTTTCAAACAAGAAGAGATAGAAACTCCTTTATGTAAAACCACTGTTCCTAAGTTAGCTGATGAAGTAATCGTTGTACCAGTATTAAGATCTGGAATAGCAATGTTATTTGGAGCAATGCATCTATTACCTAAATCAAAGATTGGCTTTGTTGGATTGGCAAGAGATGAGGAAACGGCTATAGCGAGTGAGTATTACTGGAAGTTGCCCAAGATTACTAAAAACTCAGTAGTGATAGTTACCGATCCAATGTTAGCCACGGGTGGCTCAATTCTTCATTTAGTACGAAGAGTTTCTCAAGAAAATGCCAAAGAAATCAGAGTTGTATCAGTGGTTTCAGCTCCAGAAGGGATTGAGGCTATTGCTAAAGAGTTTCCCAATGTAAAAATATTTACTGCTAGTATTGATAAATCTTTGAATGACAAAAAGTATATTGTTCCTGGTCTTGGTGATTATGGTGATCGCTATTTCGGGACAGAATAATTACATTAATTTAATTATAAATAAAGAGGAGAAAAAATGAATTTTAAAAATAAAAAAATGTGGCTGATTGCTTTAGTAGTTTTGGGTATGTGGCTGATGGGTAGCTACAATGGTTTGGTTAGAAAATCTCAAGAAGTTGATGCCCAGTGGTCACAAGTTGAAACGCAATATCAACGTCGCTATGATTTAATTCCTAATTTGGTTGAGGCAGCGAAAGGTTTTCTTGATCAAGAAAAGGAGATATTAGAAACAATAGCTATGGCTCGTCAGGGTTATGCTGGCGCAAATACCGTAGAGGAAAAGGCTGAGGCTTCGGCTCAGGTTGAATCCGCTTTAGCCAGGTTATTGGTTATCATTGAAAACTATCCGGAGCTAAAGTCAAGCGAAACAATTGCCCAAGTAATGGATGAGTTAGCTGGTACCGAGAACAGAGTTAGCGTTGAAAGAATGCGTTACAACGATGCCGCCAAAGAGTACAACGTTCGGGCAAAATCATTTCCAGTAGTTCTGATTTCGGGAATGCTTGGATTTTCACAAAAGCCATACTTTGAGGCTGATGTAGCCGCTGAGTCAGCTCCGGCAGTAAATTTTAGAGATTAGTAGGAGGCAATGAAAATTCTTAAGCGATTTTTTTTATTGTTGATGATTAGTTTGTTGGCGAGATATTTCTCGCTACAGGCTTTTGCTTTCGAAGTAAAACAATATGAGGGAATGGTTAATGATTTTGCACAAGTCCTCTCGGCCGAGACGAAACTTCAGTTAGAAGAAAAGTTGCAACAAGAAGCCAGTAGACAAAATGGCGCAGAGTTGGCAGTGGTAACACTCAACTCACTTGAGGATCAGCCGATAGAGTCGGTTGCTCTTGCATACTTTGATCAATGGCAAATTGGCAAAAAGGGTGAAGACAATGGAGTGTTGCTGTTATTAGCGATCAATGATAGAGATATTCGTATTCAGACGGGGTATGGTGTTGAAGGTTCATTACCAGATGGCATGGCGGGCAGAATTATTCGTCAAGATATTGTGCCCCATCTTCAAGAAAATGATTATGATGCGGCGGTTGTTGCTGGAGTTAATGAAATCTTGGCCCAAATCTCTAATCCTGACCAGCTTATAAATTCAAATCAAAATAATGTTTCGGTTTGGACTGCAATTTTAATAATGATAATCTTTTTTGGTATTATTGCATTGTTTATATATCTGGTGGCAAAATATGCTCCAAAAACTCCTGGTTTTTCTCATACATTATCTTCATCAAAATCTCCTTTTTCTACTTCTAGATCAAGCTCATCTTCTTCTAAATCTTTTTCATTTGGCGGTGGGCGATCCGGCGGCGGCGGTGCTTCTGGAAAATGGTGATCTTTCCACAAAATCCAATTCCCACTATGTATTAACAATAACTCTGATATAATGTATGGTCTGATCTGCTGACAGTGCCTTGGGTTTCTCAGGTTTTCTGTCTAAGTGGTTATTTACAAAGGTTGGGTGATCAGCCAACTAGAAAAAAGGCACTATGCAATCTTCCCAAGACGAGAAGAATCTTAGTAAAGTCTATGTAGGTAATTTACCTTATAGCGTTACTGAAGATCAGTTGCGAGAGATGTGTCAGGATTTCGGAGAGATTACCTATTGTAAGGTGATCACCGATCCTCACACAGGTCGATCAAAAGGCTTTGGTTTTGTCGAGTTCGCTTCAGCAGAAGCAGCTCAGGCAGCCATCGATGCTTTGAACGGCAGTTCCCTCGAGGAGCGCGAGCTTGTTGTAAACATCGCTCGCCCCAGAGCACCTAGAACGTTTAATCGTTCACAAGGTGGCTACAATCGAGGTGGCTACGATCGAAACAACTAAGTTGATTCAATCAACTCTTTGCAACATAAAGTTGTAAATGTAAAAATCCCCGGTTTAACCGGGGATTTTTTGTATTAATTTTAATGGAGTAGAGCTATTTTATGGAGGTAACAAACTCTTTTAGCTCCGGTCCATATTTGTTGTGAGCTAACATAAACTTTAAGTGAGCTTTCATATAGCGCAGAGGATCACCAGTTGTCATCCACTCACCATCAATGACTTTGTAACGGACAATGCCTTTTTTTGCTACTTTATCATTTGCATCCTGTAACCAAACTTCCCCGTCAAGACCGGTAGCATCAGCGGTTAAATAATCAAAAATTTCTGGAGTTAAAATATATCTTCCGTAAGAAACCATATTTGATGGAGCTTTGTCGATTGGCGGTTTTTCAATTACCGTCTCAACTTGATCTTTTGTGCCGTCCTTAATTTTAATGATGCCATAGCGATCTACTTCGTGGTGAGGAACTTCTTGAACTGCGAGTAAGCCATCGCAAGGATTTTTCTCAAAATCGTCAATCATCTGTTTAACTGCGCTAACCTCACTTAAAACTAAATCATCTCCCCACATTATCACAAAAGGACCATCCATTACTAAGTCCTTGACGGTAATAATTGGTCTTCCATTTCCATAAGGTAAACTTTCATCTTGAGGCACTACTGTTATTTTTGGTAAATGAAAAACTTGCTCAACCTTATCCCAACGGTCAAGTTTTTCTTGTCTAATCATGAGAGTTCTAATCGAAGTAGCTCTGCCGTAGAAATAGTCTTCAAACTTACTTACTTCCGAAGGAGAAGCAATAATAATTACTTCCTCGATTTCAGCTTCAGCGCACTCTTCAACGAGATATTGAATAATTGGTTTATCGATAATTGGTAGCATTTCCTTAGGAAATGTTTTAGTAATCGGCAGGAATCTAGAACCAAAGCCTGCCGCAGTAATTATGGCCTTCTTGATCATCTTTGTCATATTTTTATGAATACTTTGTATGATAATCGCTGATTACTTATGGTAGCAGGAATCTAAAAAAATGACAATAAAGAAGATGGAGTGTAAAAAAAAGAGCTAGTAAAAAATTAGCGAAAAACTGCCTCTTAATTTTTTTATCAATCTTGAATAGAATATCAAAGTCTATCCATTAATAATTGAATGAAAGGTAGTATGAGTTTAAAGTCTCTTTTTTATCCTAAGTCGATTGCAATTATCGGTGCTTCTAGCAGAGAAAAAACGGTTGGCAACGATATAGTAAAAAATTTGGTTTATCAGGGTTATAAAGGAAAAATTATTCCTATCAATCCAAAAATTGAAGAGCTGTATGGAAAAAAAGTTTTTCCAGATATTAGCTCAGTTGATACAACTATTGATTTAGCAGTGGTTGCAATTCCAGCTAAATTTGTCCCTGAAAATTTAGAGCAAGCTGCTAAAAAAGGAGCAAAAGCCGCAATTGTTATATCTGCAGGTTTTAAAGAAATAGGTAATGTAGAACTTGAATCTCAATTAAAAAAAGTTTGTGAAAAAAATAAAATCAGCTTAGTTGGCCCCAACTGTCTTGGAGCTATTAATCCTGAAATTAAAATGAATGCTTCTTTTGGACAACTAATGCCAGAACTTGGCTCGGTAGCATTTATGTCTCAGAGTGGAGCGCTTTGCACAGCTGTATTAGATTATGCCAAAGAGCTTGGTGTTGGTTTTTCAAAGTTTATCAGTATTGGTAATAAAGCAGATGTAAATGAAATAAAATTGATTAAGTACTTGGCTGAAGATGATCAGACAAAAGTGATTTTAATTTATGCTGAAGAACTAACCAATGCTCCAGAATTTATTGAGCTGATGAAAAAGATTAATCGAGGTAACAATCCAAAGCCAGTGATTGTCTTAAAATCAGGGAGAACTGAAGCTGGAGCAGGAGCGATAGCCTCACACACCGGCTCATTGGCAGGCGGTGATGCAGCTTATAACGCTCTATTTAAACAGGCAGGAATTATTCGTGCTACAAGCATTAAGGAACTGTTTGATTTAGCCCAAATTTTTGCACTAAATCCTCTCAAGAAAGCAAAGAATTTAGCGATTATTACTAATGCTGGTGGCCCAGGTGTTTTAACTACAGATGAGGCTACTGACAATGGACTAGAAATGGCCCAGTTGTCTGAAGATACCACTAAAAAATTAAAAGAATTTTTACCTCCAGCTGCAAGCTCTCATAATCCAGTTGACGTCTTAGGAGATGCTAGAGCCGATCGTTACAAATTTGCTCTTGAGTTAATTGCCACAGACAAAAATGTTGATTCTATTCAGGTAATCATGACTCCTCAGTCAATGACAGAAATTGAGGAAACTGCCAGAGTTATTGTTGATGCGCGAAAGCATATCTCCAAACCAATTGTGGTGAGTATGATGGGTGCTATAACTGTTAGACCTGGAGTTGATTTACTTAGAGGAGAAAAAGTTGCAACGGCATCTTTTCCTGAGCCTGGAGCAAAAGCATTAGCTCAACTTGACAAGTTTGTTTCATGGCATAACACTCCAATAGAAAAATCGATGGAATTTAGGGATGTAGACAAGGAGAAAGTAAAAAGGATTTTTAGCGAAGCTAGAAAAAAGGGACAAACCTCTTTTCCCGAAGCTGAAGCGATGGAGATTATCAAGGCTTACAATTTTCCTGTTCTGCAAAGTGAGATTGCAAAATCAGCAGATCAAGCTTTACAGATAGCAAAAAAGTTTGGATCAAAACTGGCAATGAAGATTGTTTCGCCAGATATCTTACATAAGAGTGATGTTGGCGGTGTAATGCTCAATGTTACCTCGGATGATATCGAAGAAAAGTATGAGCAAATGATCAAAACAGTTTCAAAAAATAAACCAAAAGCCAGACTGGAAGGTGTTTTGCTAATGGAGATGGCTCCAGATAATGGAACGGAAGTAATCTTGGGAGTAAATCGAGCTCCTGGCCTTGGAACAATGATTATGTTTGGATTAGGGGGAATTTATGTTGAGGTTTTGAAGGATGTAAACTTTGCTTATGCTCCATTAACAAAAACTGATGCTTTAAACATGATTCAAACACTTAAAACCTCAGATTTGTTTAAGGGGGTTAGAGGAGAAAAAGCAAAAGATATTGAGATGTTGTCAGAGTGTATTGGCAGACTATCTCAACTTGTTACTGATTTTCCAGAAATTGTTGAGCTTGATATTAACCCATTGCTAGCTTTGCCAAAGGGTGATGGTGCAAAAGTACTTGACGTAAGAGTGGTTATTGAGTAAACACTATTTTCTTAATTTACTCTTTTGCCTGGAGCGAAGAGTAAATTAGAAAGTTAAATTTAGAGAGTTACTCATCTGGAAATAAGTCGGTTTTGAGTTATCATGAAGATGCTGAATATTTTTTATGTCAAAAGCAATTTACGCTTTTTCCGGAGACCCCATTACTTATGGGCATATAGATATTATTCGTCGAGCTGCTTCTGTTTTTGATGAACTAATAGTGGCAATTGGCGTTAATCCTGAAAAAAAATACCTTTTTTCTCTTGAAGAGAGAACTCAATTAGCTCAACAGGCCTTGATCAAATACTCTAATGTTACAGTTGTTTCATTTACTGGTCTCTTAATAGATTTTGCCTATGAAATTGGCGCTGATGTGATTGTTAAGGGGGTTCGCAATCCAACAGATTTTGAGTATGAGGTAAACTTGCATAAACTGGGGGATTCTCAAAAGGTTGGGCTTGATACGTTTATCTTGGTTTCTAGGTCAGAGTTAGCTCATGTTAGTTCTAGCAATGTTAAACAACTGCAAAAAGATCAGGGACTGATACATGAGTTTGTGCCTCTCAATGTTAAGCAAGCACTTGAAGAAAAGATGGGTGATCAGCACATTGTGACTATCACGGGAGAGATTGGTTCTGGAAAATCTTATGTTAGTGATAAATTCGTTGAACTTGGAAAAGAAAATAATATTCCGGTATTTCATATTGATCTTGATTTAGTGACTCATCAAATTTATCAAGAATTAAAAGAACCCAAATACCAACAAATCAGAGATATGATTGCAGATGAGTTTGGAAATGATGTAAAAAACTCCGATGGAAGCATTAATCGAAAAGTGCTTGGGGAGGTGGTTTTTACAGATTATAAAAAATTAAACCGGTTAAACGAGATTATGCACCTGCCGTTGTTGGTTAGAATCAGGAGGGAGCTAAATGGTAAAAAAGGTTTAATTTTATTGAACGCAGCTTTATTAATTGAGTCAGATATGACCTATTTATCAAATAACAATGTTTGTTTAGTGAAAACGAATGAGGATACCCAACATAAAAGATTATTAAAAAGAAATCTTAATAATGAACAGATCAAGAGGAGGCTTGAAAGTCAGTACTCTTTTGATCAAAAACTCGAGTCGATGGAGAAAATTATTTCAAGAGATTCTTATGGAAAAATCTGGATAGTCGATAACACTTCAGAATCTGACTCAAAAAGCATAAAAGAGCAATTTATGCAAATATGTAATTTTTTTCAGTTATGCTAAATAATATTTCCACAATCGCAGTTGTTGGGGCGTCTTCAAATACTAATAAATATGGATATAAAGTTTATAAACACTTTCTTGAACAAGGGGCAAATGTTTTTCCTGTTAATTACAAAGGTGGAGAGATATTAGGAAATATTGTTTATACTTCACTTTCAGAAATTCCTGAGAAGATTGATTTAGTTATTCTGGTGGTACCTCCTCAAGTTAGTGAAGAAATAGTTAAAAAAGCTTTGTTACAGGGTGTAAAAAAAATTTGGTTTCAACCAGGTAGTGAAAGTAAAAAAGCTATTGAATATTGCCAGGAAAATAACATCTTAACTCAAACTGACAGTTGCATTATGCTTCAATGATGGTTGAGTTTTATATTTTCGGTTTTGTCCTTCTTTTCTCGATTTTCTCGAGTGTGTACATGATCCTTTCGTGAAGGTTTATATTTTTTATTCTGGCAAATCTGATGATTGCTACAAGAATATCTCCTAGTTCTTGCTCGTATGTTTCATCAAGCTGGGCAGCAATATTTGTTTTCTTTCTTCCGTGTTCTGCAAGATAAGCTCTGGCCATTTCGCCAATCTCCTCTACCAATCCCAGAATTAAGATAGAACCATATTCTTTAGAATATCTCTTACCTTTATCAATTTTATCTAATTTTCTGAAATAGGTATTAAATGGAGTATCATAAAGAGTGTGTTTTGGTTCTGATGATTTGTTATCACTTTTTTTCATAAATAGAAGAATTTATATATTTGTTATTAACTGTATAATACGGTTAATAAAGGATTTATTAAAGTGTTAATAAATAATTATGAGCCAAATTTCTCAAGTTAAGGATGCAGTTGATATTGTGAATATAATTTCACAGAGACTTGATTTGAAGCAAGCGGGCTCAAGTTATAGAGCTTTATGTCCTTTTCACTCAGAAAAATCTCCAAGTTTTTTTGTAAATCCTCAATTGCAACGCTATCGTTGTTTTGGTTGCGGAGCTAAAGGTGACGTTTTTGAGTTTCTGCAGCAGTATGAGGGCATGAGTTTTTATGAGGCATTGCAATACTTAGCTGATGAAGCCGGTATAGAGTTAAAACAGTACACCAAAACAAAAGAAGATGATGTAAGAGAACAAGTTTTAGAGATTCTTCAGATAGCAACTAAGTATTATCACTATTTATTAACAGAACACAAATCAGGAATATATGCAAAGGAGTATTTAAAAAAGAGAGGTATTATTAACAGCTCGATTAATCTGTTTCAAATTGGATATGCATTGGATGCTTGGGATGGTTTATTTAGCTATCTTACTACTAAAAAGAAGTATGATCCCGTGGTTATTGAACAGTCTGGGTTAATAGTTCGCAATCGATCAGGACGATACTATGATCGGTTTCGAAACCGTATTGTTTTTCCGTTAAGAAATCATAGAGGTCAGATAGTGGGGTTATCGGGAAGATTAATTAGTTCAGATGAGAATGATAAAAATCAGCCAAAATATATTAATACTCCTGAAACAATCCTGTATCATAAAGCAAAAACTCTTTATGGTTACAGCGAACTTTTTCAAGATATCCGCAACAAAAAAGAGGTCATTGTTTGTGAGGGAGAGTTTGATGTAATCTCTTCTCAGCAAAACCATGTCAAGCATATAGTTGCAATTAAGGGCTCTGCTCTTACTACAGAACAAGCAAAATTGCTTGAAAGATCAGTGGAAAAAGTGATTATTACTCTGGATTCAGATGAGGCGGGAGTTAAAGCAACACGCAGAGCAATTGATATTATCCGCAACACCAATCTGGATTTAAGAGTAATTGATCTATCTCAGGTTGGAGGCGAAGATGAGATCCATGATGTAGATGATCTAATTCAAAAAAATCCAGCTTTGTGGAGGAAAGTAAGTAAGGAATCGATCTCAGCGTATGAGTTTTTGATTGGAGTAGCTCTCAGAAAATACGATTTAAACTCTGCCTCAGGGAGAAGGAAGATTATCGATGAGTTGGCCCCAGTTATAAAAAACATATCTCATGAGGTAGAAAAAGATTTTTATTTAAAGCAGTTGGCTAACAAACTTAATGTTACGGTTGGAATTTTGAATAAAGATATTAATAATTTCGGAATCACAAAAAAACCTATTAATAAAAAAGTTCAAGATCAAAATACAACCTCTTCTCAATCTCCAATTGAGCTGATTCAAGAATACTTACTTTTTTTATTATTTAATGCGGATGACAAAAAAGTTGTAGAAAAAGCTAGGGAGTTAAAACAACTTGAATTTTCCTATGCTCAAGCAAATATAATTCTAGATAGGCTCGTAAACTATGATCAAGAGTACTCCCTTGATCGTTTTGCTATGAGTTTGCCAGAAGATTTAAAAGTGTTTTTAATGGAGTGGTGTCATTTACCTCAATATTCAAATGAATTTTTAATTGCTAACTGGGATAAGGAATGGAAAAAAACGATTAGCAAGTATCAGCAGTATAATATTTCAAACAAAATTGAGCTCTTAAACGAAGAGATCTCAAAGATTGAAAGAGAGAAAAAAAGTGGGGCTGATGAGTTAATCCAAAAAAAGATGACAGAAATTGCACAACTTCAAGCAAAACTTAAATTAGTAACAAAGATATTTTAAATGGAAATTTCTCAAAAACAAAAAAATAGTCAAGTAATAAGATTTTCTATCAAGAATGAAAAAAATGCTGAGGTTGGTAGAGCATTTTTATATATCATATTTAATGAGATTCATGAGCAGCCATATGGATATATTGAGGACGTCTTTATTGATAAAAAATACAGAGACATGAGTTATGGAACTAAGCTTATACAAAAGATTCTGAAAACTGCTAAAGAAAAAGGATGTTATAAAGTTGTTGCTTCAAGCAGAAATAGCAGATATCAAGTACATAACTTTTATTTAAAGTTGGGTTTTCTAGAATACGGTAAAGAGTTTAGAGTTAATATGCTTTAAGATTGAGTCTCTTGACATTTATACCCCTATGGGGTATATTTATTTCGATGAATAGAAAGAAAAATATATCTAAACTAGATGCTACCATTGTTAGTATCAATCAGCTCAAGAGAATCTCTGGCCAAATTAATGGTATTATTAATATGATTGAGACTGACCGCAGCTGTGTTGAGATTGTTGATCAGGTTTTGGCAGCTAAAAATTCTATCTCCAGAGTTGGAAAAGATTTATTAATGTGTCAAATTAAAAACTGTTCAAAAAAAGATGATTTAGATGAGTTTGAACAACTATTAAAAAAATTACTAAATTATTAAATAAAAGGAAATATGTCAAGCGATCAAGTTCTTCACATTAGCGATGCAGATTTTTTACAAACAGTTAAAGATGCTGGGACTCCAGTTTTAGTGGATTTTTATGCCGATTGGTGTGGTCCATGTCAAATGGTGGCACCAATATTAGTAGAACTGAATAAAGAGTATGAGGGTAAAGTTTTAATAACTAAAATGAATGTAGATGAAAATAGAGAAGTACCTTCTTCATATGGAGTGATGAGTATTCCTACGGTGGTAGTTGTTAACTACGAAAATAACGAGGTGGTGATTAAGGGGAAACAAATTGGGTTTTCGGGAAAAGAAGGTTTAAAACAGTTAATTGAAGAAGCGACTGTATAGATTTTTAACGAAATTATTATGAGCAAACACATCAATTTAGCGATTATTGGTTCTGGTCCAGCTGGTTATAGTGCGGCTATTTATAGTTCTAGAGCCCAGCTCAACCCAATAGTCTTTGCAGGAAGTGAGATCGGCGGTCAATTAATGTATACAACTGAAGTTGAAAATTTCCCCGGGCATCCTGAGGGGATTATGGGACCAAAACTGATGAATGACATCAAAACTCAAGCTGAAAAATTTGGAGCAAGAATATTATATGAATCAGTTAGCAAACTAGATTTATCATCGAGACCATTTAAAATTTGGGTGAATGACAAACAGTCTGATCCTCATTATTTAGCTGATTCTCTAATCATCTCAACTGGCGCAACAGCAATGATGTTGAATCTTGATAACGAAAAGGAAC
Source organism: uncultured Pseudomonadales bacterium (assembly GCA_964437755.1). Taxonomy (GTDB): domain Bacteria; phylum Patescibacteriota; class Microgenomatia; order UBA1400; family PJMF01; genus DAOLOF01. Next base: position 38,940 of record CAYTIA010000006.1, on the reverse strand, counting down.
TTCTTGGACGAGGTGTGAGCACTTGTGCCGTATGTGATGCTGCTTTTTTCAGAGAGAAAAAGGTTTTTGTGATAGGAGGGGGCGATAGTGCCATGGAAGATTCGTTGGCATTGGCAAATTTCTCTGACCAAGTGACTATAATTCATCGCAGAGATGAGTTTAGAGCCAGTAAAATTATGCAAACAAGAGTCTTAAATCATAAAAACATTTCAGTATTATGGAACAGTCAGGTAAAGAAAATTAATGGTATAGACAAGCTTGAATCACTTGAAATAGAAACGGATGGAGTTATCTCTAACCATCTGGCTGACGGTTTATTTCTGGCTATAGGGCACCGACCACAAAATAGTTTAGTTAGTGATCAACTTGAACTCACTACTGAAGGATATATTGTAACCCCTCAAAGTCCGAGCAAAGAAGGAGCGGAGTTGGCATCAAAAAAAGTCAATAATCAAGGAAAAATAAATTATCCAACAATGACCTCAGTAGAAGGTGTATTTGCTGCTGGAGATGTAGTTGATCTAAGATACCGTCAGGCAATCACTGCATCTGGAATGGGAGCAGCCGCTGCCCTGGACGCAGAAGCTTGGCTTTTAGAAAACCAAAGTTAAATATTCCACTCTTGTTTAATAAATGAAACTAATTGTTTTTTTAGTTCTGGATTTGATCCAGCTACAGTCAAGTTGGCCTTAAGCCAATTCGTTGGATCTCCAGCATTTAAGTATTTTCCTTTAGTTTGATGTACAAGAACTTTTTTTGTTTGAGCAAACATTTCCAAAGCATCAGTAATATAGTATTCACCGCTTTTAGCATTTATCTTTTGAGTTTCAATAATTGGAAGAATTGATGGTGTCAGAATATATTTGCTGATATTAGCTAGGCTAGAAGGTGCTTTTCCTGAATCAGGTTTTTCAATGAGTGATTTAAGAAAATTAAAGTTTCCATCCCGCTTCATTGAAATGATTCCATATTGACTGGTTACCTCAGCTGCAACTTGAATACTACATAAGGCAGCCTCTGCCTCTGACTGATGGTATTCTGCAATTAGCTCGTCTATAAATGAGCGCGATTCATCTGCAAAGAATACAAAATCATCACCAGTTAAATATAAAAATGCTTCTTCATTAACGATTTCATTTTTAGCAAGCAAAACTGGAATAGAGGTTCCATAAGGATCAGAATCAGTTTGCTTAACAAAGGAGAAATTTGCTCCCTGATGAAGATCTTTGACTTGTTCATATAAATGAAACTTATCCATTTGTTTAAGATATTCGGCAAGTCGAAGGTTTTCTCTATAATAATGGAGAGGCTGATAGTTGTGTTCGTTGATAACAATGACAAACTCATTTATACCAGCTTTCTTGCAATCCTTAATAATGTAATCAATAACTGGACGATTGATTATGGGCAACATCTCTTTTTGGATTGTTTTTGAAAGAGGTAAAAATCTGGTGCCAAAACCAGCACAACTAATTACCGCTTTTTTAATTGTTTTCATTAGTTTTATTCTAGATAAATAATAAACATTGTCATCAAGCCGTACACGATAACGGTGGTTAGAAGAGTTTTGTCTTTTATTAAAACCTTTTCTGGAGATTCACCCTTGTTTTCTTCATAGACTAATGCCAAGTATCTCATTACTCCAAAGATTACGAGTGGTAAGGTCAACATCAGTAATTTTTGAGATTGAAAGGTCCTTGGTAAAACTGTATATGCCCAAGGAAATCTTTCAAAAGCTGGTTCGCTAACCGATTGTTGTGATTGGAAAGTATAAAGAGCATATGTAAGCCAAGTTGCATTGGCAAACATTGAAGTATAGACATCTAATAATCTTTGACTATATTTGTGTAAAGTAACTCTGGTGATTTTATCTGATTGGTCCTTCATTAAAGTTCTTTCGCTTTGTCTTTTTCCAACGGCTAGAAACAAAGATGCTGAAACAACTGTTAGTAAAAACCAAACACTCATGCTAAGGTTAACTACTACTGCACCTGCATAAATCCTAATTAAAAAACCAGAAGCGATAGTTAAAACATCTAAAATTGGGATCTGTTTTAATTTAAATGAGTAAAGAAGCTGAAGACAAACATAGGTGAGTAATAAAAGTTGGTAAAAAGGGCTAAATGAAAGAGATAGAAAGAATACCACTGCAAAGCCAAGTATTGAAAAAAATAAGGCCGTTTGAATCGGTAACTTTCCGGAGGCAATGGGGCGATTTTTTTTAATTGGATGTTTTGAGTCTGCTTGAGCGTCAATTGTATCGTTAATGAGATAAACACTTGAGGTCATAATACAAAAGATTGCAAAAGCATAGGCAACTACAAGAAAATAGGATGGGCCATCAACTGGGTTGTAAAACAAAAAACCTGAAAATAACAACGGAGCAAACAGAGTAATATTCTTTATCCATTGCAATGGTCTGGCACTGATAAAAACAAGCTTAAGAGTTTTGAAAAATGAACTCATATTATTTTTTTAAATATCACTATTAAATAATTTTATTTTGATTAATTGTAGCCCAAACTTGAAAGGATATAACTAGCAAAAAGGATATACATAGTGCTATTAATTTACCAGTTGTGTTTAGATGAAGAGATAAAACTCCCATGAGCAGGCTAGTAACTGCATAAAAAAATGCGACTCTTCTTCTGCCCCATCCTAATTTATCAAGCAATAAGTGATGAAGATGTCCTCGATCTCCCCAGATTGGAGATTTCTTTGAAGCTATTCGACGAATAATGGTAAAAACTGCATCAGCAGTTGGAATGGCCAGCACCATTAAAGTTGTAGCAACCTTTGCTCCCGATAAGATGGCCAAGATACTTAGAAAAAAACCTGCTAATGAACCCCCACCATATCCTGGCATAATTTTTTGAGGATACCAGTTATATACCAATAATCCTAGAAAACCGCCGGCTAAAATATAACTCAGAATAGCATTGCTAAATTGTGTTGGATCAGAGCTAAAAGAATCACTTAAAAGTCCAATAAAGATAAAAGCAACTGCAACAAAGGATGGAAGTTGCCCATCTAAACCTTTTGACCAATTAACGATATTCATGTTCCATAGAATAAAAATAAGAGCAAATAAATCAGAAAGTATCCAAATGTTTCTAGTTTTATTAAGGATACTTATTGGTATTTGAATAGAGCTGAGTTGAATGACTCCTTCTCCAACTGGATTTGATACATATGCTATGCCAATTCCAGATCCAACAACAATTAGCCCAGCTAATAAGCCAGTTGTCAGTCTCCAGTAAGGATGAATATTATATAGATCGTCAAGTATACCGATTACTGTTAAGACCAAGGATGAAAGAATAATTGCAATTAAGTACTTATCGATAGATAAAAATATTAAGCTTGAAAGAAAAAAACTGATAAAAATTTGGATACCACCACCTCTTGGGACTGCTTTTGAGTGAGTTTTTTTAATGTGAGATTCTGTTTTTGGATCATCTAGCCATTTTTTCGAGAGATAAAGCTTAATTACCATCTTACCCACAATCAAGGATATGGCGAAACTTGTGAGGAGGGGTAGAACTTCCATCATATTAGATCACTACAAAAATAATTCTTAAAGTGATCATTAGTAATATCAATTGCAATACCAAATTAGACCATAAATAAAGTTTTTCTATTAAAAGATGAAGTTTAAATATATGAGTAGATCCGACGTGAATAACATTGAAAAGAAACGATAGCAGTGGTGATAGTAATAACCAAATTTTTGGAGCCAATTGATTTGTGCCAACAGGTAGTGAGAAAAAAAGGGGAACAACTGGTTGGAGAAATGTTTGAACTACCAATACAACCAACAGCAATACTATATTAATTAATATAGATAATTTAATTGGAACTTTTTCTCGATTACCAATCAATCTGAATCGAGGCTGATTTAATTTTGGCTTAGATTCTGTATTTCTTTTTAGAATCATTTTTATTGAATATTTACTCTTTTATAAAGTGTCATATTAGTATACGAATAGATCGGTACATAATTTCTTCTTAAGTAATGATAGAACTCAGGAAACTCAGTTGGAGCATTGTTCATTAAGACTATATAATTTGGTTCCTCATCTTTTACCTGCATTATTGTTTCATCAAAGGCATTCATATCAAGAATGTGAAAAGCTACGGTATATCTAGAAGAGGGAACGGTTTCACTAAGTGCGTATAGTAGTGCATTGTTACCCCAAATAAACAACTTTTTCTCATTTTGAGATTTGAGATAATTAGCCACTTGATAGTTATCACTCATTAAATAGTTAAACGATTGAAAGTACTCCTCTTGATTTAGATTACCTTTAACATATTTGAAAAATGTACCATAATATTTTCTTGTTGAATAAACTCCAAAGTTTAGTGAAAATAAGATCAGTGTAGTTAGAGTGCCACATACAATAAAAAGTAGGAAAGAAGATACAAATTCATAAACTTTTTTTTGTTTATCAATTGCTAGTTTTAATAAATAAGTAACCATCAATACTAAAGGTGGCACTGCTTGAAGAAAGTAATGTGGGTATGGTCGATTTGAAAGTAAAACAGAGTAAAGAGTTAGTAAATACCACCCTGTAAAAAACTTAGCTTTAAGAGATACCTTCTTAAGAATGGTTAAGAGTAGTATAAATATTGCTAAAATCAGCGTTTTAACAGGTAGAGTGAATAGAGAGTTAACGAAGGCTGATCCAAAATCATGAGTCCAGGTTTGTGTATAGTGAAGGTTGTATAACAAACCAAACTCTAAATAATCACTGCCTGCTCCAATTGATACAAAATATATTATCGAGATGATAACTGGGATTAACAGCCCAATAAAGAAAACTATCCATTGGGGAATAAATTGAAAAAGTGCTAAGAAATTCTTTTTAGTGAAAAATATTTTTCTCTTTCTAGTGCTATTGCTTTGATTAAGAACTTTAGAATTTGTGAAAAACCAACTTAAGAGTAATAATCCTGCAAAATCTAGAATTGCTGGAACTTTTGTTAAAAACGCCAATCCATAAAAAAATCCAGATATTATTAAAAAAGCGATTTGCTTTTTATGAAATGATTTAATAATTGGTTGATCATCAAGTACTTGAGAAAGATATTGTGACTTTGCGAGTATCCACAGGCCAGTTATCACAAAACCCATTACAAACAACTCTCCATTTGGAATGTGTCCTTCTAGCCAAGGAAGTGTTGTTAGTAAAACAAAAATGAAAGTACCAATAACACTAATATTTTTGTGATTAAATATTTTTCTAGATAAATCATAAAAAAAAGTTGTTGTCGTTACCATCCACCCAGTTAAGAGAACTCTAAACCAAAACTGATTGGGAACGGCTGCTAAATAGTAAATTATTGGTGTTTTGTGATCAACGATTTCTGCATAGAGTTGCTTTCCGGCTCGAATACTTTGACCAATGGTTAAATAAATTGCTTCATCACCATACCAATAGGGATCAAAAAAATTTGGGGCTCTGAGGATAATTAGTAACAGCAGGCACAATAAAAAACCTGTGTGGCGATCTAAGAACTTATCAATTTTTATAAAGAAGTCTTTAAGCATATGTCTATACTTTTGTGGTTACTTTATATTCAATATATTTTCCAAGCATTAGTCTAGTGTGAGCATCGATCCCTGGTAGAGCAGAGAAAAACAACCCGATTACAGGCACTAACAAAAATTCAAGAGGCTGAAGCAAAATTGATAAAAATGTTTTTTCTTTTGGTCTCGGAGGTCTATTGAGGGCATCAATAATTATTACTACTATCATTGAGAGCAAGGCAAATGTTAAGAGCATTGATGTAACTTGGGGAAGAGTTTTGCCAAGCATGGTACGGTTAAAATTTTTGTTTAGTAATGGAGGTAAACTTGCAGAGACAGTTATGGCAAACCAGTTGACTGGCCACAAAAAGTGATCCTCTATCACTTTTAGTACTCTCATAGATTTATCCCAAAATGGAGCTTCTGACAAAACATATTGACGAATGATATATGCATCATCACTAACTCCCCAAGCCCATCTTTTTAGCTGTTCATACTGATTCTTTAAGGTATTCATGAAGCCATCTGCTTGAGCTGCATCGCAGTAGATCGGTAAAAATATTGGATTTACCTCGAAATCTCCTTTTTTTTCAAAGTAAGACTTAAAGAAGAAACGATAATCTTCAGGGATTACATCAGTATCCCAGTAGCCGATAGAGTCAGCGTGTTTTAAGCTTGTTGAGTAAGTTGAAAAATTAATTAGTCTGTCTTTGCGCATTAAAATATACATTTGAATGACAGAATAAGAAGAGGCCAAAACTCTAATGGGAGCTGGAACTTGCCAGATGTTGTTATAAAACATCACAGCCCCTTGCCAAACTTTATTGTACGGCTTTGGATCCTTTAGGAATTCATAAGATAAATATGAAAAATAATGTTCATGAAACTTTGCATCCGCATCTTCGCTGGTAATAGTAACTTGATTAATATCAATTTTTTGCTCATCAATTAATTTTTGTTTGGCGATTTTTGCTCCCCAAGAAGTATTTGATGATTTTCCTTTAACTTCATTTTCAATATCGGGGTGGTAGGTGTCCCATACATTTCCAAATAGATCGGAGAACTCTTTTTTTAGCAACTTTCCTTTTTCTTGGGCTTTTTCTCCTTCCCTTTCTTCGAATGAAAGCATTATATGAATATTTACTAATGGATAAGATTGCTGACTCAAAGCTGTTAAAGTTCTTCTTAAAATGTGAATTGGTTCTTTATAAGTGGGGATAACAATAATGTGATGAATGGAGTTCCACTGCTGTGGAAATTGGTTTTTTAGATCAGTTACCCAATCGAAATTAGATGAAGCCTTGATTCTAAAATGTGCAGCTATAGAAAGAGCTGCTAAAATAATTGATCTATATAGCCAATATACAGCAAAGATTATTACATAATAGGCTACCCACACAGGAACTAAAAAGGATCCCCAAATGGGGAAAAGAATTAACGACCAAGAAAAAAATCCTGGCAATATTTCTAAAGCTCTCTGAGTTTTAACTGGATGTCGTCTAAAATAGCGTTTTATCATTAATCAATAAGTTCATTTACTCCAAAAAAAGTTTTACTGTTTAAAAATATCTGTTGTAAGTTTACACCATGTTCCTGCTCTAGGTAAGTTGCGGTTAAGGCAATAAACTCTGGCAGATTTATTTTACCTCGTTTTGCTTGAGGAGGTAAAAAAGGTGCGTCAGTTTCAATTAGTAATCTATTTCGAGGAACAATTTTTAAAACATCTTTCTGTTCTTGGGCATTATGATATGTTACATTGCCTGCAAAGGAGACATAAGCTCCCATTCCTAGAGCTTCTTTTATATATTCTATGTGTCCTGAAACACAATGAAGTACAAACGGTTTTTTAAATAAATAATGTTTTTTTAGCATCTCTAGTATTTGATCATAGGCCTGTTTTTTGTTGTCTCTTGCATGAATAATGAGTGGTTTGCTGACACTGTTTGCCAATTCAATATGTTTAATAAAAATTAATTTTTGGATTTTTTGTTGAGATGATCGCTCTGAGTCTGATAATCTAAAATAATCGATACCACACTCTCCAATTGCAACTACTTTTTTTTCTTTGGCTAGGGTTGAGATTTGTTTAAAATCATTGTTCAGTTGATCAACAGTCTGGTTAGTAAAATCGGCTGGATTTATGCCGACACTTGCAAAAAGATTTTTTTCTTGTGAAGCAATCTCAATTGCTCTTTTACTTGATTCAAGATCTGCTCCAGCCACAAGAGATGCTTTAACGTTAGCGAGCTGCGCATTTTGCCAATGATCTTGCCAGCTATAATTACTAATTGGAGCTATTAACTTTGTTGGAAAAAACTGTTGTTTTCCAGAAAAAATTGGCTCTAGATTGTAGTGGCAATGAGTATCAAAAATCATAAAAAAATTGATCTTAACTTAGCCTTGGAAATAAAGGTGCCAAAGGCTTAATTTGCTCTTGAAAACTATCTAGAACTGTCATTGATAATTCTGGAGTAAATGGTGAAAGCATCTTGCTAATTACTCTGATATAGGAAATGGCAGAAAGCAGTATTTTAACTTTCTCTTCTCCGGATTTTTTCCAAGGCTCATTTTGACTTAAAAATAAGTCAGTTTTTTTAATCAGATCGATAATTAGTTCTAGAGATTTTGAGAGTTCGTACTGATCCATTAGTTGATGATACTTATCTAGAACTTCATCGTGTTTTTCTGATTTCTTTTCAGAAAAAACTATTTTTTCATCAGCTGACATCTTGGCAACTCTTGAACATAAGTTGCCTATTCCGTTGGCGAGGTTAGCGGTATAATTTTCATCTAGTCTTTCCCAGCTAACATCCATATCTTCGTTAAATGTGCCTAGTGAAATCAGTAGAAATCTGGTGGCGTCGATACCATATCTTGCCACCATCTCTTCGGGAGAGATAACGTTGCCTAGTGATTTACTCATCTTTTGGCCGTTAATACTGATAAAACCATTGATTAATATTTTTTTTGATGGAGGTAAGTTTGCAGACATCAGCATTGCTTGCCACATAATGGCTTGTTGTCTTAGATTATCTTTTCCGGCTACTTGAACAGCTGGCCAATATTGATTGAAGGCTTGGGAGTTTGTTGGCCATCCAAGAGTAGATACATAGTTAACCAACGCGTCAAACCAGACGTACATCACATGTTTATCATCATCTGGAACTGGAATGCCCCAAGGCATCTTACTTTTTAATCTGGAGATACTAAAATCTTTTAAACCAGACTTGACGAAAGCTATTGCCTCCTTCATCTTTGATTCTGGCTGGACGAAGTCTGGATTTTTTTCTAAAAACTCTAATAACAGTTTTTGATATTTTGAGAACCTAAAAAAGTAGTTTTCTTCATCTCTTTCTTCAAGATCAAGATGAGGATGAATAGGACATTTTCCATCTATCAGTTCACTTTCAGTTTTTTCAAGCTCACAACCAACACAATATTTTACTTGATATTTAGCTTTGTAAATATCTCTAGATTTTTTTGATTTTAACCAAAACGCTTGAGCAGCTTGCTGATGATTGGCATTAGTAGTACGGATAAAATGAGTGTAATCTAGATTTAATAGCTTTTTTAAGTCCTGAAACTTGGCTGCGTATTGATTGCAATAATCTTGAGGATCTTGATTGGTTTCTACTGCTTTTTGATAGATTTTTTGGCCATGTTCATCAGTGCCAGTATTAAAAATTATTTCTTTTCCAAGACTTTTTTGATAGCGGGCGATAACATCAGCCTCGACTATTTCAAGTCCGAAGCCAATATGTGGTTCAGCATTGACATATGGCAGAGTGGTAGTAATAAAAAAGTTATTAGTCATAGATATTGCATTATCTCATATTTGTTGAGTTTATTTCCAGATTACATGCTCTTTATCATTATAATCTAGTTTGATTTATTTATTGACATTTATAAATAAAAGTAAGAGAATATGTAATTGATAAGTAACTTGTTAGATTAATTAGAAATTTGAAAATCAAAAAAAAATGAGAACGGAAAATTTAACTATTAATAATTCAAAGATAGAAGACTATAAGCAATTATTTGAACAAGTTAGAGCAGAGGTCTGTCGTGTTTTGCTGAAAGCAGGCATCCCCATTGCTTTAGTAGCGATGTCTTTATTCAACTCAGGAATTGCTTCAGCTCAAGTCGAGACTCCTCCAACTTCAACAGTTGCTCCATATACGGCTGATGTTTCGCACATAACCAAAGAAAAAAGAATTCTTAAATTATGCATGAATTATTTAACTTCGCCATTGGTAAATCCCGAAGATGCAATTAGACTCTATGAACAATGTTGTATCCTTCTCTCAAGAAAGCCAACTGCAAGGAAGGGTACTGAAACAACTCTTGTTGCTCCAATTGAAACTCCAACTCCTCCTCCACAATATCCTTCTTCACAATATTAATATAGTTATGGGTGAAGCGAGTATAGCTATTGCCAGTGTTATTAATAGCCAGGGTTCCATAATTACTTGCTGTACTTTTAAAAATATGTAGGTGGTAATGGTCAGTGAGAGTAAAAAACCAACTCTCCTATTTAAAAAGACAAAACTTAATAAGAATAAACTGCTCAAAAAAATTAAGAATAAAAAAGGCAGATAAGTGTTGGGTAAGAGAAAATGTCTAACAGAGTTTGGTGGAACTTCTTTCAGGAAAAAGATAGTAGCTATACACAGCACTATAGCCATTCCTAATGTTGGCAGATGTTCAAAATAATGTTTTAAAGCATTAAGAATAATTGAATTATTTTTGTTTTTATCAGCATTTTTTGTTAATTTCCTTTTAATTCTACTTGAGGCCTTGATGGGTTTAGAGACAAAGGATTTTGGATTATATTTCAATCTTGATGAGGCTTTATTCATGACTTATTCCCTTCTCTTTAAAAAAGAGTAAATCTCTTTGAATAGCCTGTTGCCAGTTGTGACTTGGTAATAAATTATGATCAGCATCTGGATAAATATAGTATTGATACTCAATAGGCTGATGATTGTTATCAGTTTCTGCTCGTTTATTATTTTCAACCTCGATTATTTGGATAAAACTATCAGACCATTCTTGAAGTGCATCTTTATCTCTAGAACCATGATGAATTTGCAGAGGTCCCGTTAATGAATCAATATGCTTAGTGATGCTGAACTCAAAAACATCATAATCTTTTTCAAAGATTGCTATCCAAGCTCTTGCTTCTTTTCCCTCATCCTCATTAGTTCTAGTGAAAAAGAGAAGCGAATAAGGAAAAGGTGCTGTGACCGGAGCCCATAGAGTTGCTGGAATAGGTTCGCTAAGAATTTGCAAAACGCTTAATGTAATTTGACCCCCATTGCTGTGAGCCCAAATCCCTATCTTGTTTGGATCTATCTGAGCATACTTATTTGTCACTTGAGTTTCGTGATGATTTTCTGCAGCTTCACTTTCAGTATTTTCAATTACTTCAGAATAGATTGTAGGATTAGTCTGAATAGTTTTTATTAACTCAATAATGTTAATAGGTTTAATGAACCTGGCTTCCCAGGTGTCTTCCGGTTCTGGGTCTGCGCCAGCAAAACCAAAAAAATCTGGGGCTAGAGTAATGTATTGATTATCAGCAAACACCTTAGCTGCATTTTTAGTACCAAATCCTGGCGAATACTGTTCCTTGTCTGCATACCCTCTAACTAAAAGAATTACTGGGCATGAAATAGATTGACAAATTTTGGGAACATTAGCAAGACCGGTCATTGTTTTATTCATGGTTTTATAGGAAAAAAGAAAACTAGAGTAGTCATCATTGTCCTCAACAAGTCTGGTTAAAGTAATTTTATCTGTTTGATATTGTTGGTTTTTTAAGTTAGTAAATGAGTATTTATTTAGAGGATGAGTACGCTCAAGGGGATTTTCTACCCAAGGTGAAATTAGTTCATTGGTTGACTGAGATAAAAATGAGATCAGACTTATGTTCCAAACTTTCAATGACGTCAATACTATCAAGAGTAATGCAAGAATTATCGCACCGATTAATGCAATAGTTGAAGTTTTGCGCATGAGATTATTATAACCATTGAAAAAAAAATCGAAACCTGAAGGTCTAATCAGATTTGTTTCTCTTATTCTCAAACAGCCTGCTTTCAACAATTAGCTGTCTTTCGTGCCAAAACGGTTGATCAATCATCATTTGGCGAATAAATGGTTTATGCTTTGGGGTTGGTATCTTTTTCTCAACCATCTGTTTTGGAGCAAACTCTTTTGTCATACTTGCCTTACATCAAAAAACCCCGCTGTGTAGCGGGGTGTTGATTTATTGATTAATATTTTGGTTACACCACCGCTATAGGCACTTGTTTGTAAATAACAAGCTTAAACTTGCAAATAGTAGGTTGGTGTTGCCAATTTTTCATTCTTGAAAATTAAAGCATAAATAACAAGGGAGTGCAACTATACAAATCCTCTATTTTTTTTCTGATCTTCTCTACTATAATATCCCCATATGCAAAGAACACTTTCAAGAGATATCTCAACCAAAATAGGGCAACAGGTAACACTCCAAGGCTGGGTGGAAAGTAAGCGTGATCATGGCAAGATTACTTTTATTGATCTTAGAGATAGATCTGGAGTGGTCCAGATTGTTGGTTTTAAAAAATTGGCAGAACTGAGAATCGAGTCGGTGATAGAAGTTACGGGGCAGGTGAAAGAAAGAGATGAGCGCTATATTAATCCTGATTTAGATTCAGGCAAGGTGGAGCTTGAGGTTGAGCAGTACAAATTACTCAACGATTGTACTGAGTTACCAATTTCTTTAGATGGAGATGGTTTGGAGATAAATGAAGTACCTCGATTAAAGTATCGTTATCTAGATCTAAGAAGACCAAGGCTACAGCACAATCTTAAAATGAGATCAGAGCTTGGGCAGGCTCTTCGCGAGAAGCTTCTTGAAAAGGACTTCGTAGAAATTGAAACTCCACTTTTAACTAAGTCAACTAAAGAAGGAGCAAGAGACTTCTTGGTACCTTCCCGTTTTCAACCAGGTAAATTTTATGCTTTGCCGCAAAGCCCACAACAGTATAAACAGCTGCTTATGACAGCTGGTTTTGAAAGATATTTTCAGTTTGCCAAATGTATTCGAGATGAAGACCTTCGAGCAGATCGAGGATTTGAGTTTACCCAACTTGACTTAGAAATGAGTTTTGTTTCTCAACAGGAAGTGATGGCGTTTGTTGAAGAGATGGTGAAGCATGCGGTTAAAAAAGTTGGTGGAGTGCTTCAACAAGAAACTTTTCCAGTTGTGCCTTATCAAGAGGCAATTAATAAATATGGTGCAGATAAATTTGATTTGCGTACTCCAGAAGAGAAAAAGAGTGGGGTGTTAGCTTTTGTTTGGGTAGTTGATTTTCCTTTCTTCAAAAAGGTTGATAAGACAGATGCAGCTGAGGTTCAAGATGGTAAAAGTGGTTGGACCTTTACTCATAATCCATTCAGCACCCCTCAAGAAGAGTATTTAGAGGATCATCTCAACCAAAAAAATTTAGAACAGATTAAAACTGCTCAATATGATTTAGTCTGCAATGGTTATGAGGTTGGTGGAGGAAGTATAAGAGCTCATCGCCCCGATGTTCTTAGATCTACCTTTAAGATTATGGGCTATTCAGATCAAGAAACCGAAGACAGTATTGGCCATATTCTTGAGGCTTTCCAGCTTGGAACTCCACCTCATGGAGGTATAGCACTAGGCTTTGATCGTTTAGCAATGTTGTTGGCCAATGAACAATCAATTAAAGAAACGATCGCCTTTCCTACCTCGTCTTCAGGCAGAACGGCGGTTATGGATGCTCCCAATGAGGTTGATTCTGCACAACTGGCAGAATTGGGTATTGGAGTGACTGATCAAGACAGTCTTTCTGTTCATGATCAAATAATCAATAAACTCAAAGATCTGGGGGCAAATTTTAGGTATTTCGTACATCAACCCGTTACAACAAGTCAAGAAGCGGCCGAGGTAAGGGGAACTACTCTTGAACAGTCAGCAAAGGCTTTGGTGGTTGATATAGATGGTGAATATGCCTTATTGGTGTTGCCAGGAGATAAAAGAGCAAATCTCGAAAAGCTCCAAAAGTTTGTCGGAGCTTCAAAAATAGCTATGGCTTCAAAAGAAACCGTTGAGGCGAAAACGAGTTTGCAAATCGGATCAATACCACCTTTTGGTTCAGTTTTAAAGATAAAAACCTATCTTGATGAATCATTATTAGCTCAAAAGGAGATAGCCTTTAACGTAGGGAAAAGAGATAGGTCAATTTTAATGAGTACTCAAGATTTTATTCGTTTAGAAAAGCCGACAGTAGAATCTTTTAGTTAGTTTAACAGCAATTTTAAAAGTGATAAAAATTCGCCTGCGTCCAGACCAAATTACCGCTTTTGTGTTAATTGCAGTTTTAATTTTGTTTCAAGGATCTCATGTCATTGCTGACTCGGCTGAATCAAGCATTTTGTTACAAAATATTACTCTAATTGATCCTAGTCCTTATCCAGTTATACATACTAACAATGAGGTGGATCTAGATGCTGAAGATTATTTTTCACAAATTTCTGCTAAGTCATATTTAATCGTTGATCCTCAATCGGCCTCAATTATCCAATCTAGAAATATGTATGTGTCACAGTTTCCAGCATCAACGGTTAAGTTAATGACTGCGTTGGTAGCTCGAGAAGCTTACAATTTAGACGATACACTTTCAACTGATTCCGGTCGATTTGTGTTAGGCAATAAGGTTGGTTTTCTCTGGGGAACTCAAGTGACGATCAAAGATCTTTTAGCCTCATCTCTAGTTTTTTCTGGAAATGATGCAGCTCAAGTACTAGCTGAGAACTATCCAACTGGATACCAGGGTTTTATCGACCGCATGAATCAGAAAGCTAAAGAATTATCTCTTTTTCAGACTACATATGCCAATCCGACAGGTATCGACGACTATACACAGTTGACTTCTGCTTGGGATTTATCACTCTTGGCTCGTGAAGTTATCAAGGATCCAGTTTTAAAAGAGTTTGTTGCAATAAAAAATCTGGATATCACCGATCTTAATTTAGGTTATCAATATCATTTATTTAATACCAATGAACTCTTATATCAGTATGATCAAGTTAAGGGTATTAAAACAGGAACAACTTTGTTAGCACAACAAGTATTGGTTACTCTTTGGGAAGAAGACGGACACCAAGTTTTAATTGTTGTGATGGGTTCTCAAGATCGATATAAGGATACTCTGGGACTTATTGAGTGGGTACAGAATAATGTTATCTGGAAAGATGGAGCTTTTCCGGGTTAATTTAATTCTTTTGGAATAGCCGTATTTCATAAGTATGATTCAACTGCTAAAATAAGAACATAAAGATATGAGCACTCAAAAAAACAATGCGGGTTTAACTTTATCTGATGCTACTTCCTATGGAAGAAAAGCACTTCTTTTTATTGGAATAGGCACAGTGACCTATTTAGTATTGAGAATGCTTTTTATCGCAGCTGTAAACTACTACAAAGCCATGAACCCCCCTCCCCCTCCTCCTCCAACTGTGGGTTTTGGAAGGTTGCCAGCTATAGTTTTTCCTGCACAAGATATACAAGAGCGTACTCAAGAATATACGCTTGAAACGGCTCGGAATCGTTTGCCAGAGTTCCCAGATAGAGCGAAGGTTTTTGAGATGGAAATTCCCACTCCAAGTTTATTGGCAGATGAAAAAGCAAGAAAGATAGCTAATAGATATGGTTTTACTGATGAGCCTGAGTTGCTTGATGCCAGCAACTATCGCTGGATGAAATATAGCCCTCTCGAGTCAATATTTGAGATTAATTTAATCAATTATAACTTTTCGCTAATTACTGACTATCAATCAAGACCAGAACTAATTAAGGTAAAAAAACTTCCTGATAAGCATGATGCAGTTCAGGCAGTTAAATCTTATTTAAGAAGAAGCGATTCTCTACCTGCTGACGTGGCAACTGCTTCTGGTGAAGTCTCTTATGTTAGGGTGTTAGCAGGAGAGCTGTTACCAGCAGTATCTTTATCAGATGCAAACTTTGTTCGTGTGGATATCAATAGAGTTCCAGTTGATAATTTTCTTGAGATGTACACCCCAGAAGGAAAAACAGGAATTGTGAGTGCGGTAATTTCAGGAGCATTAGAAAATGATGATCGAATTGTCCAGTTAGATTATCACTATCAGCCAGCAAAGTATGAGTCAGTTCATACCTATCCATTAAAACCTATTTCCCAAGCTTGGAAAGAACTTCAATCAGGAGAAGGATATATTGTCTCAGGTTCTGAGCTTGAAAAAGTTGTTATTCGAGAGATAGTCTTGGGGTATTATGAAGATTTTATAACTCAGCCATATCTTCAACCAATCTATGTTTTTTCTGGCGATGAAGATTTTCTTGGATATGTTCATGCCATAGACTCAAAATATTTGGTGTTAGAGTAAATCGATTAACAAATGACAAAACAAAAAAATATCTCACTAGTAGGAAAAGTTAGAACAAGGATAGCTCCATCTCCAACGGGATTTCCTCATGTTGGTACAGCTTTTCAAGCATTGTTCGATTGGGTCTTTGCTCGAAGATATGATGGTAAATTTATAATGAGAATTGAGGATACCGATCAGAAGCGTTTTGTTGCTGAAGCTGAAGAAGTCCTCCATCAAGCGTTTTCGTGGCTAAACATTACTCCAGATGAAGGTCCAGGCATTGCTGGTGATCATGGTCCCTATAGGCAGTCAGAAAGACTCTCTCTTTACCAAAAATATGCTCAAGAATTGATCAAGATGGATAAAGCTTATTACTGTTTTTGTTCTCCAGAAAGACTTGAGGAAGTTCGTGACCAACAGCGACAGGCGGGAATTCCTCCAAAGTATGATAGGCATTGTCGTAGCTTAAGCAAGCAAGAAGTTGAGC
The DNA here is from genome assembly GCA_964437755.1 of uncultured Pseudomonadales bacterium. GTDB lineage: Bacteria > Patescibacteriota > Microgenomatia > UBA1400 > PJMF01 > DAOLOF01. The sequence goes on along the minus strand of CAYTIA010000006.1, from coordinate 22,495 downwards.
AAAGACTGGCCAATGGTGAAAAAGCGGTGATTAGACTTAAAGTTCCCGATGATGAAACTATCGAGGTGTTTGATAAACTTAGGGGAAAAGTAGTGTTTGACTCCAACACCATAGATGATCAAGTTTTGTTAAAGTCGGATGGTTATCCAACCTATCATTTGGCTGTAGTGGTTGATGATCACTTAATGGAGATCTCGCACATTGTTAGAGGTGAGGAGTGGCTACCAAGTGCTCCTAAACATGCTTTGCTTTATCAATATTTTGGTTGGCAGATGCCAGAATTAATTCACACTCCAACATTACGCAATACTGATAAATCCAAACTTTCAAAGCGAAAGGGCAATACATCAGTTTGGTGGTATCGTGAACATGGATATCTATCATCAGCTTTGTTAAACTTTTTGGCTCTTTTAGCTTGGAAACCTTCAGAAAATCAAGAAATTTTTTCATTAGATGAGATGGTTAATAAATTTGAGTGGGAGCAGATGAATATAACTGGGCCTATCTTTGATCTGAAAAAACTTGATTGGCTGAATGGCAAATATATGAGAGAGTTATCTCTCGATGATCTTTATCAGCAAATCATTGAGTGGATAAACTGGGTAATGACTAATGGTGAGGATGAAGAGGTGATTAAAAAAGTTCAGCAGCTTCAATCGTGTCATTTAAAAAATCAACAGTTGTTTAAAAGTTCATTGAAATTAGCTCAGGACCGTGCTCGTACACTGTTAGAATTTCATGATTTAATGGAGTTATTTTTTGAGGATGAACTTAATTATGATCTTGATGATTTGCTACAGAAGCAACCGGCAGAAGTTATTCAAACTGTTTTATCTGATGTTATAAGTACTTTTGAAAATTTAGGAGAAGTTGACTCTAGTAGTTGGGAAAAATCTGTTCGTGATCTTGCTGACAAACATCAATTACCTCACAAGATTGTTTTTATGACTATGAGATCTGCTTTAACAGCTAGAAAGTTTACTCCTCCTCTCTATGAAATTATGATTGCCCTGGGTTGGCAAGACAGCCTAAATAGAATTAAAAGGGCTGTTGAGTTTATTAATCAAAATAAGTTAGATGAGTCCAACTAAAACTGCCCAATCACCATCTGACTTACTTTATGATGTCTCATCTTCGTTGCAAGATCGATATCAAATGGCAAAGGAGGCTTTAAGAGAAAAAAATGCTGACGTAGCTAATTGGCTTGATAACAAATTCACTTCTCAAGCTCAGCTAATAGATTTCGCTAAACAGTTTACAACAGCCGCTACTTTAGCAGCTCATCTGGCTATTACTCAACCCGTTGAGGCTCAAGTTCAGCAGAATCTTTCAGTTTTAGAACAAAAACAACGAAATAAGCTTCTTACAGAAATCACTCAGCAAGAATTAGAGGAAATCATCGGTAAAATGGTGGGTTATGTCAATATGGATGTAGGGCATTTACCAAAGGAAGAAGAACTATATCTTGAACAGCAGCTATCAGACTTACTTGGTTTTGAGGTTCAGGCGGAGTTAGAAGGAAAGCGTTTAAATCACACCATTGGTATTATGGGTGGTGAGCAGCACTTGGTTCGGTACCCCGGAGATAAGCTTGAAGATCATGACGCATATCAAGAGGCGGGTATAGCGCCAAACAGAGGAGCATTTGGTTGGTTTACACAAGATGGTGAGTTAACACAAAAAGCTGTTTTAATGGAAAAGTATTATTTTGCTGTTCAGACAATGTATCTGTCTGATTGGAACAGTAATCACGCAGAGTTGAAACCTTGGTATAAATTTAGGAAAATGATTGCTATTAATCCTGCTGAGCAGCTAGCCGTAGTTGGCGTAGTTGGGGATGCCGGTCCAGCCATGTGGGTTAAAAAACAGTTTGGTGGATCTCCTGAAATTATTCGTGAGGGTAAAATCTGGAGTCCAAAAACCCGTGGTAGAGTTCTTTTGTTATTTGTGAATGATCCCAATGACGAAGTGCCATTAGGAGTGATTAATTTAAATCAAATTATTAACCAACTTGGAGAGATATAATGTCAGTTGCACAAATAAAAGAGGCTGGTTTTGAACCTCATAAGGTGGAAGCTCAAAACGGGATGCTTGACGTTCTTGTATTATATGAACTTCTTCTAGCTTTACCTCCACAATTGCAAACAACTGATTTTTTTGATGAAGCATATGAGTATTGGTTGAATGGAGATCACGAATCTTTAATGAGGCTTCTCCAATCGCAGTTTCAACAACATTTACAAGCAGTAATTTAATAGTTAAAAAATGATAAAAGTTGATTTCATTATTAGTTCAAGGTATGCAGTTGATCGTAAAAAATTGCGTCAAAAAGCTGTTGATCTAATTTCTCAGCATGGAGTTGATAATGTAAGGATTGAGGTTTGGGTTGTTGGCAAGAGAAAAATAAAAGAGCTCAATGAGAAGCATCTCAAACATGAGGGTACAACTGATGTTTTATCGTTTCCACAGCATGAAAAAAAGCAACTAAATGACTTTCCTGTTCCCGGTGGAGAATCAGTTCATCTGGGGGAGGTAGTTATTAGTTTTCCAGAAGCGGTGAAGATGGCAAAGCGCTATGGAAAAATGGTCGATGATCAGTTATCTTTTTACTTAGAACATGGATTGATGCATCTATTGGGTTATCATCATGAGTGATAATTTTTTGTTACAAAATTTTTAATATGTCTTGGTTTATAAAATACCGTCCACGTCAGATTGCCGATCTTGATCTTGCTCAAGTGCGTCAGCAGTTGTTGCAGTTAATGGATTCTGGAATTTTTCCGCATTCATTTTTATTTGCAGGACCAAAGGGAACTGGTAAAACATCTGCCTCAAGAATAATTGGAGCGATGCTTAATGATCAGAATAATCTAGAGGCTGTAGACAATATTTTCTTTTTAGAGAATAAAAAAAAGACCAAGCTAGTTGAGCCAGATCCTAATTCAGATTTTTCTAGAAGAGTTTTTCGGGGTCATTCGTTAGTTGTGCAAGAGATGGACGCGGCAAGTAATCGGGGCATTGACGATATTCGTCAGCTTAGAGAAAGGGTCTATATTCCTCCCCAAGAGGGAAGTATCTCAGTTTATATTCTTGATGAAGTTCACATGCTCACGAATGAGGCATTTAATGCTTTACTAAAGATTTTAGAGGAGCCACCAGCTCATGTGGTTTTTATTCTAGCTACTACCGAACTTCATAAAGTTCCAGCTACAATTGTTTCTAGGTGTAACTTGATTTCTTTCTATAAAGCCAGTTCAATCGAGATTACTCAACGATTAAAAAAGATTTTAGAAACTGAAAAAATAAATTTTGAGGAGGATGCACTTTTAGAAATTGCCAGAAGAGCGGATGGGAGTTTTCGCGATGCGGTAAAGTTAGCTGAGATTGCCAGTCAATCTGGAAATGTCAACTTAGCGGAAGTAGATAAATTAATTGGTGGTTCAGCAATTGTTGAAGTCAAAAAACTACTTAAATTAGTTTTAGCTAAAGATGAAAAGGGTGTGGTAAGCTTATTTGATGATTTACGTCAACGAAAATTTAACGAAGACTATTTTATACAATCATTGTTTGAATATCTTCATCATGAGTTGTTAGTTAATCTGGGAGTGATCAAGGCTGAGGCTCAACTAGAACAAAAAGTAGCTCAGTATTTGCTCAATCAACTTAATGCTGCAAATTTACAACAAAACTCTCCCATCGCCTTTTTACCGATTGAGCTTTTATTGCTATCTATCATTCAGAAAGCAAAAGGAAGTAGTTCCAGCTCTTCATCTGATTCAGGAAAATCTTCTAAAAAAAATGAAAAATCTGATTCAATACCAAAAAAAACTCAGTTTCAACCTTCCAAGCAGATACAGCACAAAGATATTTCTGTAGACTCTTCCTCAGAAAAAATTGAGACATCAGCAATTGTGGTTGATGTAGAGAGAAGTGAAAATGAGCTAGTTATAGGAGATTCCCTTGTGTCAGGCTCTTTAAGTAATCATCTTTGTGAAAATTGGCATGATTTTCTAAAGCTGGTCGAGGACAGAAACTCAACCCTAGCAGCATTGTTGCGCTCAGGACAACCTCAGGCTGGTCCAAATGGAGTAGCAACAATTAAGGTTTTCTATCGATTCCATCAGGAACAGTTAGAACAACCCAAATTAAAACAGATTATTGAGGAGTGTGGGCAAATAATAGTGGGAGATAAAATTGCTTTTAAGTTTACTCTTTGTACACCGCCAGTAGAGGCCGAGGTAGTTGATGTGCCGACCAGTACCCAAGATTTAGAGACTTTAGCTGAGGAAGCGTTGATGTAAGTTGATTTATTGATCAGATTGATCTGAACGGGCTTCAATCCACTTTTCCGCTTGATCAAAAAGAGCATGTATTGAATTAACACCTGTTGTATCTCTAACAAGATTTACAATCTTATCTTTAAGTTTACCTGCTAAAGTTGTTTTTAGTGAAAAAGCTCTCATCGCCAATATTTGAATAAAGGCGGTATCAAGTATCAAATCAGTATCTTCTGACTCTGGATTAGCAATAAATAAATCGTATTTTTCTAAAAGATTTACTACAATGGTAATGTCCATTTCTTCAAATAGCTCTCTTCTGGCTTTTCTTCTTTCAGCTGCTAACTTAATGCTTAATGTTATCTTATAGTCAGTTTTTTCTCGTTGGAGAGCATAAATCTGCTCAGTAAGTTTCTGAGCCTCTCTTGTAGCTGCTTCTCTTGCGGCTTCAGATTCATTTCTTAAGGTTTGTCTTTTAAGTCCATAAATTTCTTCACGCAATTCAACAACTTGAGCAGCATGTTTTGCGCTAGTTTCATTTGAAGCTCTTAATACTTGTACAAGCTCATCTCCATTTGAAGTTGCTAATAAATTTAAGATAATTGGCATAAGTTCAGCGGGAAATCCTAAGGATTGTGAAGCATTTTCTTGCTGAGGTTGAGCTAAAGAAGCTCTAGTAAGAAGAGGAAGGATTGTCGATAAAATAACGCGCACTTCATTGTAGATACCTTGAAGTCGAAAGTCTTGGTATTCATCAAAATTAAGAGATACGTATGATTGACATTGACTTATCAAAGGACTTAATTCTGCTTCAACTGAATGAAGCCTGTGTCCATTTTGAGAAAGTTTATTCAATGTTATTGTTAGTAGTTGAATTATTGATCTTGTTTTATCTCTAATACGGGTACTCGTATTTTCGGAGTTTTTTTTAAAAGCTTCGTTGCTGTTCAGATAATCACTTATTAACTCAATGAGAGAAAGTAAAGAATCTTCTGGTGTTTGTTGGGTTTCTTGTTTGTTGGCCATAAGTTTTTCAATTATTGTTTTATATTATTGATCAGATTGATCTGGAGAAGGAAAAGCTATTCCGAGTTGTATGCAAGCAGATTTAAGAATTAGGCCTAATTTTCTATATAAGGCAAGCCTGTCGTTTACATGAGGGGAATTACTAATTTTTTCAAGTATTTCTCTAACAAAATCCATATCAACTTGCATCATGGGCATTCTTGTTTGAGTGTCATATGCATATACAAATAAGGATAATGGAAATTCATCGATGGAATCAACCAGTTCAAGGACATATTTAGTACGGATAAGTTGTTTTTGGAGTTCAAGATTTGCATTCAGCGTCATACATTGAGTTTCTGCAGCTTCTCTGTCAGCTCTTCTTTTTTCAACTTGTTTTTTAACATGTCTTGCCTCAGCTCCTAATCTTGATGAAGGTGATCTAGTTTCTGGTTTTCTCATAGTAGTTATAAATATTGATAATACTTATTCATATTTGATTGTACAAATATACAGAAATTCTAGCAGTTATAGGATATTTTTGCAATAGTTTGTTATATTTAGTCCATGTGATTTGTTAACGATGTGAGTTTGTAGTATGTTATACTAATCAATTATTAACAACATGTTTGAGGAATAATTTTATGGCTAATCCATTAAAAGCTCTCGGTAATTTAAATCAGCTTAGACAACAAGCTCAAAAGATGCAAAAGGAGCTTTCAGCTGAAGAAATCAGGGTAGAAGAGGGAGATATTGTGGTAGTGATTACTGGTGATCAAAAAATTAAACATTTCTCAGTTCAGGGTATTAGTAGCGATGATGCTGTTAAGGTATTAAACAAAGCTATTACTCAATCTCAACAGCTAGCTGCCAAAAAACTTCAATCTATGAGCGGTGGTCTTGGAGGATTACTTGGCGGGATGGGATAATTTTTAGCAACTCATGAAGCTTCTATTTGCCTCTGCAAATCAGGGAAAAGTTCGGGAAGTATTTAAGATATTTGGTGATCTAAATTTTGAGTTGTGTTCGCTGGTTGATTTTATAGATTTAAAAAATTTAGATCTTGAAGAAACTGGTAGTACTTTTAAAGAGAATGCCTTTTTGAAAGCAAAATTCTTTGCAGATAAAACTAATCTTCAAGCTTTTTCTGATGATTCTGGCTTAGTTATTGAAGCTTTGGAAGGCTTTCCAGGAATAATTTCTGGAAGATGGCTACGGGGGACAGATGCAGATAGAAACCGGGGTATTTTAAGCAAGTTAAAAAACGAATCAAACAGAGCAGCGGCCTTTGTCACAACCGTGTGTTTGTATAATCCTCATGATCAACAAACACATTATTTTGAGGGAAAAGTGGAGGGAGAGATTGCTATGCAATCATCTGGTGATGCGGGTTTTGGTTATGACCCAATTTTTATACCTGAAGGATATAAAAAAACTTTTGGAGAGCTTGGATTAAAAGTCAAAAACAAGTTAAGCCATCGAAGCAGAGCTCTTGAGAAACTAAAAAAATACTTAATGAGATATTAAGCAATCGTTATATCAGAATTAAGATAAACATCCTGAACAGCATTTAAGACTTTTATACCCTCTTCCAGAGGTTTTTGGAAGGCTTTTCGACCCATAATTAGCCCAGCTCCTCCACCTCTTTTGTTAATTACTGCACTGCGGACTGCTTCTTGAAAATCATTTTCACCTTTGCTTTCACCGCCACTGTTTAGCAGACTGATTTTGCCCATATAAGCATGAGCAACTTGGTAACGAACTAGATCGATTGGGTGAGATGTAGCTAACTTTTGATACATCTCAAGATTATATTTAGAGAAATTTAATTCTGAAAAAGCGGCGTGTTGAGTGGGCATCTTTTGTTTGACTATATCTGCTTCAATTGTAACGCCAAGATGAATTGCTTGGGCTGTTACATCTCCTCCAGACTCGTAGTTTTCGCCATCTTTTTTCCAAGCTTCATTTCTGGGGTAGCACCATAGAATTGTGAACAGACCTAACTCATGAGCCTTGGCAAATGCCCAAGACACTTCCTCAATCTGTCGACTGGATTCTTTAGACCCATAATATATCGTAGCTCCAACTCCAACAGCGCCCATGTTATAGGCTTGTTGTACTTGGGCAAACATTCTTTGATCATGTTTAGTTGGATAGGTTAGCAACTCGTTGTGATTTAGTTTAACAATATAGGGGATTTTTTCTGCATATTTCTTGCATGTAAGACCCAGAACTCCTAGGGTCGAAGCTACTCCGCTACAGCCTGCCTCAAGAGCTAATTTGACAATATTTTCAGGATCAAAATATATGGGATTGTGATAAAAGCTATAGGCTGCGGTATGTTCAATGGCTTGGTCAATAGGAAGAATTGATAGATAGCCTGTTTTTGCTAATCTGCCATGATTATATAATTTTTTTAGGTTTTTAATTACTTCTGGAGAGCGGTCTGAATCAGCAAAAACTTGATCTACATGTTTAGCTGAAGGCTGATGAATTTGGTCGCTTGGAACTTTTTTACATTGATGGGATAGAAGCTCTTGGGCATCTTTTCCCAATAACGAAACAATTTCTTGATATGTCATAGGCAGATATATATTTTGGTTGTTCAATATTACTTTAGCAAATAATCAGCGTTTATGTAAGATGTGATATCATTTATCGCATGGAAGAATTAATAGTCACCTCTCAAAAATTAGCAGAACAAAAAGGAAGTAATGAGTTAAATTTAGATCAGTTAGTTTTAGAACTAAAAGATAGAATTCACCAAACTATAATTAAACTCTCTCAAAATCAGGATTTTCAAACGGGTTGGTTTAATGGTGAACCTTTTTCAGATGAAGATATAGAAGCATTGTCTGATGTTTGGATGAGAAAAGAAATTAAGTTTATTAATTTGGTTCTTGAAAAAGTAATTAGCTGGTGTTCTGATGACGAAAATCAAGTGGTTTTGTTTGATGTAGATAAAACTTTAAGTGATGTTAGTAATTCAATATGGGTTTTAAGACCAGCAGCAGAAATACTGCTAAAGCTTATTAAGACAATTTTTCCTGAAGTTACATTAGGCATAATGACAAATAATCCTCAAGAAGCGTTGGACGGTTTTTTAAATGGTTCTGATCGTTTTGGATACTCGCTGGTTGAACTTAGTAGTTTTTTTGATAAAGATTGGCTCTTTGGAATTCGGAGCTGGTATGATGAAGTAGCTCGTAAATATATGTATGATGAGAGTGATAAGAGAATTAGATTAGATAATCTAAGGGCTAAAACTCAAAAAGGTATTCATTTAGTTGACGACTACGATTATGGTGATGAACAATCCTTGTGTTTAGAAGAATCAAATTTTGATTTAGAATTATATGCATATGGTGATGAATGATTTTTATCTCCATCCAAAAGTTGAATCAAAACTTAAACAAGTTATCTTTGGAGATCTTGTTTCTAAAAAGTATGGTTTGTTGTATAAAAACCACACCTTAAAGCTAATCGAGTTAATAAAAAAGTTTTCAACTGAACTCAATATAGAAAGTTCAGATACCAAAGTATTGTTAGCTTCAGCCTACGGATTACATTGGGGGTGTGCTAACTTGTTTACAAGTTCCGACTCACACTTTGACAATCCTTTCAGACATCATTCTGGTTGTTTAAGGCTAGCTTCATCGAAAATTGAGAGATTTCTATATTATCATGCCTCTAAGTATTTCTCTCAGAAAGAAATACTACGAGTAATAAAAACTATCGAAGATCAAAGCTTACAATTATTTGATGAGAGAAGTTTATCCTCAATATTGTTTGAAGCCACTATTATTTCATGGGCAGAGATGATTATTTATCAAGAGTTTGAGAGAATATCAAGTCACACAAAGATCGAATTAACAAAAGTTGGTAAAAGTTTTCTTCTGGAAGAACAGGAAAAACTTAAAAGCTCCTTATTAAAACAGATGATACAAAAGATTTGGTAAGTTGGCTTACTTGTCATTTTTTTTATTCAATGTAGACTAAATATTGATATAAATTATTAAAAACTATGTCGAAACTATTTGATTTATCAGGAAAAAGAGCGGTTGTAACTGGGGCCTCAAGTGGCCTGGGTGTACAGATGGCGAAAGCTTTAGCTGAATATGGTGCTGATATTGCTTTGTTGGCTAGGAGAAAAGAAAAATTGGAGCAAGTTAAGGAGCAAATAGAGAACGAGTTTTCAAATAAGGTAATTTCGATTGAGTGTGATGTGGCAAATCTTGAGCAAGTTAAAAATGCTGTTGAGATGGTCAAGGCAGAACTAGGGGGAGTGGATATTTTGGTTAATAATGCAGGTGTTGGTGGTATTGGTGAGGCTACTGAAATGACCCTTGAGGAATGGCAAAAGGTTGTTGATGTGAACTTAACGGGAGTATTCGTTACTGCTCAGCAGTTTGGCAAATTAATGATTGAGCAAAATTATGGAAAAATTATTAATATCGCTTCAATCTTTGGACATAGCGCTAATCTAGCTTTTCCTGTTGTAGCCTATCATGCAACCAAAGGTGCTGTAGTTAATCTAACGCGAGCTTTGGCTGCTGAGTGGGCAAAAAATAATATTACGGTTAACGCCATTGGCCCTGGTTTTTTTGAGAGTGAGATGACAATGTCTATTAAAGATAATCAAGAAGCCAATGCTTTCATTGTTGGTAGTAATCCAATGCATCGCTGGGGCAAGGAAGGTGAATTAAATGGTGCCTTAATCCTGCTTGCTTCAGATGCATCAAGTTTTATTACCGGTCAAACAATCTATGTTGATGGTGGATGGACGGCAGTCTAAAATATTGGTAATAAAGTATTAAGTATTAAGTGAAAGGAAAAAATGGGAAAAATAGGAACCCAAATTATTAAAGTAGATAAAGATAAGTTGATTGAAAAACTTACTGAGGCTTATGCTGATGAATGGCTGGCATATTATCAGTATTGGGTGGGTGCTAAGGTGGCGGTTGGTTTAATGCGACCTGAAGTGGTAATAGAACTGCTTGAGCATGCTACCGATGAACTCAGGCATGCTGACATGGTTGCTACAAGAATTATTCAATTGGGTGGAGAACCAATTCTTGAACCAAAAGATTGGTATGAAAAATCAGGTTGTGGTTATTTAACTCCAGCTGATCCAAATACAAAAAAATTGGTGGAGCAGAATATTGAAGGAGAGCGTTGCGCAATTAGATTTTATTCTGAGTTACTTGATTTTGTACAAGGAAAAGATTTGGTTACTGAGCGCATGGTAAAGGAAATTCTGACTGACGAGGTGGAGCATGAAGATGATCTTGAGGCAGTCATGGATGACATGATGACCAAGATGTAGCCTTTTTGTTGCGAATAGAGATTTTTAAATAGCCAAGGAGAAATTCTTGGCTATTTTTTTGAGATAATTTACAAATGAATGCTAGTTGCCTCTATGAGTGAATAATCATCGCTTGCACCACCTGCAAGTATTTGATTTATAAAACCTTCGGGGGATTGATGGGCTTCGTCTGTTCTTTTTATGATTAACTCTTCTGTTGCAGCTTTTCTTTTTAGGTCTCTAGTGACAAATGTGGCTCCATCTGAAATGCTAACACTCTTTAGCCAGTCACCCCCTGGTGTTTTTGATAATGATAATACTTCAAGGTCATATTTTTGATATAAGGCTAATATTTGATGAGATCCAATATTCATGTTTGGAACAGGGTTAGCTACTGTTGCGTAAAAACCGCCTGGTTTATAACTATATAAATGCTCTAAATAAAACCTTCGTGCTTTTTCTGGATCTTCAAATAATCCCTGCTCAAGCAAATCTAAGAATAATTGTTCAAGGCGTGCATTTGTGTCAACGGTGAGTGCATTACTAACCAAACCTTGCCCTGAAATATTTGTTTCAATGGCTTGAAAACAATCAGCGGTAGGTCTTGCGCTATGACAGCTGGTTAGGCGAAGATTTTCTTCTTGCAAAGATCGTGCAAAATGCATTACTGAAAAAGCCATAATTGCATCACCCCAGATTGGTTTCCACTGTTCATATTTATGAAAAGCAGACAAGATTTGTCTTGAATGCATTGCTCTTGCATAAACGATTTGTGACTGCAGTTGAGTAATAGTTTTTATTACTTTGTCAGGATCGCACTTATTGCCGATTAATTCAAGAGAATCAAGATAACCATTTAGGATTGTTTGTAATAAATTGCCATTATTTGTCCAGAAGTCTCTAGCAATGGCTGAAGCGAGTGAGTCTGCATCAAGTGAATAGAAAAAATCGGTTAATTGCGGATTTTTAACAAAAAAAGGTCTTAAATTTATATCCCAAGCTGAATGAAGAACACTTTTAAATATTTGCTGATATGCTTCAGATTCTCCTGATGACAAACCATCCTGGACAACTGGAATTGCTGCTATTGCTTGATGTTGTTTATTCATAATTACAACCAAAACCACAAAATCACCGGTAATTTTAGCTTTACTTGTTTCTTTTGGACCTAGAATTAAGGTTGTTTCTAGAGATCCGGATACTGTAGGAAAATTAAAATTAGTTAGTTGTGGGATTGATAATTTACCCGGATCAGAATCGGGTAACAGTATTACAGCATAATATCCATTGTTTAGTGGAATTTCCTTGAAAATAAACTGATTCTTGCGAATTTCTTTTATGTTTGGGGGATATAACTCCGTCATTATTAGCGAAGCTAGAGAGTATTGGTTTACTAGATATACAATATCACTAATTATTTGATAATGAAATAGTTTAGAATTAATTAATGATGAGAATTTTAGTATTTTCTGATACCCATCTGACTCATAAATTTGATCAAAAAAAGTATCAGTATTTACATTCAATTATTGCTCGAGCAGACAGAGTAATTATTAATGGAGATTTCTGGGATAGCTGGTTTTGTACATTTGACCAATTTCTTACCTCGAAATGGTCAAAACTTTTCAAACTCTTAAAAGAAAAAAATACATTCTATGTGCTAGGAAATCATGATAGTTTAAATATGATTGATGATAGAGCTAAACTTTTTTGTAAAGGTTTTGGAAAAATGTGTCAAATTAACTTGGGAAACAAGGAACTTGAAATTATCCACGGGTACGAATTATTGATTAATAAAAGAGGGATGTTAGAAAGCAAATTTCGAGAGTTATTGCTATCTCAAGAATCTCTAATGATTGTTATCTTTTTAAGAAAATTAATGAATTTGTTAGAAAAAATAGGATATCTAGTTATTCCAGGAATAATGAAGAAATCTTCTTTTGCAAAAAAGAGTAATGAGCTCATGAAGGAAGCAGTGCTAAGTAGAAAAAACCAGAAGTGGTTAATTGGAGCTGATACCCATTATGCTGAGATTGACAATCAAAATCACTATGCCAATTCTGGCTGTATTATGTATGGTTATGCTTCATATTTATTAATTGAAAATGGTGAAATAAAGTTATTTGAGGAAAGGTATTAGTCAAGAAAATGAGTGATCAAAGACTTGAGCGAGCAATAAGAGAAGGAGTTGTAACTGAGCAAATAGCTCGTGAATTTGGTGGCAATTTGTGGTCGGCAGATGGAAAACCTCCAATTAGAGAAGAAGAAGCTACTGTAGTTGTTTCTCCAAAGTTAGATGTACCAAAACAATTTGCAGGGATGGCTGCGGTAATGCATCAAGCAGGATTCGTGGTAGTCGAAAAGCCAGAAAAAACTATTGTTGTTCCTTTATCAGATGCTCATCCAGAAATTAATAATGATTTTACTCTAGGGTTAAACTTAGCTGAACAAAGAGAGCTTCTTACAAATCCAAATGCTTTTTATCAAAGAAAGATTGCAGAAAGGAAGTCTGAAGATTCAGATAAAACGCTGATTCCTCCAGATTTAAGAATTGAAGAGGGTGAGAGAATGGCAGAATTAACTCCTTCAGATATTGTTAGGTTAATTCATGCTCCAGCAAGGTTTTTACTTTTTTATTTTCAAAAAAAACATGAAATAGAGGGTAATATTGAAGAGTTAAGTTGGGAAGAAGCGAGACCTTCAAAACAGAGAAAAATCCTACACACGTTTTTTGATCAAGATTTGGAAATATATGAACGCCCTCTATGCTTAATGGAGAGGATCTGGACTGATGTTCATGAACTTATAGGTCAACCAACTGTTTTTTCTAATGAAGATGCAGTGCAGAGTTTATTAATTGGTTATACAGAAATTTTAAGTTTTTATAGAGAGAGATGGTACAAAAAAAATCTAGAAGAAGAAATAGATGTTGGTTATAGATATCCAGAGATAAGGGGGTTACATGAGCAGATTATCAACCTCCTTCAATCCAGAAAGAACTCCATTAAAACAAGAAATTTTCTATATGGTATTTTAATGTACTCTGAATTATCTGATGATCAGTGTGAAGAAACGTTGAAGATTATGGATAGATTTGGAGATTTGCGAAGACCACTAGCTTTACAGTTATCAGCTCAACTAGCTAAATCAAAGGGTAAGGATTCAGCATGGATTCAGTTACAGGAGTCAAGAAGAAACAAGCTTTTGGCTGAAATTTCTGTATCAGAGCAAGAGCTTTATGATAAATATCAAGAATTGGCTGACTCAGTTCAAGGATTAGTAATTGCGGAATCATGGTTAGAGATTAAACCAAGAAAGGTTGGTCTAGAAATTGAGTATGGAGATGAATCTAGAAAAACTGACTGTCCTGGTTTTATGGCAGGCAGGGATATGGGCGATACTCTTGAATTGAGAAAACTAGATGATGATTTAATATATGGAGTTGATTATGTTGCTCAATTGGGTAATTTAGCTATGTTTTTTGACAGAGCTAGTCCTGAAGGTTTGCACATTCATTTAGATCAAGGAGACCATAAAAAAGCTCCCGAGCTTCCTGGAATAGAGGTTGTTGTAAATAATCAAACTCCGATCAGGTCAGCTGTACGTGTCTATACGTGGGAAGTAAGGGGCTTAACAATACCTCGTATGGATCGGTTTCAAAGACTTGATCCAATTAACATTTCAAATTTGATTACTCTCTATTATCATCTCAGCCAAAAGGAACACAGGAAATTACTTTTAACTCATCCAGAAGCACCTCTTTCTTGGCAGCAATTAGTATTTGGATATTTAATTTGTGAAACTGATACGCCAGAGGGGCGCTTAGCTGCTTTAATGGTGTTAGATAATCCAATTTCTCTATCTTCATTTAATATGCTTGAGGTTTCAGATATGTTTTCTAATGTGGGAATGGATGAAATTCTTGAATCAATATCAAACTCTTTTCCAGAGTCCAAGCTATTTGAAGCAAAAGTTGTGAGAGGACAACTAACAACGCAGTTGGCAATTGAATTATCCTCAAAACAATTTAAGGATACAGATGAAGAAAAAGATAAATATTTATGGATAATTGAGACATTTGGGGGAGAAACAGCTGGAAACGTATTGGCAAGCGACTTTGTTGATAGGAGAGTAGGGCTGGAAGTATTACCTATAATTGAAAAAATTGGAGGTGATGAATCAGCTTCAATATTGTTGGAAGTGTTAAGTCCTTCTAACCAAGATTCATTAGCAATTGCAGGTGTAATTTGTAAGATTGGTCATATTGAAGCAATCAAAGGATTGGTTAGTAAGCTATTTAACAGTAATCCTTTTCCCGAAAGTGTTCAAGAGTTGATATTATCATTTTTAGAAAACAAAATTGCTAATGATGATAAGCTTAGAAAAAAATTTACATCGACTGATACTTATACTTTGATGAAACTTGCGGGTGCTTATGTAGATAAAATGATCACTGGGGAAGCCAGGATTATTGCAAGGAGAATTTTTAAGATTGCTTCATCTCCGTCTGCTTCAATAAAGCTAGCTGCGTATTTATGTGAACCAACTGTTGAAAGAGAGGAAATAGCTATTTTTGTAGAAAGTATAGGTGAATACGGAGATGATAACGCTACTGCCCCATTGGTTGAAAATATGTGTACGGGTCAGTATCAAAATGTTTCAACAGTTGATGTTTTAACTATCGCTAGAAAAGTTGGGGGAGACAGAACGGCGCTTGCATTGCTTGATCTGGCTGAAGAGACTTCTGAAGTAAAAATGAGGTTATTGAAAGTAGATCGAGAAGAAGTTTTGGATATAGCTTTAACAATTGGGGGACCAAAAACAGCTCTTCTTGCTTTGAATAATCTAATTGAAAACAAACATCAATATTTATCTAGGAAAGCGACGATTTTAAAACTTGCTAGGAAAAGAGGTAATTCAGGAATAGCTAAAATGCTAGCTTCAAATCTGGATTCATTATCAGAAACTGATGAAGAAGTTTCGCGAATACTTTCCATTATTTCTGATATTGGTAATGATGAAGCTGCTGCATCATTAATTAAAAATCAATCTGACAAAGGATGCTCGCAAGAAGTTCTTGAGACTGTTGCTTTAATAGCTGGAGATGAGAGCTCAGCAGCATTAATCGTTGCTCTAGAAAAAAAAGCAATTAATCCCCATGATTTGGAAAACGTTTACTCAATTATTCAAGAGCATGGTGGAGCAAAAACTTCATCGAGATGTTTGACAGCTATCTCAACTAATGTAGTTGATGATAAAACTAAACTAAGATTGTGGAATATTTTCAAAATAGTTGGAGACAGTCGACAATGTTATTACTTAACAGATTTATTTATTGAGGGCAGTATCTCAATTGTTCCTCCTGAAGAAGTTTTATTTTTTATTAGTCGTTACGGTACAAGAGATTCGCTTCTGTTGTTGGCTGAAAGAATTAACGATTCACATTATTCAAGTGAATATCTAGAAGAAGTGATTAATATTCTGTTGTTGAATGGTGACAGACTCATATTTTTCGTTCTTTTGAGAAAATCAGACTTGATTCCAATTAATAATGAATTAGCTTTAGTAATTTTTCTTCAATACTTAAAAGTTGCTGATTATGATGATCTTTATGAATTAGCAACTTTATTTTCACAGGGCTTATTAAGAAAGATACCCTTGGTTCTTTTTCTTAAGCTTTTTTCCGTGGATAATTTAAATGGTCTTGAAAGTGCGCCTAGTTGTTTTGCTCGTTTAATTTCTGGGATAAGTGGCAATATTTTTTCAGAAATTGAAACAATATTAATAATGAATAAAATAATTGAGCTCCGTCTTTATAGATATTCTGTTATTTCATCAGCACTCCTTGGTTCTATTAGGGAAAGATGTTTTTCTGATCGTGAATTTGAAAGAGTAATGGCTGTTGTAAAGTATTTACCTTCAGATGTGATTGATGAGCTGCCACTGACTTTTTATAGAGCAACTCACCTAACTCCAGCTCAAAAAAAACTTCTTTTGCTTCAAATAGAGAATCGTGGGGGTGAAAATACCTTTATCCAGTTAGCTTACAGTTATCTTGCTTTGGTTACTGATCATGAAAATAGTGGATATGTTGGATCAATACCTGATTTAGCTTTAGCCCTTGATGTGGTTGAGAGAAAGGGTGGGAGGTCAGCGATGCAGGCTCTTGAGTCAATTTACCTTCAGGGAAGAGGAATTTCCGATGATGAAAGAGTAATGATAAGGAATAGTTATAGATCAATGTTAATGAGGGGGGTTGGGGATAAAAAATCTACAGGAGGATTGATGAGAAAAGCTAAATAAATCTTTACTATCGGAATGTTTATTACTTAGCCACAGAAGCTTACTCCTTACAACAGTCCACCGCTTTTTTTACCAACTCGCCCATCTTCTCAAAAAAACTAGCCTTGGCTTTTACTTGTGGCTCATTATCTTCAGATAGATACTCAAGCTCATCCGGTTTTTTATCTTTGAGTTTCTCTGTTTTGACTACTCCTAAATTTAGTCCCCAAAAAAGACTATATAGTTGATAACCTTTTTTGAAAAAATCTTGAGCGTCTTTTTTATCTCCTTTAGTTAGAGCTTTGGTGCCAACCTCCATCATTCTCATTGAGGCAGCTAATAAATGTTTGCTGATACACCAGACTTCTCCCTCATAGTCCTTAATGATTCTTTTTAGTAGATCTTTTCTCATTTCTCTGGTTTCGTTGAGAAGATCTAAATAATGTGTGTTTTTGGTTTTGTTATAGGTGAAGAAAAAATGCTCCTCGATCGAGATAAGATTCATGATGCCGATCGAGAGGTCTTCATCAGATGAAAGATCGAGCTTGTGACCCTTCTCGGCTTCTTTAACTTTATCCATGAATTTTTGTAGTTCAAGATCAGAGATTTTACTGGTGTTTTTGTTTGATTTTGCCATTTTTATAATCTGTTAGTTGGTAATTAAGTGAAAAATAAAACTTAAGATTGAGAGGTAAAACATTGGAAGAATAACTTTTTGGTAATAAACTAGCACTTTTCCATTATTATTCTTTTTGATAGTTCTGTCGGTGACTACACTTAAGAAAAAAGCGACTGAGCCAAAGATTATTCCAAGAATAATCTTATCAACTCCCCAGAGAGTATTAAACGGATTTCCAGCTATCTTTAACAGATATAAAGTTGGAATAAGTAAAATATGAAATGAAAAATAGTTGATGGTGAGTAAGATATTTGAACCCACCTTTTTACTTTTTAGCCAGTCTCCAAACCACATGCCACTTGAAGTGGCTAAAGCGCCAATCCATAAGCCGGTAATTGCATCATCAATCCCTAGCCAGCGTGAAATGCCAAGTCCGGCTCCGACTGCAAAGGTACAAATGGGACAGACGGCTTGTGTAGGTACAGGAAATAAAATCGACAAAGAAAAGATGCTACCAAGTGCAATAATAAGTTGATTAATTTTCTTCATTTTTTACTTTCTCTAGCTGTTGTTGTAGGTAATCGATAATTTCAAGCTTTCCAGAGTAACACTGACCGTTGGCTAGCATAAAGGGTACACCTACGTTGTTTATATTTAATCCACAGCTGGTTGCTACTTGCATTAGCTCATTTGAGTTATCTTTGTTTTGATACACTTCTTTATGAGCGATCTCCAAAAAATTTTCAGCATTATTCTTTTCTATCCATTCATCAACATCTTTGCAGTAAGGGCAAGTAATGCCGTAGTAGATAATAATTCCTGATTCAGTTAGAGCTGGAGCTCTTTCTGATGTTGAGGAGGTGACTTGGCTGGTTTGTGTTGGTTCCACGCTGTTTTTTTTTGATGTTGGATTGATAATCACGTATCCCATTAGTCCTGTGATGATTAGTATTAAAACGATGGTAAATATTTGTTGTTGTTTAGATTTCATCTTGATTGTTAGCTAGTTGTATGTCATTAGCGATCTCTTTTGAGTAATACAGATGTGGAGAGCGAAATGAGAGAACCTTTGTCTGATCAACAACCGGTGTCACCAGTGACAATGATTCATCATACTCTGACCATTTAAGTATTGCTAGATCATTTTGAGTAGATATTTGCTTTAATGAAGATTGCAGATAATCATGTTTAACAATTGTTTGTTCTTTCGCGAACAAGTTAGCAAGCTCATTACTTGGTAGATAAGAATGAATAATGTAATTAGAAAGCTGGTCGGCTTCAATTGTTTTATCTTCTATTCCTATTAGTACATAACCATCGATAAGTAGTTGCTCTTGAGTATTATGACTTAATTCCTGAGTTTTTGCTTTTCTTCCAATCAAAGCTAGATCGATCTTATTTAATTTAAGCTGTTCTAACACTAGTGCCGATGATGGCAACATAATAAATTCATAAGCTTGTTGATCTAGAAGATGAAGATAAGCCTTCATTGTAGGGCAATAGCCTACGATAAGTTTTGCCGAAGTTATGAGATTAGTGTTTGTTTGATCGATGCTTTTGGCCGAACCTCTTGTCCAAAAAAAACTACCAACAATTACTCCGATTGCAATTAAAAAAAACAATAGAGATTTATTACTGTATGATGACTTTTGACAGAGTTCATTTGACATATAAACTGTATTTTAAAATGTAAGTATTTTGTTAGTGTCGCATCAAAGGTAATTTCCCTTGAAACCCTTTTTTGATTATTTTGTTGTTAACTGACGGAAAATAATCATAATTAAAAATCTCAAATAATAAGTGCCGGTTAATAGTAACACTATCGCAACGATTTTTCTAACATAGAACTCAAGTTTTTGGGTGAGCTTAAATATCTGCCCAAACTGTTTTACACCAAAGGTTAATACGAGTGAGAAAAGAATTACCGGAAGCCCGGTGGCAAGGCCAAAAGTTGGTGCTAGTACTAGAGCGGTAGCAGAAGAAGCTATTAACGGTATCAATAATCCAAAAAACAAAACTCCACTGTAAGGACAAAAAGCTAAGGCAAACATTGCTCCTAGAGCAAATGATCCCCAGTAACCTTTTTTCGATAATTGATTTTTGAGATCATTAATTTTTGAGTTTTCTGTTTTTAGATGTATTTTGATGACATCGAGCATAATTAAGCCCAGGATAATTAACAGTGGGCCTAAAACCTTATCTCCCCATTTTTGAAAGATTGAAGCGATTGAAAAGCTGGAAACACCAAGACTAATCAGAAAGCTTAATAACGTATAGGTAAATATTCTTCCCAAAGTATAATAGATACCATTCAAAAGTACTCTTTTTGAATCAGAAATCTCTTTGGAGATAAAAGCCACAGCACTAATATTAGTTGCCAGTGGGCAGGGGCTAATTGAGGTTAATATTCCAATTAAGAAGGCCACCAATATTGGAACTGTGGTCGATTCTAAAAGTTGATTGATTAATTCCATGAGACTCCTATTTTTGACGAACCTTAATTTACAATAATTTTCTTATTTCTTTTTCAAGATAATCCTTAAACTTTTCCTCTTGAGATATTAATTGCCAGGCTTTTACTTCTTCACGAATGTGATTCTGATCGTCTTTAATAGCGTTGATAAATAGTGATGAGCCTCTAGCTTGATAGAGTTGTACTATTTCTTTGTTTTCAGGTAGCTCCCCGTTGATTTCTTGAAAAATGATTTTTTTGTCAGCTAATTCTGGCTGAAATCTTTCCTCAATAGTCGCCTTAGCTAGTTTCCCCAACTCGATACAAGACCAGCATTGTACTGTGCCGTGAAAATGAACTATAACTATTTGATCAGCATCGCTAACAGCCAATGTTTCTGAGGGAGTTGTTGAAGTGGGAGCGTCGCTATTCACTGTGGCAACTTGTGCAGTTGATACTTGTTTTTTGTTGTCGGATTTTGAAATAAAAAATATAAATCCTCCAATAGCTAGTAATATAATTAAGGGTCTCAAATATTTTTTCATTTAGAGTCCTCCGTAAATTAATCCGGCCAAGGTAGTTAATATTACAACTGTTGAAGCATAAACCAGTGTTTTTTTGGTACCAATTAGTTTATGGATAATCAACAGTCCTTGCAATGACAAAACAGGATCAGAAAGCAGATAAGCCATAAGTGGCCCTTTATTCATACCCAATCTTAAGAAATTCTCGGCGATTGGCACTTCAACCAAAGCAGGAAAGTAGGCGATAGCGCCAAATAGCACTGCTAAAAAGTTAGTTAGTAGTGTGTTTTGACCAGCAATCTCCTGAAATTTGTCTTGTGGAATCATATTAGTCAAGAATGAAGCAATAAATACACCTACTAGCAATAAAGGGATAATTTGATTGAAGAATTTGGTTGTTTCTGTCCACCAGTTTTCTCGATCATTTTTTGAAAGCCATGAGAAAGAAAGGATAAGTTGTAAACCAGAGAGTAAATACACAACAGTACTTTTTATTGAAGACTCAATGGGAGCGGTGCCAACTATCAAGATAGCCAGTAAGTTTATCCAAAAGATCTTTGATTTTTTGCCATTTATTGAAATCTCGTTATTTGCGACAGTTGCTAAACTTTCTGCTTTTGTTTGATTTTCGTCTTTAAAAACAAGCTCCATAATTAAACCAGTGGTGATGGCAAAAATAATTGACACTACAAATCTAAAAATAGCAAAATCCCAACCAAGTCTTTGCCCCGTCAGGATTAAAGCCAACAGATTGACGGCCGGCCCAGCATACAAAAATGTAGTGGCTACTCCCAAACCGGCGCCTTTTTTCCAAATTCCGGCAAACAGTGGCAAAATGGTGCAGGAGCAAACTTGTACTAAAAAGCCACTTACCGAGGCAATTGAGTAAGCTAGCCATTTTTTACTTTGAGCTCCAAAGTATTTAAAGATTGTCTGAGAGCTGATTAAACTATTTACAGCACCGGCAATAAAAAATGCTGGGATTAAACAAAACAAAACATGGGCTTGCAAATAGTCAACTAGTCCAAGCCAGCCTTGATAAATTGAGTCGCCGATTAATAACTTAAGCTCAGTATTTGATAAAAGTTCCCCAATTTGCTGTTGCCATAGAAAAATGACCAAGTATGAAAAAAACAGTAAGAGCAATGCCCAATTCTTTTTTAAAAGTTTTATTGTTTGATCCATGTTTACTTTTCAGCCTGATTAATTAACTGGGTGATTTTTTCTTTAGAAATTACTCCTGTGGCAACCACTTTATCGTTTATTACTAAAACCGGACTGCCCATCACCCCTAACTCAATTATTTTTTGAACACCATCAGCTCCAGATAGATACTCGACTTCGGCAGTAGATGATTGTTCTACTACAACATCTTGCACTAACTGATGAAGTGATTGACAGGTTGGACAACCTGATCCTAAGACTTGAATTTTCATATTTTGTTTTTTTGCTAATTATTATTAGATTAATAAATCAATTGAAAAAATTTTCACGATAATCTCTTGCCCCTTTTTTGTGAGAGAGTAAAAAGATTTACGACCTTCTTTGCGATTTGCTACCAAGCCCTCTTTTTTTAAGTCAGCTAAATGATGAGAGATTAAACTTTGTGACATCTTGCAACATTCAAGCAACTCGCAAACACAACGCTCATTCTCTTTAAGTAGGCATAGTATTTGTAGCTTACTTTCTTTGCCAATAAAGGTTAATAATTTTG
Organism: uncultured Pseudomonadales bacterium; assembly: GCA_964437755.1. GTDB lineage: Bacteria > Patescibacteriota > Microgenomatia > UBA1400 > PJMF01 > DAOLOF01. The sequence goes on along the minus strand of CAYTIA010000006.1, from coordinate 317 downwards.
ATAATGATGTGATGTTATTTAGTTGAGGTGAGCCCGGAGTGCAACATTTATATGAATTCATATTCATATATTTAATACCTTTTAGAAAAGTTGTCAATTGAGAATTATTATTGAATAATGAGCTTAGTGAAAGAACAATACAGAAACCCATTGGGAAAACTACGACCATCAGATTCAGATTCCGAAAATCAATCATCTTTAAGAAAGCTGTGGTTTGAGCGTTTCGAATCCAAACTAAGGCAAAAACATCCTAAACTTTTTGAAGGTGTGAAATTAAGAGTGGTTGGTTCAGTGGTAAGGGGAGAAGCATCGTCCAA